>CACYIR010000023.1:17165-25256 GCA_902774525.1 uncultured Lachnospiraceae bacterium
GACTACCGATACACCGGCTTCACCGACTCCCGACGAGGTCACACCCACAAACAATCTGATAAAAGTACCGGCGACACCTTCACCGAGTCCTTCACCCGTACCTATAGGTTCGGAATTAAAGGAAGTACCCAGAGTCATAGGACTTACACGTGAGGATGCGGAGGACTCATTAAGGAAAATATCTCCGTATTTCCAGATCACATATGTGGAAGAGTTTAATGACGAGTATGCAAAGGATCTGATATGTGCGCAGTATCCCGGAGAGCATTCTATGGTTCCCGAGGATAAGGTGATACAGCTGACACTCAGTGTCGGTCCCGAGATGAAGGAACTGATAGATGTTAAGGGCCGTGATTCGTACTCGGCAAAGACCCTGCTTGAGAACAACGATTATAAGACCGAGTTTTTAGAGGAATATGATGATGTCGTAGAAGCAGGTTATGTTATAAGAACGGAACCCGATGCAGGTGAGATGCTCCCTAAGGGAGAGGTTGTAAGAGTATATATAAGCCGCGGACGTGAGACAAAATATGTTGAATGTCCCGATATAGTAGGAAGAAAACAGGCAAGAGCCGAAAAGATGATCACAGCTGCAAACCTTGTAGTGGGAGAGGTCAGACAGGAATACAGCGATTCCTTTGATAAGGGTCTCGTTATGAACCAGGATGTGGCAGCAGGATCTCAGGTTGAAGAAGGCAGCACGATAAACTTTGTAGTCAGCCTCGGTTCTGAACCCGTTGTAACTCAGCCGCCTGTTATCACTTCCGAACCCGTTGTCACTCAGGAGCCGGGTCTCACATATACACCATGGCCTACCCAGGATCCCGGAGGAGAAGGCGGTCAGCCGGCCGGCTGATAATGATCGGTATAGTAGAAAGAGCTGTCACGAAAGGTACGACAGCCCTTTCTTTTAGAAAAGGAATTCGGATGTTTGGAAAGATTATAAAAGGAGTGGCGGGCTCGTACAATGTTGTTACCGCTGAAGGGACGGTATATCTCTGCAAGGCCAGGGGCCTGTTCAGAAAAAACGGCATTACGCCTTTGGTCGGGGACAATACCGAGTTTGAGGTGACGGACGAAAAGGAAAAAGAAGGAAATATCATACGTATCCTTGAACGGAAAAATGAGCTCATAAGACCTGCCTGTGCCAATGTGGATCAGGTGCTCGTAGTATTTGCGGCTGCCGATCCGGAACCGAATTTTAACCTGCTTGACAGATTCCTTATAATGATGAAGAAACAGGGCGTCGACTCCGTGATATGTTTTAATAAGAAGGATATCGCGGACAGCGGCAGGCTTGAGAGTATCGCGAAGAACTATGAGGCAGGCGGATTCTCTGTTATATACACAAGTGTCCTTAAAGGAGAAGGCAGGGATAAGATAGAAGAAGTACTTAAAGGCAGGACCACCATACTGGCAGGGCCTTCCGGAGTGGGCAAGTCTTCGATGATGAATATGCTCTCCCCCGATGCGGGCATGGAAGTGGGCGTATTAAGCGAGAAGATCAAAAGAGGAAAACAGACCACGAGGCATACGGAGCTTATTGCACTTGATGCGGATACGTTCCTTTGTGATTCTCCCGGATTCAGCTCGATATATCTTACGGATATTGAGGCTAAGGACCTTAAAAACTATTTTCCGGAATTCGGTCCGTATTCGGATAAATGCCGGTTCCTTACCTGCAGCCATATAAATGAACCTGACTGTGCGGTAAAGGAGGCACTTGAAGACGGATACATCAGCAAAATGAGATATGATAATTACTGCCTTTTATATAATGAACTTAAAAACAGAAAGCAGTTTTGATAAAAAAGCGGAAAGGATAGCTGTATAGCGGCATATACAGCGGGAAGAAAAATGAACAAGCTGGCACCTTCAATACTGGCTGCGGATTTTTTTAAGCTGGGAGAACAGATCAAGGAAGTGGAAAAAGCGGGAGCACAGTACCTCCATATCGATGTAATGGACGGAAGCTTCGTTCCGAGTATTTCTTTCGGTCTGCCGCTTATATCTTCCATACGTAAGCAGACGGGACTTATATTTGATGTACATCTTATGGTGACCGAGCCTGAGAGGTTCGTGGATCAGTTTGCGGATGCGGGTGCGGACATCATTACCGTTCATTATGAGGCCTGCACGCATCTTAACCGCACATTAAAACATATAAGGGAGAGAGGCATCAAGGCAGGTGTGGCACTGAATCCCGCAACCGTATCTTCAAATCTTAAATATCTGTATGATTATATAGATATGATACTTGTGATGTCGGTCAATCCCGGGTTCGGGGGACAGCAGTTTATCCCGGAGACCTTGGAGAAGCTGCGTGATGTAGCAGCGGAGGTAAAGAAGTCCGGTAAAAACATCGATATCGAGGTGGATGGCGGAGTGACACTTAAGAATGTGTCGGAGATCATAGGTGCCGGAGCCAACGTCATAGTCTCGGGCAGCAGCGTATTTAAAGGGGATATAGCAGGGAATGTATCGGAATTCCTTAAGATAATGGGTTAATATGGGGTAAATAGCCTATGAAGCTTGATGAGATCAGGATAGGATCGGTAATAGATATTTATATCAGACGGAACAATTCGGCATACAAGACCGTAAGCAAGGTGGAGTATACTGATGAAAAATTCATAGGTGTAACGCCTATTGCCAGCAAACACGGACTTTTCAGATTCCATAAAGAGGATGACGTGGATATAGTTTACCGTGAAGGCGATAAATATTGGAAATGGGAGCATGTAAAAACAGGTATAGCAAGACGGAAGGACGGAAGCAGGCTCCATATTTTTTCTGCTCCGGTAAGAGCGGTCCAGTTTAACAGGCGTACCCAGTTCAGGTTTGAGATCGGTTGCGAGATCAAAATGAAATATGAGATAATGAAAAAGGATGATACCGGGGAGAAGGGAAACGAGAAAACTCCTTCCGTGGACCTTGACAATATACTTCTTATGCTTGACGAGCATTATGAAGAGGTGGAATGCAGGGGATACCTTAAGGACTTAAGTGAAGGCGGCGCGTCGGTGGAAACGGATGTGAAGCTGGACAAGGGCGTATTTGTGAGCTTTTCGATAGATTCCGAGCTCGGGACCGTAAGCCTAAGAGGTGTTATCATAAGAGTAAAGGAAGACAAGCACGGGTATTTTGATTATACATACGGGGTTTCGTTTGTAGAGACCAGTAAGAACTATATGCAGTATTTTTATCTTCAGCAGCGTAAACAGCTTTATGAGCAGAACAATGATAATGACTGATCGTTCCTTATCTTAAAGGAGGCAGCGTATGAAAAAGATAAAACAGATATGTGCACTAGGTTTAATGATGGCGGTACTTGCCGCTTATATCCTGCCGGGTACGGCGGAAGAGGCAAGCGCTAAAAATATATCGGGAGTTGCCTATACTGATATGGCTGTGAATCCGACGGTAAGAGGAAGCGGGTATTCTTCCGTGCTGTACGACAACCAGAGCGGACTTCCCACATCGGAGGCAAATGCTATAGCCGAGACCGAGGAAGGCTTTATCTGGATAGGCAGTTACAGCGGTCTTATAAGATATGACGGCAATACATTTGAAAGAATGGATTCCACCACGGGCATAACGAGTGTAGTCTGTCTTTATGTCGATTCCAAAAACCGTCTCTGGATAGGTACGAACGATAACGGTGTAGCTGTTATGGAGAACGGTAAATATAAAATATATGACACTGCGGACGGGTTGGGGTCTTCTTCAGTGCGTTCCATAACCGAGGACAGCAAGGGTACCATATATATCGCTTCGACAAACGGATTAAATACCATGACCGAAGACATGGTACTTCACAGATTTGATGAAAAGCAGATCAACAACAAATATATCTGCGAGCTCCGTATCACCAATCAGGATGTAATCTACGGAGAGACAATGGACGGTGATATCTTCACTATTGAAAACGGTACGCTTACAAGTTTCTACGGATCAAGATCATTGGGTGTAGGTGATGTAAACTGCGTCCTTCCTGACCCGGATAACCCCGGATATGTTTATATAGGAAATACCGAGTCACAGATATATTACGGTATGCTCAGCGGCAGCCTCCATGATGTAAAAAGAATGAGCATTTATCCGCTTGCATATGCGGCTTCCATAGAAAAGTACAACGGTAAGGTATGGGTATGTGCGGATAACGGTATCGGTGTATTTGATGATGACGGTTTTCACATTTTAGAAGATATACCCTTAAACAATTCGATAGAGCACATGATGGTCGATTATGAAGGAAACCTTTGGTTCACTTCTTCACGTCAGGGTATTATGAAGATAGTGCCCAATCAGTTTACAGATGTTTATGACAAATACGGACTTGAAAATGCTGTAGTCAATTCCACATGTGAATATAACGACATGCTCTTTATCGGTACGGATACGGGACTTACGGTTATCGATAAAAACAAAGTGATAGACGAGGTGGTCATCCAGTATAAGGACACCAATGACAGGTTCAGGTTTAATCATAATCTTATAAACTTACTTAACGGATGCAGGATAAGATCCATAAAAAAGGATTCCAAAAACAGGCTTTGGATAGCAACATACAGTACCAGGGGACTTTTGATATATGATAACGGCATGATCACCCGTTTTGACAATGATAACGGACTGCCGTCAAATAAGGTGCGTACCGTATATGAGATGTCGGACGGGACCGTTA
This sequence comes from uncultured Lachnospiraceae bacterium, assembly GCA_902774525.1. Lineage (GTDB taxonomy): Bacteria > Bacillota > Clostridia > Lachnospirales > Lachnospiraceae > RUG11977. The sequence goes on from CACYIR010000023.1 coordinate 21,853, forward strand.
TGGTAGCCTGCAGCGGCGGAATGGTCCGTATCAGGGATGATAAGGTGGCAGGTTCATATGACAACCGTTCGGGTATAAATAATCTCGATGTTCTTACGGTAACCGAAGGCTTTAATGATGAGACGATCATCGGGTCGGACGGAAACGGAATCTATGTAATAAAGGGCCAGAATATCATAAATCTCGGGAAAAAGGACGGCCTTCATTCGGAAGTTGTAATGAGGTTAAAACGCGATGAGGAGAGAAAGGTGATCTGGATAATCACAAGTAACTCGATCGCCTATATGACGGAGGATTATAAGATCACTACTATCGCAGGGTTCCCTTATTCCAACAACTTTGACATGTATGAGAACAGTCAGGGGCAGATGTGGATCCTTTCGAGTAACGGTATTTATGTCATATCTGCAGACGACCTTATTGACAATGTGGAAGTTAATCCGGTATTCTTCAGCATGGATAACGGTCTTCCCTGTGTTGCCACTGCCAACTCTTACAGCTGTGTAGATGCGGACGGAATTCTGTATATAGCGGGAACCACGGGCGTGGCTGCGGTAAATATCGAGGAAGTGTCGCTGGATATCGGAAACATCAAAATAAACGTTCCTTATATCGAAGCGGACGGAGAGATGGTATATCCCGACAGCAGAGGTGTATTTACCATTCCTTCATCCACAAACAGGCTTGTTATATACGGCTATGTTTATACATATGCACTTATCAATCCCAAGATCACTTACTGGCTTGACGGATTCGACAAGAATTTCATCACAAAGAGCAGAAAGGATATGGAACCGGTAGTATATACCAACCTTGAAGGCGGTACATATCATTTCATGATGGTCGTGCAGGATACTCTCGGAAGAGACAGTAAACAGGTGGATGTCACGATCGTTAAAACAAAAGCCTTTTATGAGGAAGCATGGTTCAGGCTTTTTGTGGTACTTGCCGCGATCGGTCTTGTATTCGGTTCGATAGTATTTATCGTATACAGGAAAACCCGTGCTCTTACAAAGAAGAATGAACAGAACAGACAGTTCATCAATGAGATGACTCAGGCGTTTGCGAAGACAATCGATATGAAGGACAAGTATACAAACGGTCATTCCGAAAGAGTGGCAGAGTATACGGTCATGCTGACAAAAGAACTGGGTTATGACGATGAAACAGTGGAGAAGTACAGGAATATCGCACTTTTGCATGATATCGGAAAGATTTCCATACCTCCTGAGGTGCTGAATAAGGAGGGTAAGCTTACCGATCAGGAGTTCAATATCATAAAGTCACACTCGGCACAAGGATACAAGGTACTTAAGGATATAAGCCTTATGCCGGAGCTTGCGATAGGCGCAGGACAGCATCATGAAAGACCTGACGGAAAGGGATATCCTAAGGGACTTAAAGGCGATGAGATCGAGCGTGTAGCACAGATCATCGCCGTAGCCGATACGTTTGATGCCATGTATTCCGACAGGCCTTACCGTAAGCGCATGAACTTTGATAAGGCGGTTTCCATCATAAAGGAAGTGGCCGGTACACAGCTTACAGAGGATGTCGTTGAAGCATTCTTAAGGATCGTTGAAAGAGGAGGCTTACGTGCCGAAGACGATCAGGGCGGCGGAAGCATGGAGGATATCGACAATATCCACAAGCAGCAGGAAAAAAAGGCAGCAAAACGCAGCTGATAAATAATAGAAAAAGCAGATCAGGAGACTAAAGAAAATGAAGTTAGGAATCGTAGGCCTGCCGAACGTAGGCAAGAGTACACTGTTCAATTCACTTACAAAAGCGGGAGCAGAGTCGGCCAATTATCCGTTCTGTACCATTAACCCCAACGTGGGTGTGGTAGCCGTACCGGATGAGAGGCTCGATGTGCTGACGGATATGTACAAGTCGGAATCAAAAGTACCCGCAGTCATAGAGTTTGTGGATATCGCAGGTCTGGTAAAAGGCGCATCAAAGGGTGAGGGACTCGGTAACCAGTTCCTTTCACACATCCGTGAGGTTGATGCGATCGTGCATGTAGTAAGATGTTTTGAGGATACCAATATCGTGCATGTCGACGGAAGTGTCGATCCTGCAAGAGATATTGAGACCATCAACTTAGAGCTTATCTTTGCCGATCTTGAGGTTATAGAAAAGAGAATGGCGAAGGGTGTAAAGGGTGCGGCTAACAACAAAACCCTTGCCAAGGAAGTTGAGCTTTTAAAGAAGTTAAAGGATCTTTTGGAGTCGGGACAGCTTGCAAAAACCTTTAAAACAGATGATGAAGAAGAACAGGCAATGTTTGATTCGTTTGATCTTTTAACGGCAAAGCCCGTCATCTTTGCAGCTAATGTAAAGGAAGATGACCTGGCCGATGACGGTGCATCAAATCCCCATGTACAGGCAGTAAGGGAATTCGCCCAAAAAGACGGTGACGGCGTATTTGTGGTAAGTGCAGAGATAGAGCAGGAGCTCTCCGAGCTTGATGACGATGAAAAGAAAGCATTCTTAGAGGATCTGGGAGTAGCAAAGTCAGGCTTAGAGAAGCTTATCGTGGCATGCTACGACCTCTTGGGACTTATGAGCTTCCTTACGGCAGGACCTAAGGAGACCAGAGCCTGGACCATCAGGAAGGGTACCAAGGCACCTCAGGCAGCAGGAAAGATCCATTCCGATTTTGAAAGAGGATTTATCAGAGCCGAGGTCGTTAATTACGACAACCTGGTAGCATGCGGCGGTTATAACGGTGCCAAGGACAAAGGACTTGTCCGTTCCGAAGGTAAGGAATACGTAGTCCAGGACGGCGACGTAATTTTGTTTAGGTTTAATGTTTGATAATAATGCCTAGTCGGGCAGGGCGCCGCCATAGTATAAAACACATCATCGCTTAGCAGAGATATACTAAACGGCCCCATCTGCATTCCGGCTTCGGACGCTTGCAATCGTGCGTCCGCTTGATACCGGACGCACTTAGGCTTCGCTCAAAAATCGGTTTGGATAACCGATTTTTGCCTTGCCTACAAGCATCTGTGACCGTAGTATATCTACTGCACGCTTAAGGTTTTATCCTATGGCGGTGCCCTGCCCGACAATACATATGTTAATATCATAAATAAAAACACGGAGGAAAAAACATGAGCTGGTGGGGGAATGAGACCTCAGTCAGGTTTCCGAACATTGGTATAGAGTTTAGCGATCTTCCGCGGGGAATTGCGATAGGCGGTTTTAAGATCGCATTTTACGGTGTCCTTATAGCGGCAGGTATGCTTTTGGGTATAGCGATATCCAGGTGGAAAGCAAGAAAAACAGGTCAGGATCAGGACATATATCTTGATTTTGCACTCTGGGCCATTCCTTTTTCGGTACTCGGAGCCCGTATTTATTATGTGGCCTTCCAGTGGGATCAGTTTAAGGACAAT
>CACYIR010000024.1 GCA_902774525.1 uncultured Lachnospiraceae bacterium
GGCCGACTTCTTGTCATACAGGCATATCGGAAGTCCATGGCTGGGAGCTTCTGCAAGTCGTACATTTCTCGGTATGATAGTAGCGAAGATATTCTGTTTAAGATTCTTTCTTACATCCTCTACAACCTGGAGTGAGAGATTAGTTCTTGAATCAAACATGGTAAATACGACGCCGTCCATCACCAGATCAGGATTAAGTCTATCACGTACCAGGTTGATGGTATATAACAGCTGGGATAAACCTTCAAGTGCATAGAACTCACATTGTATAGGTACTATTACCGAATCAGCGGCAGTCATTGCATTAACTGTCAGTACATTCAGTGAAGGAGGGCAGTCGATTATTATATAATCATAATCATCTGCAATATCCTTTATTTTTCCCTGTAATATATGTTCTTTATCAGGAAGCCCTATAAGTTCGATATCTGCACCGGCAAGTTCTACACTTGAAGGAACAACCTTCAAAGTATCAAGAACACTGTCCTGTATACAGTCTTTTATTTCACATTGACCTATTATCATCTGGTAGGTGCTGTTTTTTACTTTACGCTTATCAATTCCGAGACCGCTCGTACAATTACCCTGAGGATCGCAGTCTATAGCCAGGACCTTCATACCATGTTGAGCGAGTGCAGCTGATAAGTTTATAGCAGTAGTAGTTTTACCGACGCCGCCCTTCTGATTTGCAATGATGATTATTTTTCCCATACCTTATACCTTTCATTCTCCATATTGATGAATTATTAAGTCCTATACTATATATTGTGGTTTGTTCCGAACCCTTAGAAGTTCTCAAAATCATTAATATTTCGGTACTCCCGGGTTATTTTGAAGTCTTGTCTATATATAGTGGTGCTTTGAATGGCTTACCCCCACCTCTTGGGTATTTATTATCCGTGGGCTTTACCTTGTCGATTTTTATCAATAATCGTAAGGAATTCTGATCTTTTTCCGTATCTTTATCTTTACTTTCCGGTGTGTTATCCTTTGTGTTAAGGATAAATTCTTTCTTTTCGGCAAGTTTTCCTCCGAGCACTTTTATGGCTCTGTCTGCATCGGCCAATTCTTCGTCACCTTTCATACCTTTATATGATATGAAGCATCCGCCCACCTTACAGAATGGAATAGATAATTCACATAACGGAGTAAGCTCAGCTACAGCCCTTGATACTACTATATCATATTTTTCACGATAATCAAGCTTTCTTCCGAATTCTTCGGCACGACCGTGTACTGTAACTATTTTCTTTAGCCCCAGTGTAGTAATCACCTCGTCTAAAAATACCAGTCTTTTCTGCAGGGAATCGAATAATGTGATGTCCAGCTTCGGGAACATTATCTTTAACGGTATCCCGGGGAATCCTGCGCCTGTTCCGATATCGATAAGAGAGTATGGCTTCCCATTAAGATCCATCACCTTGATTATGGACAGACTGTCCACATAGTGTTTCATGACGAACTCTTCAAACTCAGTGATAGCTGTCAGATTCATGACCTTATTTTTCTCTATGGTCATCTCATAGTACTTTATGAGCTTTTCTGTCTGGGTATCATCAGGGGTGAGACCAAGGAACTTATTAAATTGTGTTTTTATATAGGTAGATTTATCCTGTTCCATATATAACACTCCATTTATAACTTCATAAATACCACCAGCACATTGATGTCTGCAGGAGATACTCCCGAAATACGTGAAGCCTGTCCGATGGATACGGGTCGGATCTTCTTCAGCTTCTGTCTGGCTTCGATTCTGAGCGAAGGTACCTTATCGTAATCAAAATCGGCGGGTATCTTTTTCTTTTCAAGTTTTTTGTATTGCTCAACCTGTTTTATCTGCCTGCTGATATATCCCTCGTATTTTAACTCGATATTTATCTGGTCGGCGATCACTTCATCTATCTCAGGTCTGTTTTTATCGATAGGTGCTATGAGAGCATAGGAGAGTTCAGGGCGGCGGATAAGTTCAGCCAGTGTTATACCGGATGTAAGCTCTGTACTGTTCAGTTCTCTTAGCAGCGCAAGAACATTTTCACTTGTTCCTACACTTGTATTTTTAAGTCTCTCTATCTCTGCATCAATTATCCGCTGCTTTTCAACTGTTTTCTCGTATCGTTCTTTGCTGAGCAGTCCAACGCGGTATCCGTATTTTGAAAGACGGAGATCAGCATTGTCCTGGCGGAGGAGAAGTCTGTACTCCGCACGGGAAGTCATCATTCTGTACGGTTCCTGTGTCTCTTTGGTTACTAAATCGTCTATGAGCACTCCGATATATCCGTCCGATCGGTCAAGCACTAAGGGCTCCTCACCTTTTAATTTCAATGCTGCATTTATACCTGCGATTATACCCTGAGCAGCAGCCTCTTCGTATCCCGAACTTCCGTTGCTCTGTCCGGCACTGTAAAGTCCGCTGATATTTTTGAATTCCAGAGTAGGGTAGAGCTCGGTAGCATTTATACAATCATACTCTATGGCATATGCGTTTCTGACTATCTTCGCATTTTCAAGTCCGGGGACTGAGCGGTACATCCTGTACTGTACGTCCTCCGGCAGGCTGCTCGACATTCCGGATATATACATCTCGTTGGTGTAATTTCCTTCGGGTTCGATAAATACCTGGTGCCTGTCCTTTTCTGCGAAACGCATTACCTTGTCTTCTATGGAAGGGCAGTATCTCGGGCCGACTCCTTCTATAGCTCCGGAGAAGAGAGGAGAGCGGTCGATGTTTTCCCTGATGATCTTGTGTGTGTCCTCATTGGTATATGTGAGCCAGCAGGATACCTGATCTCTTGCGAGATCCTCGGAGGTGTTTTCAAACGAGAACGGTACTATCTTCTCGTCGCCGAACTGTTCCTCCATTTTGGAAAAGTCAATGCTTCTCTTATCAATTCTCGCAGGTGTACCTGTTTTAAAACGTCTCACCTCTATACCGAGGTCTATCAGGGACTGTGTAAGATTATTTGCAGCAGGAAGTCCGTTGGGTCCGGTGTACTTGCTTACCTCGCCGTATATGCATCTGGCTTTAAGGTATACGCCGGTACAGATGATAGCTGCCTTGCAGGGGTAGATGTTATCGGCGGTAGTTTTTACACCGGCAACTTTAATTACGTATCCGGATTCTGATTTTTGAGTTTCATTTTCTTCCCCTTTATAATAGGAAGAAACTCCTTCAATCTTTTCTGTCAGTATCTCCGATACCTCGTCCTGTCGTACTGTAAGGTTATCCGTATTCTCAAGGATTTTTCTCATGGAAGCGGAGTATTCTTTTTTATCGGCCTGTGCACGCAATGAATGTACGGCGGGTCCTTTAGAAGTATTTAACATCTTCGACTGGATGAAGGTCCTGTCGATGTTTTTTCCCATTTCTCCACCCAATGCATCCACCTCGCGGACGAGATGTCCCTTGGATGTGCCGCCGATGTTAGGATTACACGGCATCATGGCGATACTGTCCACACTTACGGTAAATACTATGGTTTTGAGTCCCAGCCTGGCACAGGCGAGCGCAGCCTCACATCCGGCATGTCCCGCACCTATGACCGCCACATCATAATCTTCGTACTGCATAACTTGTTCCTTTTTCTATAAAATTTTACTTCCCCATACAGAAATCCTTGAATATCCTGTCTGCCAGGTCGTCTTCAACACTTTCCCCGATGATGCTTCCGAGTGCTTCATATGCATCCATCAGGTCTATGGTGAGGAAATCCTCACTCATGTTCTGTTTTATCCCGTCTATGGCGTTATCCACGGATTTTAATGCTTTTATTAATAACTCGCGGTGTCTTTCATTTGTTATGATGACATCTTCACTGTTGTTTATACTACCGTTGTAGAATAGTGTTTTTATCGTGTTTTTGAGCTCTTCGATGCCTTCGCCGGTTTTCGATGAGAGAGTAATATGAGCTATTTCTGCTCCGGATCCTGACCCGTTTTCCCCATCTTCCGGAAAAGCTCCTTTTTCTGCCAAAAGATCACTTTTATTATATACTACAATTGTCTTTTTGTCTTTTATTTCTTCTAATATCTCTTTATCCTTTTCGCCGAGGCCTTCTTTTAAGTCCACTACGTACAGGATGAGATCAGCGTTTTCTGCTTCCTTCTTGGCTCTGTCCACACCGATTTTTTCTATCACGTCTCCGGTGTCCCTGATGCCGGCCGTATCTATGATATTAAGCACTACGTCACCGAATACCACGGTTTCCTTTAGCACATCTCTGGTGGTGCCCGCTATATCGGTAACTATCGCTCTTTCCTCATCGAGTAAGGCGTTAAGAAGAGAAGATTTACCTGCATTCGGAAGTCCCAATATGCATGTATTTATGCCTTCGTTGATCAGCCTGCCCTCATCCGAGGTATCCACAAGCTTCTTTAGTTTCTTCTCTATATCCTCAAAGTCGCTAAGCGCTTCGTCAGTAAACCCTTCGAGGCTTATATGCTCCGGGTCATCCAACGCTGCCTCAATATAAGCGGTCTTTGATATCAGCTTTTCTCGGATCTCTATGATCTTGTCCTTGACACTTCCTTTGAGCTGCTTTACGGAGTTCTTTAAAGCAAGATTACTCTTAGCATTTATAATGTCGATAACTGCTTCCGCCTGGGAGAGGTCAATCCTTCCGTTTAAAAATGCTCTCTTGGTGAATTCGCCGGGCTCTGCGAGCCTCGCTCCGTTTTTAAGCACTATCTCCAGGATCTTCTTCGTGACTACAATACCGCCGTGGCAGTCTATCTCTATGACATCTTCTTTTGTGTATGAGTGGGGCGCCTGCATTTTTAAAAGGAGTACTTCGTCTACTGTATCCACAACAGTATTTTGACTCTTTACATCCCCTTCAGCTCCCTGTCCGGTTGCCATATCAGGTTCTGCATTCTGCCGGTTATCCACATTATCAACACTATCATTCTTATCAACAATAAAGCCGTAATTCACTGAAAAATTGCCCATATCGGCGATTTTCTTTCCCGACTTACCAACAAAAATATCATCGGCTATCTTAAACGCTTCATCTCCGCTGATACGGATAATGTTGATACCGGACCCCGTAAGTCCCGTACATATGGCGGCTATCGTATCGTCATTAAACTTATCTGACATCATGACCCTTTCTTTTTTCTTCATAACCCACCGCATATGCGGCGGTCCTATCTTATTTATACAGATCCTTTAACCGGGGCTCGTGACGGGTATGCTCCCGATGCGAATTGCCTTTGGTGGCATTCTCGCTCGGGATGCTGCCCGGACAGAGCCCGTCAAAGAATCCCTGATAAAAAAGGCCGCCGCATATGCGGCAGCCCCACTAATTATACATTTTCTCCTCTTTCGGCAGCTGCTTTAGCTGCAGCCTTGGACTCTAAGTATTCTGCATAATCTTTCTTGTAATCGGTACTGTAATCCTTTGTATCTGCACCGTATTTTTTATGGAATTCACGGCTGCTGCTGATCTTCTTCTTATTATTTGTACCAAACTGTTTTCTTCCGCGGAACTTCTTGTCCGGGATATATACGCCCTTCTTTAAGGTAACGATTACCTTTCTGAAAGGCTCCTCGCCCTCACTGTGTGTCTCAACATATGCATCGCCCTGGAGACAGGAGTGGATGATCCTTCTCTCGTAAGGATTCATGGGCTCTAAGGAAACATTGTGTCTTGTCTTCTTTACCTTGCTTGCGATGTTCTTTGCGAGGTTCTCTAACGTTTCCTTACGTCTTGCACGGTAATTCTCGGTATCCATCTTTACCTTGATGTAGCTGTCGCTTTCCTTGTTTACTACCAGGCTTGTAAGATACTGGAGTGAATCAAGTGTAGCTCCTCTTTTTCCGATGAGCACGCCCATCTCGTCGCCTTCAAGGTCGATATCGATCTCGTCATTTGACTCTGTAAGGCTTGCCTTTACATCAGCCTTTACGCCCATTGCCGAAAGAACTTCGTTGATGAATCCTGTAGCTACCGAACAGATATCCTTCTTCTTAAGCTTTACGATTATCTTTGCGGGCTTGTTGTTGAATAATCCTAAAAATCCGTTGCTTTCTTTTTCTACTACTTCGTATTCTATCTGGTCTTCTGTGACATTTAATTCGGAAAGAGCAGAAGATAACGCTTCTTCTACGTTCTTCCCTGTAAATTCTCTACTCTCTTCCATTATTCTTCATCTTTCCTTTGATTGTCGTTTTCTTCTGCTTTTGCGGAATTATCTGTTATTGCAGGCACTTCCTTCTTGGGAGCGTTGCCTCTTGCAAGGAGGTTTGCGTTTGCTGCGATACTTCCTGCACTGTATGATACATTGCTTCTCTGATAATCGGAACCGGGCTTCTTGGGCTTCTGCTTTGAATTCTTCTTGTATCCGGTATTATCGTATGTATCGTTTGCGGCATTGTTCACGTAGCTTGAACCCTTTGTCTTAGCTACTTCTGCCATCTTGTTGTTGTAGGTAACTCCAAGCTTCTCCTGACGCTTGATGTTCTTTTCCTTGTTCTGCTCTACCATGTCGTCGACGCTGACTTTTTCAAGATACTTGTTGATAAACAGTGTCTGTATGATGGTAAATACTGCGGATGCGATCCAGTATACGCCTACACCGATAGGAAGCATGAGACAGAAGATACCTGACATGATGGGCATGATGGTCGACATCATCTTGGTGGTCTGCTGTGCGGGATCGTCACTCGACTTCTTATTTGCTGAGCTTATAGCTGTCTGAAGCTTGCCCTGGATATACTGTGTAATAACAGCCAGAGCGGGGATAACTACTGAAATGCTCTTAAGTTCAGGTCTGTCTAAGATGTTCAGTCCGAATAAGCTGTTTACGGAAATGATCTTGTCACGTACTTCGCTTATGGTCATTGAAGCGCCGTTTGCTACAACCTGCATTCCTGCTAAGTTATTTGCAGCGAAAATATTATTATATACGTGCTCTATTTCTTCTTTTGCATCATTTATCTCAGTATAAGAGATGTTCTGAACATTTAAGAATGTATTCCAGTTATCCTTGTTGAACTTCGAGAAGAGGTCTATCAGATTCTCTCTCGGTACATCCACATACTGTGAAATGTCTATAACCTTGGAACTGCATCCCGAAGGCTGTGTGATCGTTAAGGCATTTGCCTTCATGAATTCAACGATCGAATCCTTATATGTAGTGATAAATTCGGGTGCGTTCTTGATCTTATCGGCTATCGAACCGTATAACTCGCCGATATCGGTTACATATGCGGGTATCGCATAAATAACTCTGTACAGGGCAAACATGATAGGAAGCGATATCAATAACGGCAGGCAGCCACCCATAGGGCTTGCACCGTACTTAGCGTATACTTCCTGTGTCTCCGCACGCTGACGGCGGAGTGACTCTTCATCGTTCTTGCCTTTATACTTCTGCTGGATCTTTGTAAGCTCGGGGCTCATCTTTGCCTGGAGCTTTGTGAACTTCTGCTGCTTAATGGTCAGCGGAAGCATCAGCATTTTTACTACAAACGTAAAAATAACGATACATAATGCTATATTCTCAATACCGAACAGTGAAATAAAATTATATATAGCGTTAAGTATCTTTCCAAGTACCCAGGCGATAGGACCGAGTATTCCGTCTACCTGGGTTAAAAATACCATCTGCAACTTGTTGTCCTCACATTCTGTCGCTATTTGTTATGGAACAGGATCGAATCCTCCCTTGGCCATGGGATGACATCTCAAAATTCTCTTTACAGACAGACGCAGGCCTTTAAAAGCTCCGTATTTCTGAAATGCTTCTAACGCATATTGGCTGCATGTAGGAATGTATATGCAGCAGGACCTTTTCTTTAACGGAGATATAAATTTTCTATAGAATTTTATCAGGCCTATAAATATGTATTTCATTCTTCCGGGATCAATATACGATGCAGCTTTCCTAAATGTAATATAGCTGCTTCGGCGTCGCTGTACTTAATACCAACTGCTCCTGTTCTCGCTGTTACCACTATGTCCAAACCACTATTGAACAGCCGGCCCTTCAGTCTAAACACTTCACGGACCAGACGGGCAATCCTGTGTCTTACGACACTGTTTCCGACCTTTTTGCTCACAGATATGCCTAACCTGTTTTCGGATAATTCATTTTTTATTACATACATTACAAAGCATCTGTTAGCAAAGCTTTTGCCGTTTTTGTAAACATTTTGAAATTCGATGTTCTTTTTTAAATGTAGGATTTTCATCTAATATACATTTTAAAAAAGGTCACATATAAATGCGACCTAAGCTGAAAGTTTATGTCTTCCTTTTGCTCTTCTAGCTGCCAAAACCTTACGGCCGTTTCTGGTGCTCATTCTCTTTCTGAAACCGTGCTCAACGGCTCTCTGTCTCTTCTTGGGCTGGAAAGTCATCTTCATTCCAAATACACCTCCTTTATATAAACTTACAAATATCCGAAATAACAGCCACATTATTATATTATTTTATTCTTCAATAGTCAAGTAATTTTTTCTTTTTTTCTTGAAAAAATAGAAATTTTAATGTATAATATTTATTGGTGGTTTTTTTTCTTAATATTTGAAAGGATGCCTGATAAAGGCTGTAAAAGCGTCGTGAAAAACATTGTTCAGGAAAAATGGGAAGAGATTTTGGAATTTATAAAAACTGAATACGGAATATCAAAGGTTTCCTTCATTACCTGGATAAGTAAGCTTTATGTAAAGAGGGTAGAGGATAATATAGTCTACATCACCTCCGATGACAGCAATATCACATCCAATTTTACTCATATCCGTACAAAATACGGAATGTTTATACAGACTGCCATTCAGGAGATTACCGATACCGAGTACGAGATAAAGTTCGAGACAGACAACGAACCGGCGGTTCCCTTCCATCATGAGGTTTCGGCTAAGGCACCTCAGAATCAGGGGCTTCCCCTTAATCCCGACTACACATTTGATAACTTCGTTGTTAGTAAAAACAACCAGTTAGCCCATGCGACCGCTCTTAAAGCAGCCGAGGCTCCCGGGGATATCTATAATCCTCTCTATATTTACGGAGATTCGGGACTCGGTAAGACGCATCTTATGCAGTCCATAGGTCATTTTATCCTGGAAAACGACCCTGACAAGAAGGTCATGTACGTTACGAGCGACACATTTACCAACGAACTTATAGATTCCATCAGGACCGGTAATATGTCTCCCGCAGCCTTCAGGGAAAAGTACAGAAACATAGATGTGCTCCTGATCGATGATATACAGTTTATAATAGGAAAGGACAGAACTCAGGAAGAGTTCTTCTATACCTTTAATGCATTATATGAAGCCAAGAAGCAGATAGTCATCACTTCAGATAAGCCTCCTAAGGATTTTACCACCTTGGATGAGAGATGGAAGTCCAGATTCGGCTGGGGCATCATAGTGGACCTTACTTCACCCGACTATGAGACCAAGGTTGCCATCCTTCAGAAAAAGATAGACCTTAAGCAGAACGAGGGTGCCAACATCGCCATAGACGACGAAGTAATCTCATACATGGCTGAAAATATCAATTCCAACATCAGAACTCTTGAAGGAGCCCTTACCAAGGTAATCGCTCTTGCTAAAATACAAAGAATGCCCGCTACCAAGGAGCTTGCAGAGTATGCACTCCGCGACGTGGTCACACCTAACCAGAAAAAGTCCATCACACCGGGCTTTATCATCGATGTAGTGGCCGAGCATTATCACATCACCTCATCGGATATCCTGTCACTTAAAAAGGACAAGGCCATAGCCCTTCCGAGACAGATAGCGATGTACCTGACCAGTGAATTTACCGGTTATAACATCTCACGTATCGGCGAAGCATTCAACAAGGATCATTCAACCGTCATCTACAATGTGAAGAAGATCAAAGACCTTCGCAAAACAGACCACGAGCTGGATGAGACAATAAAAGTACTTATTAATAAGATAAATCCGGATATGAGGTAACTCATAAAAAGGTAACTGATTAGGTGTAAATTAAGACTCAACAATATCAACATTATCAAGGTTGATAGGTAGTTGATAATGAGCATAACCTCATATTATCACCACCATTTTTCTTTAAAGAGAAATCCATGACCCGGATCTATCAATTTTTCCTAACATTTTATCATTTAAGAAAACCAAGTATTTTCAGGGGTTTGGAGTACTTAACAACAAAATAACATCCCCTACTACTACTAGACATATTTTTAAAATATTATAAGCATTTTTCGGAGGAGTTAAAATGAAGATCATCTGTGAACAGAGCAAGTTGATAAACGGAGTGAACATCGTACTTAAAGCAGTTCCTTCTAAGACTACCATGGAGATACTCGACTGTATCAAGATCAAAGTACATGACGGTAAGATAATTCTTATAGGAAATGATATGTCCTTAGGTATCGAGACAGTCGTACAGGGAGATATAGCTGAGGAAGGCGATGTTGTAGTAAGTGCAAAGACATTCTCCGACATCATCAGGAACCTTCCTGACAATGATGTGGTACTTACCTCTGACGACGGCAACATCAATATCAGATGCGAGAACTGTAATTATGACATTCCCGTAAGGAATGCATCGGATTATCCGGATCTTCCGAAGATTGAAAAGGACAACTTTGCCGTAGTATCACAGTTTACATTAAGAAATATGATCAGACAGACCGTATTCTCCATCGGCAGCGAGACAGAAGCCATGAAGATCATGACCGGTGAGCTGTTAGAGATTAAGGGTAAGAAAATGCGCCTGGTAGCTCTTGACGGCCACAGGATCTCACTCAGAAATGTAGAGCTTGACGCTGAATACGGCGACCGCAAGGTTATCATCCCCGGAAAAACATTAAACGAGCTGGTAAAGATCGTTACAGGCGATGTAAATGATAAGGTAAAAATATACTTCAGCTCCAACCACGTACTTTTTGAGATGGAAGACACCATCGTTCTTTCAAGACTTATCGAAGGTGAGTATTATTTGGTAGACAACATGCTTTCCGGTGATTTTGAGACCAAGATCCACATCAACAAGAAAAAACTCAGTGAATGTATCGAAAGAGCATCACTTCTTATAAAAGAAAGCGACAGAAAGCCTCTGATCTTCAACTTCGGACAGGAAGTAGTAGACGTTAAGATCAAGACTCAGGCCGGTAATTACGAGGATAAGGTTGATATAGAGAAGGACGGAAATGATATCCTCATCGCATTCAACCCCAAGTTCCTGCTTGATGCATTAAAGGTAATAGATGATGAGGATATCGATATCTACTTAATGAACATTAAATCCCCCTGCATCATCAAGGACAAGGATGAGACTTACATGTACCTGATCCTTCCTCTTAATTTCAATCCGGACTAAAGGTGTAATAATGAAAAAAAGCATAACCATAAAAGACGAATTCATCAAACTTGGCCAGGCTTTAAAACTCTCAGGCGAAGCTGATACCGGAGTGGATGCCAAGTTTATGATAGAAGACGGAAAAGTAAAGGTGAACGGCGAGACGGAACTCCGCCGCGGACGTAAGCTCTATAACGGAGACACCTTTACAGTAGGCAGCGCGGAAATAGAAGTCATATCAAAAGCAGGCTTAAATTAATGATTATCAGATCGCTGGAATTAAGCAATTTTAGAAATTACGAAAAACTGAATATTAATTTCAGTCCGAATGTGACTATATTATACGGGGATAACGCCCAGGGTAAGACCAATGTCCTAGAAGCCCTCTACGTCGCATCCACCACCAAATCCCAAAAGGGCAGCAAGGATAAGGAGATGATAAGATTCAACGAATCCGAAGCCCACATCAGGATGACAGTGGAAGATGACGGTATAGAAAGACGTATAGACATGCACCTTAAAAACAGCAAATCAAAAGGTGTGGCCATCGACGGCATCCCCATCAGAAAAGCTTCAGAGCTGTACGGATTCATGAATATCATATCATTTTCGCCGGATGACCTCTGCATCATAAAAGAAGGTCCCTCCGAGCGCAGAAGATTCTGCGACATGGAGCTCTGCCAGCTGGACAAGCTTTATCTGCATAACTACACAGGCTACAACAGGGCTCTCGACCAGAGAAATAACCTGTTGAAACAGATAGCATTTAATCCCGAGCTTAAAAGTACTTTGAGCGTCTGGGATGAGCAGTTGATAAATTTCGGAGAGTACCTGATAGAAAAAAGAAGCAGGTTCATAGAAGAAATAAGCGAGATAGCATCAAAACTGCACGGGATTCTTACGGAAGGCAGGGAGAGCTTAAAAATCGAGTATCTTCCGAGCTCCGCTAAGGAAAGTTTCCGTCAGAACCTGTTATCATCACATGAAAAGGACATCGCGTTAAAGATGACCTGCACGGGACCTCACCGTGACGATATCTTATTCGTGGTAAACGGAGAGGACGCCAAAAAGTTCGGTTCCCAGGGTCAGCAGCGTACATCCGCACTTACGCTGAAGCTTGCGGAAATAGAGCTTGTAAAGCAGAAAACCCGTAAGAACCCGGTACTTCTCTTAGACGATGTATTATCGGAGCTTGACAGGAACAGACAGACCAGGCTCCTTGAAAATATAAGCGGTGTACAGACCATCATCACCTGTACCGGACTTGAAGAGTTTATAAAACAAAGGATCAGCTACGACAAGGTATACAAAGTAACCTCCGGAGTCGTATCTGAGGAGTAAATTAAGTAATTTGTCATCCTGAGCATTTGTGCGAAGGATCTTATACATGGAGGAAATAATGGACGATATCTTAAGAGATAATGATATTCAAGCAAACGGAACAGAATCCGAGACAGCCGGAGCAATCCAGAACTACGGTGCCGATCAGATTCAGATCCTTGAAGGCTTGGAAGCAGTAAGAAAAAGACCCGGTATGTACATCGGAAGCACTTCTGCACGCGGCCTTCATCATCTGGTATACGAGATTGTGGACAATGCCGTGGATGAGGCTTTGGCAGGAGTATGTAAAGAAATAGTAGTTACCATCAATCCGGACAACTCCGTAACGGTAGTGGATGACGGACGTGGTATTCCTGTCGAGATCAATAAGAAAAAAGGTATTTCCTCCGTAGAAGTAGTATTTACCATACTTCATGCCGGCGGAAAATTCGGCGGTGGAGGATACAAGGTATCCGGCGGACTCCACGGTGTCGGTGCGTCCGTAGTTAACGCCCTGTCCAAATGGCTCGAAGTAGTAGTAGAGAAAAACGGCAAGAAGTATTTCCAGAGATACGAATACGGCAAGCCCTTAGAGAGACTTAAAGAGATCGGTGACAGTGACAGACACGGTTCTACCGTAACCTTCCTTCCCGATGATACCATATTTGAAGAGACAGTATTCGATTTTGACGTATTAAAGCAGAGACTCCGTGAAATGGCATTCCTTACCAAGGGCCTTAAGATCATCCTTAAGGATGAAAGAGAAGGCCAGGAGAAGGAGAAGACCTTCCATTATGAGGGCGGTATCTCAGAGTATGTTCAGTATCTTAATAAAAACCAGAATGTGCTTTATCCCGAGATCATCTACTGCGAGGGTCAGAAGGGCGATGTATACGTAGAAGTAGCTATGCAGCACAACGATGCATACAATGAGAACTGCTACAGCTTCGTAAACAACATCACCACTCCCGAAGGCGGTACACATTATACAGGCTTTAAGAACGCATTGACTAAGACCTTTAACGATTATGCAAGAAACATGAAACTCCTTAAAGAAAATGAGGACAACCTCTCCGGTGAGGACTTAAGAGAAGGTCTTGCAGCCATCATCAGCATCAAGCTTCCCGACCCTCAGTTTGAAGGACAGACCAAGCAGAAGCTCGGTAATTCCGAGGCACGTGGGGCTGTGGATGCGGTTGTAAGTGAAAAGCTTACTTACTTTTTAGAGCAGAATCCCGCAGTAGCCAAGAATATCATCGAAAAAGCAGTACTTGCTCAAAGAGCAAGGGACGCAGCAAGAAAAGCAAGAGATCTTACCAGAAGAAAGACAGCACTCGAAGGTATGAGCCTTCCCGGAAAGCTTGCCGACTGTTCGGATAAAAATCCCGAGAACTGCGAGATATTCATAGTCGAGGGAGATTCCGCGGGCGGCTCCGCTAAGACCGCCAGAGACAGGGCAACCCAGGCTATCCTTCCTCTCCGTGGTAAGATCCTTAACGTAGAAAAAGCAAGACTAGACAAGATTCTCGGTAACGAGGAGATCAGATCCATGATCACCGCATTCGGTACCGGTATCTCGGAAGACTTTGATCTAAGCAAGCTCAGATACAACAAGATCATCATCATGACCGATGCCGACGTTGACGGCGCACACATCAGTACCCTGATGCTCACATTCCTGTACAGGTTTATGCCCGAGCTTATAAAGCAGGGTCATGTGTACCTCGCACAGCCGCCGTTGTACAAGATCGAGAAAAACAAGAACGTTTGGTATGCATACAGTGATGAGCAGCTGAACAACATCATGGTCCAGATCGGCCGTGACAGCAGCAACAAGGTACAGCGTTACAAAGGTCTTGGTGAGATGGACGCAGACCAGCTCTGGGAGACCACCATGGATCCTTCCACCAGAGTGCTCAAGAAGGTAGATATGGACGAGGACAATATCGCCGAGCTCAACATCACCTTCAACACCCTTATGGGCGACAACGTAGAGCCCAGACGTGAGTTCATCGAGGCAAACGCTAAGTTCGTAACAAATCTTGATATTACATAACACCTCATCCGGCACTCCGTGCCACCTTCCCCTCGAGGGGAAGGCTAAAGGATACCAATACTAAGGCTTCCCCTTGAGGGGAAGCTGTCTGCGAAGCAGACTGATGAGGTGGAAAACCATAAATACATACGGAGACATAAAATGGACGAAATCAATTACGACCAGGTCAAAAACGTGGATCTTAAAGATACCATGGAGACCTCCTACATAGACTATGCGATGTCGGTTATCGCAGCGCGTGCACTGCCCGATGTCCGCGACGGATTAAAGCCCGTTCAGAGGCGTATCCTTTTCGCGATGGCAGAGCTTGCCAACTGGCCCGATAAGCCACACAGAAAATGTGCGCGTATCGTCGGCGATACCATGGGTAAGTACCATCCTCACGGAGACAGCTCCATCTATGGTGCTTTGGTAAACCTTGCCCAGGACTGGTCCACCAGATATCCGCTCGTTGACGGACACGGCAACTTCGGTTCCGTAGACGGCGACGGCGCAGCTGCCATGCGATACACCGAGGCCAGACTCAGCAAAATAGCGGTAGAAATGCTGTCCGATATCAACAAGGACACCGTAGACATGATCCCGAACTTTGACGAGACGGAAAAAGAACCTACGGTTCTGCCTTCACGTGTTCCCAACCTGCTGATAAACGGTACCACCGGTATCGCTGTAGGTATGGCTACCAACATCCCTCCCCATAATGCAGGTGAGGTCATCGATGCAGTAGCAGCCATCATCAACAACAGGATCAACGAAGACCGTGAGACCTCCATCGAGGAGATCATGAAGATCATAAAAGGACCTGATTTCCCTACAGGAGCTCAGATCTTAGGTACCAGAGGCATCGAGGAAGCATACCGTACCGGCCGTGGCAAGGTCAGAGTCCGTGCCGTCACCGATATAGAGCCCATGGCAAATGGCAAGAACCGTATCGTTGTCACAGAGCTTCCATACCTCGTAAACAAGGCACGTCTTATCCAGAAGATAGCAGAGCTTGTTAAGGATAAAAAGGTAGACGGAATCACAGAGATCCGTGACGAATCCAACCGTGACGGTATGAGAGTCTGCATAGAGCTCCGCCGTGACGCAAATCCCACAGTCATCTTAAATCTTTTATATAAACATACACAGCTTCAGGACAGCTTCGGTATCAACATGCTGGCACTTGTAGACGGTGAGCCGAAGGTGCTTTCGATGATCGATATATTAAAGCTGTATATCAAGCATCAGGAAGAAGTAGTATCGAGGCGTACCAGATTCGACCTTGCAAAAGCGGAAGAATCAGCCCACATCAAAGAGGGCTTACTTAAGGCACTTGACGTGATCGACGAGATCATTGCCATTATAAGGGCATCTAAGAGTGCGGTAGACGCTAAGGAAAAACTCATGGCTACCTTCGGATTTGACGATCCCCAGGCACAGGCCATCGTAGATATGAGACTTAGACAGCTGACCGGCTTGGAAAGAGAAAAGCTCGAAGCAGAATATGCCGACCTTATGGAAAAAATCAAGGAATATAAGGCAATCTTAGGCGACGAGAAGATCCTGCTCGGTGTAGTAAGGGACGAGGTTGAGGCCATCGGCTCCAAGTACAGGGATCCTAGACGTACTTCGATCGGCTTTGACGAGTACGATATTTCCATGGAGGATATCATCCCCGATGAGGATACCGTTATCGCTATGACCAAGAAGGGCTACATCAAGCGTATGACTCTTGATAATTTCAAGAATCAGCACCGTGGCGGCAAGGGTATCAAGGGCATGCAGACCTTAGAGGAGGTATCAAGGGCATGCAGACCTTAGAGGACGATTACATCGAGGATCTGTTCATGACCACGAACCATCATTATATCATGTTCTTTACCAACAAGGGACGTGTATTCAGACTTAAAGCTTACGAGATTCCCGAGAGTTCAAGGACCTCGAGAGGTACCGCAATCGTCAACCTTCTCCAGATCACCGGCGAAGAAAAGATCACAGCTACCATCACAGTCAGGGGCTACGACTTCGACAGCTTCCTGCTTATGGCTACAAAGAACGGTATCATCAAGAAGACCAGACTTTCAGAGTATGCAAATATCCGCAAGGGCGGCCTGATTGCCATCTCGCTGCGTGACGATGACGAGCTTATCGGTGTTAAATGTACCGATGACAAGAGCAACGTATTCCTTATCTCGAAATACGGTCAGTGTATCAGATTCTATGAGCATGATGTACGTATCACCGGACGTCAGTCCATCGGTGTTATCGGCATGAACTTAGAGGATACCGACGAGGTTGTGGCTATGCAGCTTGACAACCAGGGCGAGTACCTGCTCACCGTTTCCGAATTCGGATACGGCAAGCTTACTCCTATCTCCGAATTCAGTGCTCAGCACCGTGGCGGCAAGGGTGTAAGATGTTACAAGATCGTTGAGAAGAGCGGCAACTTAGTAGGTGCCAAGGTTCTTAACCGTGAAAGCGGTGAGATCATCATGATGACCAATACAGGTACTACCATCAGACTCAGTGTAGCCGATATCAGTGTGATCGGAAGAAATACTACCGGTGTTAAGCTGATAAGCGTTGATGCCAACAAGGATGTTTTCGTGGCAAGCTTTGCTCGTGTCAAAGAGACCGAGAGTGATGCGGATATCGATATGGAGCCTATCTCTCCCGACGAGATCTTAAAGTCGGAGCAGATCGAGATAGAGGACGCCGAGGATGATCCCGACAAGGATGTACTTGAAACCGATGCTCCCGAGGAGCCGGAAGAGTAAATAAAATAGTTGTAATTTGCGGAGAGTCAGGACTCTGACATGGTATAAAACCCGTTTTCGCTTCGCAGGATATGCTGAACGGATACATTCGCAAATTTGCTTCGGACACTTGCAATCGTGCGTCTAGCTGATGCTAGGCGCACTTGTGCTACGTTCAGAAAACGATTTGGATAATCGTTTTCTGCCTCACAAATTTACGCCTGTCTCCGAAGCATATCAACTGCTCGCTTTATGGTTTTATCCCCTGCCAGAGTCCTGACTCTCCTCACAATAACTTTTTGTATTTTATAAGAATTAGGAAGGGAAATAAAAAAGTTGTCATCCTGAGCGAAGCGAAGGATCTTTAAAAAGGAAAAATATGGGTTATATTTCAGAATTAAGAAAATTCGTCGGCCACAGACCGCTTATGGTCACGGCTGCGATGTGTATCATCTATAACGAGGCGGAAAAGAAGATGCTTCTGGAAAAACGTACCGATAACGGCATGTGGTGCGTACCGGGCGGAGCCATAGAACTGGGCGAAACCTTGGAGGAGGCATTAAGAAGAGAGGTTAAGGAGGAGACATCGCTCGATATCTTTAACCCGCAATTATTTGATGTCAGAGCAAACGTCCACATGGTATATCCGAATCAGGATGAAGTGTATTACACGGACGTGGTGTATCTGATCACCGAATATGAAGGAGAGCTTAAGCCTGATGCGGAGAGCAAGGAATTACGGTGGGTATCCCTCAATGAACTCCCAAAGATCATGCCGACTCAAGAATATTATATTGAGAAGTTTTTAAAAGAAAGAGGTTCAATGTGAGAACAGTCAAAACGGAAGATATCACACAGGCAGTAAAGAAGATGTGCATCGATGCCAACTTATACCTGGCAGATGATATGAAGAAGGCACTGTACAATGCCTGTGACAATGAAGAAAATGTACTCGGGAAAAAGATACTCGGACAGTTAAAAGAAAACCTTGATATAGCCGGGAATGAGCAGATTCCGATATGCCAGGATACCGGTATGGCAGTGGTGTTCGTAAAAATCGGACAGGATGTGCATATCGAGGGCGGCAGCTTTGCTGCAGCCATAAATGAGGGTGTCCGTCAGGGATATACTGAGGGATATCTTAGGAAATCCGTAGTAAATGATCCTATCATAAGAAAAAATACCGGGGATAATACTCCTGCCATCATCCATACAGAGATAGTGGATGGAGAGAAGTTAGAGATCACGCTTGCACCAAAGGGCTTCGGTAGTGAAAACATGAGCAGGGTATTCATGCTTAAGCCTGCAGACGGTATAGACGGTATAAAGAATGCAGTTCTTACTGCAGTTAAGGATGCCGGTCCCAATGCCTGCCCTCCGGTAGTAGTGGGAGTTGGCATCGGTGGCGATTTTGAAAAGAGTGCACTCTTAGCCAAAAAAGCACTTACCAATGAGTTAAATTCGGTACATTCTTATTTTGATGAGGTATCAAATGAATATGCCGTTAAGTTACAAAAGGATTTATATGATGAGATCAACAACCTTGACATCGGACCCGGCGGCATGGGTGGCAAGTTCACATGCTTAGGCGTAAATCTTGAGATTTTCCCGACTCATATTGCGGGTATGCCTCTTGCAGTCAACATGTGCTGTCATGTAAACCGCCATGTTAAATGTGTGCTTTGATCGTCAATTATAAGTGATTTACGAAGCAGATGGATGAGGTGAAAAAAATGGATTATAGCATAACACTTCCCTTTAGTGCGGAAGACATAGAGAAGATCAAGAATCAGGACGTTTTATACCTTAACGGTACCATATATTCTGCCAGAGATGCAGCTCACAAGAGAATGTATGACGCCATCAACGAGTATCTTGAAAAAACCGGTAAGACCGCTGATCAGGTTACATCAGCTGAGTTATTCGAGAACGGCGTTACTCCTATAGATTTAACAGGAAAGGTGCTGTACTACTTAGGACCTACACCCGCCAAACCCGGTCAGGTGATAGGATCTGCAGGGCCTACAACATCATCCCGTATGGATAAATATACCCCGCTCCTTCTGGACCTGGGGTTAGCCGGCATGGTAGGAAAAGGAAGAAGAAGCGATGATGTAAAGGCGGCCATCAAGAGAAATAAGGCTATCTACATGGGTGCTACAGGTGGAGCCGGTGCACTTCTTTCAAAATGTATAAAGAGCAGTGAAGTTATAGCGTATGATGACCTTGGTACCGAAGCTATCCGCAAGATGGAGGTAGAAAACTTCCCTGTAACAGTACTTATTGACAGTGAAGGCGGAGCTTTCCGCGTATAACAGTGGTGAAGGTTTAAATTTTCCTTGACAAGCGTCTGTTTCTTTGATAGAATAACACTTGCGTTGAAAAACGAAAAGAGAATACTGAACTAATGAGTTCGGAACCTGGAGAAGTACTCAAGAGGCCGAAGAGGCGCCCCTGCTAAGGGTGTAGGTCGTTTGCGCGGCGCGAGGGTTCAAATCCCTCCTTCTCCGTTTTAAAAGAAAAAGCTGATACCACAAAGGTTTTCAGCTTTTTTAATTTGCCATTTGAATATATTTTTGTTAAAATGTGTATTGAGGGGGGCAACCATCATGACAAGGATAATATATGATTAAGATACTTGTATTATGGATAACCGGTATAATATTCGGTTATATATGTTTGGCAGTGAAAACAATGTACAGTCCGTCTAAAAAGGCGGCAGATTTTTTTCTGACGTTGTTTTTAATGCTTACTTTGGGTATACATTTGGCGGCTGTTTATTTTACCGCATTAAGATCGCCGTTTTTTTCTATGATCGCCATAATGGTTTTTGATTACTATTGGTTTTATTTTACACCATACTATCCCCACAGTGACCCGGCCGGAAATGGTATGGCCCGTGCGTTTCATTCAATATTTATAACTATAGGCTCCGTTCTTTTGGGGATAGTGTCCGTATTGCTTATCAAATTTATAGCATTTGGAGGCAAGCAGCAGGGTTTATATTTTGTTTTATTTGTAGCGGCTTGTATCGGTCTTTTAAATATTTTTTCGAGTCGGAGGTCATTCATATCCGGTGATATATTTGAGGAGGATGCAAGATGGGCCCGTATGTCGGTGGATGATTACAGAAAGACCATGTTTAGGATCGGAATGGTTGAGAAAAATGACTCATGGCAGGCAAAAGAGCTGGATGCAAGCCCTAAAGAATTGGAACATTTTGATGTTTACGGGTGTAAATGTATCAATATTAAGACTGACGAACGGTTTGAATGCATATTGGTGGAAGGAATCTTTGATTTTCCGGCCGGAACCGAGAAAGCAAGACGGACAGGGTTGCTGAGTGGCTGTCTCGGATATACCGACGCAGGAGATGCTAATGACAGAACAACGTTTGTTCCTAAGTCCATGAAATTGGTGTGGTACGATATTTCGGAGGGCAAAACCTATAAAATAGAGACAGGATTACCAAAGGAACTTGATCGTTATTTTGAAGATACGGACCGTTTTTGGCTTGATGATATAGAATTTCGCATTATGCCAAGGGGTAAAGTCTTAATGTTTCATAACAGAGTGAATCAGATACATAATATCATGATCGATCACCCGTTAGAGAGCGAAGAAACATGTGAGTATGATAGTGCCGTAGCTGATCTTATTCAGAAGATGGGTATCGATGTGAATAAATACTCTGGAGTAAAAACTCCCACTCTTGAAATCATCAACAATTATCTGAAACGTTTCAGGTACAGTATTTCATTTCATTCTGAAAATAACCGTTATATAATTACAAAGACTATCTGCAACTTCTTCAACGGGGAAAAGATATTGTCCGATGGCAAGTGGAAAGAAGATATGGATCCCGCCAGGATAAAAGATGTTTTCCTGAGATTTGAGGATGAACAAAGCAGGTACGCGGGATTTATCTATTTTAATGAAGAGGAGATATTAGATACTTTTAAGGATGCATTTGAAAACAGCACTGACATGGTACAAGGAGAGTTTTCCATAATATGCGGAGATACGCTAAATGCATTTTCGTTTGCTCTAAAAGCCGGTGATGAAAGTTATATGCTAACGAAAACGCAGATACGGCTTTATGAGGTCAATGCAGATGAAAGGGGAAAACCGGTGTTTAAAAACTATAAAGGAAACATTAATAAAACGGAGATTATTGCATGAATACTCTTTGGGGATTTATTTTTTCATTTGCTGCGATAGCGGGAATAGTCGGAGCCATATATATCACCTGGAGCATATACAGGTTTCCCGGGATCAGAAAGATCACGAATAATAAAAGAATACCGGGACTGTTACTGTCCTTTGGTATTTTTGCGGCATTCTTTGCTTTGTTTTATTTCACCATGTCATTGGTAAACTGCGTGATCATACTGATACATTTGCTGCTTTTCAGGCTGATATTTGACATAGTAGGATTGTTCGTTAAAAAAGCAAGGAAGAAAAAGAATCCCGAAAGCACCGGAAGCCGCTTTTACTGGCAGGGATGGGGCGCGTTCGGATTGTGCTTTATATACCTTGCGATCGGATATTTCCTGTGCAATCATGTGTTTGTGACTACGTATGATATAGAGACCGATAAGGCCGTCGGTGATCTTAAGATCGTCATGTTCGCGGATTCACATATAGGAGCCACATTTGACGGGGACGGGTTAAAGGAGCAGATAGACAGGATCAATGCGGAAAATCCCGATCTCGTATTGCTTGTGGGAGATTTTGTGGATGACGGCACCGATAAGGAAAATATGCTAAAAGCATGTGAGGCATTGAGTACCGTTAAAGCTACATACGGACTCTGGTATGTATACGGAAATCATGATAAAGGATACTACGGGGCAAGCAAGAGAGGGTATTCTCCGTCCACTCTGGAGTATAATATGTTATTAAGCAAAGTGCATGTGCTGGAGGATAAGGTCCGGGAGGTGGGCGATAATATCGTGATAGTCGGAAGGGCGGATGCTTCAAACCGCGGCAGGATGAGTATAGAAACACTTACCAAAGACATCGATCCGGATAAATACGTGATAGTCCTGGATCACCAGCCGACCGATTACGAAAACGAAGCAAACAGTGTTGCTGATCTGGTACTTTCGGGACATACCCACGGCGGACAGATGCTGCCGTTTACGTTTTTCCAGCAGTCCTTTGGCGGAAATAACAGGGCTTACGGATACGAAAGAAGAAACAATACAGATTTTATCGTCACCAGCGGTATCGCAGACTGGGAGCTTAAGTTCAAGACCGGTACCAAGTCAGAATATGTAGTGATCAACATTAAGGGGAAATGATATGGGATTTGAAGATTTCATCAGCAGCGGAATGGAGCGGCTCGACCAACAGCTCAAATTTACGGCCGAGATCGACAAAATGACTTCGATACTGCGCCGTACCATGCTTATCGATAAGAGCCGCAGGGAAAACGATGCGGAACATTCCTGGCATATAGCTGCCATGGCTATGCTCTTTGAGGAGTATGCAGTGGAGCCTGTAAATGTAAGCCGCGCCGTTATGATGTGTGTGGTGCATGATCTTATAGAGATATATGCAGGAGATACCTTTGCTTATGATGTAAAGGCTAATCAGGACAAGGCTGACAGAGAAAAAATGGCAGCAGATAAGCTCTTCAA
>CACYIR010000025.1 GCA_902774525.1 uncultured Lachnospiraceae bacterium
AAAGCAGGTGTTCCGTGTTATAGACCACTGCACTGTGTTCCTTATGATAGCAGGCACATACACTCCCTGCATGCTTGTACATTTCCATGACGCAAAAGGCTGGGTGATGTTCGGGATCATCTGGGGACTGGCTATACTCGGCATAGTGTTTAATGCCATAGATGTCGATAAGTATGAAAATCTGTCCGCTGTGATAAATGTGATAATGGGCTGGGCAGTATGCTTTATGTTCGGCTCACTGATCGATGCCTTGGGAGTTAAGTGTGTGGTGCTGCTTATAGTAGGCGGAGGCCTTTATACTTTGGGGGCCATCCTTTACGGTATAGGCGATAAGGTCCGCTATATGCATTCCATCTTTCACTTTTTCTGCATAGCCGGCAGCATCCTGCATTTCTTTGCAATATATAACTATGTGTTATAAACGGCAGATGCTGCTTTGAAATAGCCTTATAACAACAATGTTTTATACCGGAGAGCATCACGGAGAGCATCAAAAGACTCTTCGGTATCTTTATGTATAAAAATACAAATCTCCTTGACTAATGAAATTAGGATGATATAATAGTACATTAGGTAATTTTGGATTTGAAGGAGGACTCATAAATGTCTGAAAAGAAGCTGATGCTGGGCAATGAGGCGATTGCGCGCGGCGCATATGAGGCAGGCGTTAAGGTTTCTGCTGCATACCCCGGAACCCCCAGTACTGAGATTAGTGAAAATATCGTAAAGTATGATGAGATCTACTGTGAGTGGTCACCCAATGAGAAGGTAGCCCTTGAAGTAGCTATCGGTGCATCCATGGCAGGAGTAAGATCACTCTGCTCCATGAAGCACGTAGGTGTAAATGTGGCATCCGATCCGCTTTATACAGTAAGCTACATCGGCGTATCAGGCGGTCTGGTACTTGTAGCCGCTGACGATCCCGGCATGTACAGCTCACAGAATGAGCAGGATTCACGTGCGGTTGCACGTGCAGCACATATCCCGGTTATAGAGCCCTCTGACAGTGCTGAAGCTAAGGAGTTCATCAAGTACGCATATGATATAAGCGAGAAGTACGATACTCCCGTTATGTTCAGGACTACTACACGTATAGCTCATTCACAGGGCTTAGTAGAGCTTGAGGACCGCTGCGAGCCTATCGATATCCCTTATGTAAAGAACGTAGCTAAGAACGTTATGATGCCCGGCAATGCAATTAAGCGCCATCCCGTTGTAGAAGCAAGAGAGAAGCAGATGGCTATAGACGGTGCAGAGTTCCCTATTAACAGAATAGAAATGAACGATACTAAGATCGGTGTTATTACCTCGGGTATCCCTTATCAGTATGTAAAGGAAGCGCTTCCTACAGCTTCAGTACTTAAGCTCGGTTGTGTTAACCCTCTCCCCAAGCAGATGATCATCGACTTCGCAAAGAAGGTTGATAAACTCTACATCGTAGAAGAGCTTGATCCCATCATTGAGGAGCAGGTAAAATCCTGGGGTATCGAGTGTACAGGTAAAGAGATCCTTACCATCCAGGGTGAGTACAGCACCAATCTCTTAAAGAAAGCAATCCTCGGACAGGAGCTCTCAATTGAGGCTAAGGCAGATGTGCCCGTAAGACCTCCCATCCTTTGTCCCGGATGTCCTCACAGAAGCACATTCTATACACTTAACAGATTAAAGATACATGCAGCAGGTGATATCGGCTGCTACACTCTTGGCGCTGTTGCACCTCTGAGCGTAGTTGAGACCACCGTATGTATGGGTTCCTCCATCAGCAC
This sequence comes from uncultured Lachnospiraceae bacterium, assembly GCA_902774525.1. Taxonomy (GTDB): domain Bacteria; phylum Bacillota; class Clostridia; order Lachnospirales; family Lachnospiraceae; genus RUG11977. The sequence goes on from CACYIR010000025.1 coordinate 1,767, forward strand.
TCTCCACGGTATGGAGAAGGCTAAGGGCAAGGAATACATTAAGGACTGGGTAGCCGTTATCGGTGATTCGACATTCATGCATACCGGTGTTAACTCTCTTATGAACATGTTCTACAACCAGGGTACCGGCACAGTACTTATCCTTGACAACTCTACCACAGGTATGACAGGTCATCAGGATCATGCAGCTACCGGCAAGACCTTAAGAGGCGAGATAGTTCCCGCTATCGACCTTTATAAACTCTGCCATGACGGTATCGGCATCGAGAATACAAGGATCGTTAACGCATTTGATACAAAAGAGCTTGAAAAGGCATTAAAGGAAGAGCTTGCTAAGGATGCCGTATCTGTTATCATAGTTCAGGCACCCTGCGCACTTCTTAAGTCCAACAAGCCTAAGCCCGCTTTCCATATCGACACAGATAAGTGCAAGCGCTGCTACATGTGTATGAAGCCCGCATGTCCCGCCATCACCAAGGCTGACGACGGCACAGTATCCATCAACGCTACCATGTGTAACGGCTGCGGTCTGTGCGAAGGACAGTGTAAATTCGGAGCTATCTTAAGGTAAGGGGGAAGGAACAATGGAAACAAAGAATATCATGATAGTCGGCGTAGGCGGACAGGGAACACTTCTTACCAGCCGTATCCTTGGCGGTATCACCATTAAGGCAGGCTTTGATGTAAAGCTTTCCGAAGTACACGGTATGGCTCAGCGTGGCGGAAGCGTTGTAACATTCGTACGTTACGGTGAGAAGGTAAACGAGCCCATAGTAGAAGAGGGACAGGCAGATGTCCTTATAGCATTTGAGAGACTTGAGGCATTAAGATACGCTCACTTCTTAAAGAAGGACGGCGTCCTGGTAGTAAATGACCAGAGAATAGATCCCATGCCCGTAGTTATCGGTGCAGCAAAGTATCCCGAGGGTATCATCGAGGGCTTAGAGAAGAAGTACAAGGTACTTAAGGTCAATGCCATGGAAGAAGCTCTTAAGCTCGGAAATGCAAGGACATTCAATATAATCGTACTCGGTATGGCTGCAAAGCATATGGATTTCAAGAAGGAAGACTGGCTTGAGGTTATCGAGAACACAGTGCCTCCTAAGACAATAGATATCAACAAGCAGGCATTCGAAGTCGGTTACGCTATGTAATGGCATTGTTATAACGTCATAATACATATACAGAAATAGTTTGACTTTACTTTTAATATACAGTATAAATTATATATAACTCCGCCTCCTTAACACACGGAGACGGAGTTTAAATTATTATAAGAGAGGATAACCCCATGATCTGGAATGAATCAAAGGAATGTATGAGCCGTGACGAGATGGAACATCTTCAGAGTTCAAGGCTTGTAAAGCAGGTTAATTATGTTTACCACAACGTAGAGTATTACCGCAAAAAGATGCAGGCAGCAGGCTTAGAGCCCGGTGATATCAGAGGCATCGAAGACATAACAAAGCTTCCTTTTACCACAAAGGATGACTTAAGAAATACATATCCCTGCGGACTTTTTGCAGTTCCGAGATCTGAGGTTGTACGTATACATGCATCATCAGGTACCACAGGAAAAGCTACCGTAGTAGGTTATACCAGACGTGATATCGAGATATGGTCAGAGTGCGTATCAAGAGTACTTGCCATGGCCGATATCGGAAAAAATGATACAGTACAGGTATCCTACGGTTACGGACTTTTCACCGGCGGCTTAGGCGCTCATTACGGTGTTGAAAATGTCGGAGCTACAGTAGTTCCGCTTTCTACAGGTAATACAAAGAAGCAGCTTACCATGATGAAGGACTTAGGCGTTACCGCCATAATGTGTACTCCTTCTGGCGTTACCGCCATCATGTGTACTCCTTCTTATCTTATGTATCTTACCGAGTCCATCGAGGAGCAGGGTATCTTAGACGAGCTTCAGTTAAAGTCGGCAGTCTGCGGCGCGGAGCCCTGGACCGAGGAAATGAGAAACCAGATAGAATCCCGTCTTCATATCAAGGCTCATGATATCTACGGCTTAAGCGAGATCATGGGACCCGGTGTTGCAGGCGACTGTGTATACCACAAGGGACTTCATATCAATGAGGACCATTTCTTACCCGAGATCATCTCAGCAGATACACTTACTCCTATCGGAGACGGCGAAATCGGTGAGCTTGTATTTACCACACTTACCAAGGAAGCATTACCTCTTATCCGTTACAGGACAAAGGACCTTACAAGCATCACACACGGAAAATGCGAATGCGGACGTACTACCGCAAGGCTTTCCAGATTCGTAGGACGTTCCGATGACATGCTCATCATCCGCGGCGTAAATGTATTCCCTTCACAGGTAGAAGCAGCACTTCTTGAAATGGGCGAGGTAAGTCCTAACTACCTTATGATAGTTGACCGTGTAAATAACCTTGATACCTTAGAGGTACTCGTAGAAGTAGATGAGAAGTTCTTCTCTGATGAGATCAAAGAGCTTGAGAACCTTACCAAGAAGATCACTCACGTGCTCCAGCAGGCACTTCTTATCCAGCCCAAGGTTAAGCTTGTAGAGCCCAAGACTCTTGAGAGAAGCGAAGGCAAGGCTAAGAGAGTTATAGATAACCGTAAGTTATGATTAATGCAGAGTGTGGATTGACAGCATGAACAGATTGTCATTCTGAGCGAAGCGAAGAATCTTTAATTATAAATGTATCGGAGGTAACAGCATGATCTTAAAACAGTTATCAGTATTTGTAGAAAATAAAGAAGGCCGTATGAAGGACATCACCCAGGTACTTAAGGACAGCGGCATCAATATCAAGACCTTATCGCTTGCGGATACCACAGAGTACGGTATGCTCCGTCTGATCGTATCGGATCCCGACCTTGCAAAGGCTAAACTCCGCGAGGCAGGCTTCCCTGTAAGCATCACAGATGTGCTTGCAGTTAAGGCTGACGACCGTATCGGATTCCTTCATGACATGCTCTTAAAGCTTGATGCCAACATCACCAGCATCGAGTATATGTATACACTTCCTACCGAGGAAGGCCCTGTAGTTATCCTTAAGGTAGCTAATCCTGCTGAGGTTGAGAAGGTACTTGAGAACATCTGATGACTAATTTATTATAAAGGTTATTAAGTTTTTCGCATTTTCTGCCGAAAAGTATTATGCATGGATGCAATACAATTTCGTACGGGCTTTAAGAAACAAGGATGGATCAGGGGTGCCCTTACGGAACGGAGAATTACATGCGTATAAACGATCTTATCAATAATATACAGAATACAAACAGCACCGGCCTGAGGGTAAATGATGATTTATCCTCAGTTGACGGTGCGTTTTTTAATGATAAAAATAAAGCCGGCAGTGTAGGCGAGGGTAAGGGTGCCGCAGGATTTTTTAAGACCCTGGAGAGCAAAAAGGTTACAGGCAATACCTATACACTTAATGAAGCAAAGGGTATAAATGAAAAGGAAGGCTTCGGAGAAAAGCTCATAAATTCCCTTAACGCTCCTCAGAATAATGACAAAGAGCTCGTTAAAAATCTCACCGGCGATGATTATGACAGCCTAAATGAAGAGGGCATGTCCCTAGAGAAGTTCAGTAAGGAAAGACTTGAAAGAGCCATAGAGCGTATCAAGGAAAACCGCGAGGTACGCGATACGAGGCTCGCCGAGGGAGTGGAAAAGCAGCAGGAGTACAGGGAGACCGTGGACAGGATGGCTTTTATGGCCAAGGCCGAGACGGGTTCCGAGAAGCTTATAGCAAAGATGCTGTATGATGCCGATATCCCCGTAACAGAGGAAAATATCGCTGAGGTGGCACAGGCTGCAGATACCGCATTAAATGCAGGTAAGCTCACCGACTCTTCGGAAAGTTATCTTATAAGAAATAATCTTGCTCCTACTTTTGAAAATATGTATAAAGCAGCCCACAGCGGTGAGATGAGGCAGATGCCTATAGATGATGCTTCCTGGGAAAGCCTTAAGGAGAAAGCTTTAGAGATAGTAAAGGAAGCCGGTGCCGACGGCGAAACAGGGCTTGCGTCAGCGAAATGGCTTGTGGAGCATGACCTTCCGGTAACCGCTGAAAACATACTTTATAAAGCAGAGCTTGATGCATATAATAATGCAGGAGAAGTATCGAAAGAAGATTTATTCGGTGCGGCTATCCGTTCCATGCAGGAGGGTGGCAGTGCCAAGGAAGGCGTCGTGATCGAAAGACTCGATGAAGCGGCAGCCGTAATAGAAAAAGAAACGGAAAACCTGATAAATAAGATTCCTTTTATAAGGAATGAAGCTATACATCTTTCATTTGTGCAGGGGGCGACAGAAGAAAGCGTCACCATACCGCAGCTGGTAAATGCAGAGGAAAGCATTGAAGGGACAGGCAATGCCGGTACTTCCGTAAAGCTTACGGAGGAAGAAGTAACCGTACGCATAAGACTTGAAGAAGTAAGAGTGAGCCTTAATATAGAAGCGAGCCGGAGGCTTTCAGCAAACGGCATCGATATCCTTTCCGACAGCCTCATGAAGGTAACTGAAGGATTGAGAGAGCTTAAGGCAGAATACTTCGAGGGTGTATACAAGGAGATAGAGGCTGATTACGGAAAGACAGGCAATGCAGCAACGATAACAGCCGGCGAGGCGGCAGAGCTTGCCCTTGAAACTGCGGAAGGCCTGGAAAAGATTTACAATGCTCCTCTTGAGCTGTACAGGGCTACCTTCAGTGTGAGACACAGCGTGACGCTCGCTGAGATTTCCGAAACAGGCGAAGCTCTTATCAAGGAGACGGTAAGTGCTTCTAACGCTTCTATCAGCGTAAGTCCTGCTTCGATGACGGCGGCATTAAGCTCATACGAGAGCTCATCCACGGAAGTCAGACGTGACCTCGGAGATTCCATAAAGAAGGCATTCGCGGGAAGTGTGGACAGCCTGCTTACATCCAACGGGATGGATCTTACCGAAGGCAACCGCAGGGCGGTAAGGATACTCGGCTACAACAGCATGGAGATAACCGCCGAAAGCATAGAAGAGATAAAGTACTATGATGCAAAGGTGACAGGGCTTATCGAAAAGATGACTCCTCCAGTAGTCATGACCATGATAAGGGACGGCATCAACCCGTTAGAGAGCACCATTGACGAGCTTGACGAAAAAGTTTCTTCTATATTAAAGGAACAGGGAAATACCGCAGAACAGAAATACAGCGAGTTCTTAGTTAGGATGGAAGAGACAAACTCCATCACCCAGAACGAGAGAAATGCTTATATCGGCATTTACAGATTATTATATAATGTAGAAAAAAATGACGGAGCGGCTATAGGAAGCCTGCTTCAGTCGGGAAGAGAGCTTACATTCGGCAACCTGCTCACGGAAGAACGTACCATGAACTTAGGAGTTGACCTTGCGGCGGATGATGACACTGCGATCAAATCTTCCTATTATAAGAACTCCGTATCGGCTCAGATAAACGAAGCGTTTATCTTCCAGAGAAGGCTTGCTGGAGAAGCACTTGATGTGACAGATCCTTCCAGATGGGATGCGGCGTTAAAGGGAAAGGATTACCAAAATGTGACCATTGAAGGACTGCATGACGGATTATATGCGGGACAGGGAAGTATCGGTACTGTTGAAGCGGCAGGTCAGACAGTTACAAATGGTGTATCCGGAACAGATGAGAGTTACATTAATATCTCAGCCACAAAGGCAGAGAACATAGTAAAGACCATGACGGCGAACACTCCGGTTTCAGCTTTCCTTACCGGTTTCGGTATAAAGGACAGCTTCGTGAGCAGGACGGCAGCGGAAGAAGTATTCTTTGGCAGCGGCAATGAGGATTCAGCTATATCCGTTACGGCGGATGCACTGGACAGAGCCCTCGAGAGTGCATCGAGATTCGATGAGCTTCTGGGTATACAGACGAGACGTGCCAATGTACTTGCCGGACAGGCTTTTAAGACTGCTATTACCGCACAGGCGGCAGCAGAGCTCAACGGCAGGGTTGAACGTATAGAGATGCTTGAGGCACTTGCAGGCGGTGGTCATTACAGGATGAATGTGGATGACGGCGGTGAGTCCAAGACAGTTAATCTTACATTTATACAGAATACCGGAGATGCCGGTACGGTATCGATAGAGGTGAAAAAAGAAGGTTATCATCTTCAGGCCGACCTCAACATGACGGTGATGGAGCAGAGTTATGGGGCTGCACAGGTAACCGGCGGAAACACATATGCCGGCTATCAGGTTTCACGAGGTAACATATATTTCGCAGGTTCGGTACCTTCAGACGCATCCGGTAAGGCAGAGCAGTTTAAGGCAGCACTTAAGGAAGCAGGCATTTCTGCCGATAATATTAATATATCGGCCGGAGCGAGGACGGAGGAAGGATATATAGCACACCTTGCAAACCAGAAGGCTCAGGCAGAAGAGCGAAGAGAAAAATCCGAAGAAAAGAACGGAAAGATTGATGCACTTTACATGGCAGCCAGATCATTCCTGTCATTCTTCTAAGTAATGAAGTCAGAAAAATAGTAATATGTCATCCTGAGCGAAGCGAAGGATCTTAAGAATAGGGAGGTTTCACATGAGAATAAACCACAACATTTCAGCATTACAGACCAATGCACATATGAGAAGAACCGATAACGCACTGGATAAGGCTATGGAAAGGCTTTCATCCGGATACAAGATCAATAAGGCATCCGATGATGCGGCAGGCATGGCTATATCCAGAAAGATGAAGACACAGATTGCAGGCCTTGAGCGTGCATCCATGAACTGCTCGGACGGCATATCCGTTATCCAGACAGCAGAGGGTGCGTTAAACGAAGTATCATCCATCCTTCAGAGATGCCGTGAGCTTGCGGTACAGTCGGCTAACGATACTTATTCCGATGACGACAGGGATGCAGTACAGCTGGAGATAAACCAGCTTATGGAGGAAATCCAGCGCATATCCGAGACTACCGAGTTTAATACCAAGACTCTTCTTGACGGTAATCTTGAGGGAGAGGGTACTTTAGTACTCCAGGCAGGTGCAAACGAGAACCAGACCATGGAGGTTGAGATCCCGAGGATCGATCCTGAGACACTGGGACTTTTGGATCCCGCCGATCCCAAGGAATATATAAAGGTCACCGACCATGACAAGGCAGACCAGGCGATATCACTTTTTGACAATGCCATCAGAATGGTATCCGAGACCAGGGCTCAGCTCGGCGCATATCAGAACAGACTGGAGCATACCGTAGAAAATCTTGATACTGCAAGCTACAACATGACAGAGGCTGTATCACGTATAGAGGATGCCGATATGGCAGAGCAGATGACGGTATTTACACAGCAGAACGTACTCCAACAGGCAGGTACCTCAATGCTCGCGCAGGCTAACGAGAGACCTCAGACTATCTTGAGCTTACTTAATAGTTGAGCAGGTAATGAATAACTGTGTAAGGGTATAAAGACATATATGATCAAGCCTTCCCCTCGAGGGGAAGGTGCCCATCGAAGATGGGCGGATGAGGTGTAAAATCAGGAAGCCTCAAAGGAAAGGAAAAAGAGTATGACAAAAGAAAAGCAGAAAGAATTCGCGATGCGCGTGAGTCAGGCCAACAGAACGGAGCTTGTGGCCATAACATATGATATAATGCTTGAAAACATCAGCTGCGCAAAGGAGAGCCTTAAGAAAAACGATATCGAAGGATTCCGGACGGAGCTTAAGTCTGCAGGGCGGTTCCTGGCAGAGCTTATGCACTCGCTCGATTATAATTATCCGATATCCGTAAATCTCCTTAAGATTTATGAATATATCCAGAAGATTTTTATCTCGAGCAGCTTCGCCGGTAAGGATAAGGGCTTGGACAGTGCGGAGAGTGTGATCGGCAAGCTGTCATCCGCATTCCATGAAATAGCATCCCAGGATGATTCCGAAGCGGTCATGGAGAATACCCAGCAGATAGTGGCAGGACTTACCTATGGTAAAGGGACGCTCAATGAGGCTGATATGAGTGCCGGCAACCGCGGATTTCTGGCATGACTGCCGGGGATAACACCTCATCAGTCGCCTGGCGGCGACAGCTTCCCCTCAAGGGGAAGCCTTTGAGATAAGCATAAGCAAAAGGACTAAGGTAATGGATATACATATAGGTGATAAACTGAAGATGAAAAAAGCTCACCCCTGCGGGGCCTTCGAATGGGAGGTCCTAAGGGTCGGCATAGATTTCCGCCTTAAATGCACAGGCTGCGGGCATATGATCATGATCCCGAGAAAGCAGGCGGAGAAGAATGTGAAGAGTATTATACGCAGCGAAGAAGAAGCAAAATAAATAAAACATCTGAAAAAAGAACTTGACAAAGCAAATAATCCGTGATAGATTATAAAGGCTGGCGACACAGTTCTTTTTTTGTTGCGCAGTTTTTTAGGGAATCCCAAAGCTTATGTATAAGGGTTCCGAATATTTTAGCCGCGGGCAAATACCACATTGTCCGTGAGATCATTTATGGAGGTGGAAGTTGTGCGAGTAAAAATTACATTGGCATGTACTGAATGCAAACAGCGTAATTACAACATGACGAAAGAAAAGAAAAATCATCCTGACAGGATGGAAACAAAGAAGTATTGCAGATTCTGTAAGAAGCATACGATGCACAAGGAAACCAAATAACAGAAAGGAAGGTGCACTATGAGTGATGCAGCAGAAGCTACCAAGAAAAAAGAAGGCTTTTTCGCGGGAGTAAAGAAGGAATTTAAGAAGATCGTATGGCCTGACAAGGTTACGGTCGCAAAAGAGTCAGCTGCTGTAGTTATTATTTCTGTCATTTTGGGAGCTATTATCGCATTGGTTGATATGGCCATAAAGTTTGGTCTGGACAAGATATTAGGACTCTAAGATTTATTTCGCAGCCTAAGGTTTTGGTTTCAGACAGGAATGGAGTTTAAAGTATGGCAGAAGCTAACTGGTATGTAGTTCATACTTATTCAGGGTATGAGAACAAGGTAAAAGCCAACATCGAAAAAACTATAGAGAACAGAGGGCTTCAGGATCAGATACTTGAGGTTTCGGTACCGCTTCAGAACGTTGTTGAGATCAAGAACGGCGTCAGAAAGCAGGTTCAGAAGAAGTTATTCCCCGGCTACGTACTTCTTAACATGGTCATGAACGATGACACATGGTATGTAGTAAGAAACACCAGAGGCGTTACAGGCTTCGTAGGTCCCGGATCAAAGCCGGTACCTTTGACCGAAGAAGAGATGAAGGCCATGGGTGTTGCGGATGAAGAGATCATGCTTGATTTCGAAGTTGGAGATACCGTGACAGTAATGTCAGGTGCTTGGGAGAATTACCAAGGTATCGTCAGATCCATCAATGAAAGTAAGCAGACCGTTACGATCAGTATCGATGTATTCGGCAGAGAGACACCCGTTGAGATCGGTTTCACGGATGTCAGATCAGAAATGTAAATATCAATATTTTAGAGCGTATGTTACGCAGAATCGAGGATTAAAATGGCAAAGAAAGTTACAGGTTATATCAAATTACAGATACCGGCCGGAAAGGCAACACCGGCACCCCCCGTTGGTCCTGCACTTGGACAGCACGGTGTAAATATCGTTCAGTTCACAAAGGAGTTTAATGCCAGAACAGCAGATCAGGGTGATCTTATCATCCCTGTAGTTATCACTGTATACGCAGACAGAAGCTTCAGCTTCATTACAAAGACTCCTCCCGCAGCAGTGCTTTTAAAGAAAGCATGCAACTTGAAGACAGCTTCAGGTCAGCCTAACAAGAACAAGGTTGCTACCATCAAGCGTTCAGAAGTTCAGAAGATAGCAGAGAAGAAGATGCCCGACCTTAACGCAGCAAGCATCGAAGCAGCTACCAGCATGATCGCCGGAACAGCTAGAAGCATGGGAATCGTAGTTGAAGACTAAAAAATACACTAATGCAGAAAGTGGAAGGGTAAAAGCCCGATATTACCACATGGAGGTTAATAATGAAAAGAGGAAAGAAATATAACGAAGCAGCAAAGCTTATAGATAAGACAACACAGTATGAAGTTGCAGATGCCTGCGCTCTGGTAAAGAAGACAGCAGTTGCAAAGTTTGATGAGACTATTGAAGCACATTTCCGTATGGGTCTTGACGGACGTCATGCAGATCAGCAGATCCGTGGCGCTGTAGTACTTCCTCACGGAACAGGTAAGAAGGTAAGAGTACTTGTATTCGCTAAGGGACCTAAGGTTCAGGAGGCTGAGGCAGCAGGTGCTGATTACGTAGGCGGAGATGAGCTTATTCCCAAGATCCAGAATGACGGCTGGTTTGAGTTCGACGTTGTAGTTGCTACACCTGACATGATGGGTGTTGTAGGACGTTTAGGACGTGTACTCGGACCTAAGGGATTAATGCCCAACCCTAAGGCAGGAACCGTTACCATGGATGTTACAGGAGCAGTTAAGGATATTAAAGCAGGTAAGATCGAGTATCGTCTTGACAAGACCAACATCATCCACTGCCCTATCGGAAAGAAGAGCTTCACAGAGGAGCAGCTTACCGACAACCTCAATACTCTTATCGGCGCACTTATCAAGGCAAAGCCCGCAGCAGCAAAGGGACAGTACATCAAGAGTGCTACCATTGCTTCATCGATGGGCCCCGGCATTAAGTTAAATGCAGCAAAGATCAATGCTATGTAATGCACTTGATCGACTTTAATAAGAATACAGTTCGATTGATATCGATGAAAAGAGCCGCAGCTTGAAGTTGCGGCTTTTTAATTTCACTATTCTGAGTGTGACAGGGGGACGGTTGGTATATAACGGTACTTTGCTTTAAAAGTTAAAAATACTTGCTTAAAACCAGGCATAGGACTATAATGTAGAAAAATGCACGGCACAATAATATCCGGAGGCAGATATGGAATCCACACTTAGAAGAACCTGGGCAGAGATAAATCTTGATGCACTTATAAATAATTATAATAAGATACGTGAGAAGATCGGGGAGAATGTAAAATTCCTCGGCGTTGTAAAGGCAGATGCATACGGGCATGGCGCTATCAGGACTGCAAAAGCCTTAGAAGAAGCAAAAGCTGACTACTTAGCTGTCAGCAGTATAGATGAAGCCATGGAGCTGAGACTTAACGGGATAAAAATGCCCATCCTCATACTCGGACATACTCCGAATGAGCAGGTGGAGAGGCTTATAGATTTTAATATCACTCAGGCTGTAACCTGCAGGGCTAAGGCTGTGGAGTATTCGGAGGAAGCGGTAAGACTGGGCAAGACTCTTAAGATACATATCAAGGTCGACACCGGTATGTCCAGATTGGGTTATCTCTGTGAGGGCGACTTTTTTGAGAACGGTGTGAACGGTATCGTTGAAGCTATAAATATGCCCGGACTTGATGCGGAAGGTATCTTTACGCATTTTGCGGTTGCTGATGAACCGGGAGAAGAATGCAAGAAGTATACAGAGCACCAGTTTAAGCTTTTTACCGATGTGATAACCCATGTGGAATATATGTCGGGGAAGAAGTTCAAGCTCAGACACTGTGCAAATACCGGTGCGGTATCGGAGTATCCTGAGACATATCTCGATATGGTGCGCCCCGGACTGCTGCTCTACGGTTACGGTGAGTTTGCAAAAAAGATGGGATTGAAGCCTGTCATGACATTAAAGACAAATATAAGTACCATAAAAACATATCCTGCAGGCACCGCCATCAGTTACGGCGGCATATTTAAGACCGACAGGACCACGAGAGTCGGCGTGCTTCCTTACGGATATGCCGACGGCTTCTTCAGGAGCTTTTCCAATAACTGCACACTTATGACATCGGCAGGTCCCGCACGTCAGATCGGCAGGATATGTATGGATATGTGCATGATAGACGTTACCAATATGCAGGGTGTGGGAGTCGGTTCCGAGATAGAGATATTCGGAGAAAAAAATCCTATCGAAAAAATGGCCGAAAGTGCAGGGACTATTCCTTACGAGCTTACCTGTGCGGTCAGCAAGAGAGTACCGAGAACTTACATAAAAAATGGAGAAGTAGTTGAAAAAGAACTACTCCTCCGCATGTGATCATTCGTTTAAGCTTTTTTCCCAAAGCTTTAAAGTCTTTAATACTTTAGTCTTTCTGGCTTCGTCAAGCTTATGGATGCGCTCGTATATCTCGTTATCAAGAGCGGTGTCCTGATACTTCTTGTCGATGCATCCTACAAGCGAATCCAATGTCACTCCGGTCAGCTTTGCAAAATAGATAAGTATCCTGAGTGACATGGCGGTTCTGCCGTTTTCTACGTTACAGATATATCCGGGAGTTACATTTAAAGCTTCCGCTACCTGATTCTGGGTCATTCCGAGATCGATCCTTAACTTTTTGATCTGCTGTCCGTAATTTTCATCAGTCATAAGCATCCTCCTTACCGTATTATAAAATAATACTAAATCGATAGTGTTATTATAACACAAAATATATTCAAATGGCAAATGTTTTTTTATTTAATCCGTATATTTTTGGATAAATAATTATATCAGTGTATGTTCCGTAATATTTTTGTAATGAAGTTGTCAGAAAAATCACCTTAAATTTCGGCTTGTGACAAAATTTGGTTGAAATAAAGCAAAAAGTGTGATAAAATAAAATCCGGATAAGTATACGTATGTATTGATCTGAAAAAACCCCGTAGTTTAAGGAGGTGCTGTGTATGACATATGAACAGATAGTCGATATGGTACGAAAAGTGTTTGAGAATGCCGATGCAAGGACTATTTACGAGCATGTGGCCATTCAGGTAAATGTAGTCGGTGAAGGCGAAGGTATTTTCTACTTTGAGGTCGCTGACAGGCAGTGCTGCGTGGAGCCTTATGATTACTACGACCGGGACGGGCTCATCATTACCGACGCCCAGACTTTGAGGGATCTTTGCAGCAAAAAGGTTACCATGAGCGAAAGCTTAAGGGACGGAACCATGAAATACGACGGTGATTACAGAAAATTGAAACTGTGCCTTGCTAATATAAAGCTGGCATATTTATAAAGGAAGATACTTAACATGGGAAAAGATTTTAATTATTCAGGTGTGTCCGGCGGAAACGGCAACTACACCATCGACGAGATCGACAGAGCCAGAAAAATGCAGAAGAAGGGCGGCGGTACGCTCTTAGAGAATCTGGCAAAGCTGACCGGCAGGGGAATGTCCCCCGCTAAGTCCACTATGGACATATCGACTATGTATAAGCAGGCTCAGCAGCAGGCAACTGCTATATCCGAGGCTGAAAAAAGACAAAAAGATATCGAAGCCAAGAACGAAGAAGTACGTAAGCAGCTCTTGGAGAATCAGGATAAGCTGAATCAGGCACTGGACAACTATACAACATCCCTCAAAGAGGATTTCGGTATCCAGGCACAGCCTGATAACTCCTGGATGAAGGACTTCGGTATATCCGGCCAGAACAGCACCGGTGTATCCGGCGGAGCATCGGGAGCGGGCAATCTCGGCGCGGTAGACGGGAATGCACAGGGAGCATCACAGAATGCATTTGCTGATGCTGCAGCATCCGGATTACAGACTGATATAGGCCAGAGCGAGAAGACAGAGGAAGAGCTCTCTTCATCACGTGAAGCGTCTCTTGAGAAATTCACCGGCCTTGCAGACGAGATAAATAAATCGGTATTCGGACAGGAGGAGTTCGTAAAGAAGCTTGTGATAGCTTTTAAGCGTCCGCTCGTTATGCCTCCCGAGAGCCCCAAGGCACTTAATACCATCATGCTTACAGGTAAGGCAGACACGGGCAAGCATTATGCGCTTACCGTTACCGCAAAAGAGCTCAATAAGCGCGGTATCTTACGTAATTCCGATATCAGGATCATGGATCTTGGCATATATACGGACGCATCCATGGAGAAGCTGTTCCTGCAGGATATATTCTCCGCACTTTCATGCAATTCCAGGATAGTTCTCTTTGAGAACTTTGAAAACTGCCATCCTTCGTTCCTATCACACATCGCATCCCTCGTGATAGACGGAAGATTCCAGCTCTCGGAGCGCTATATCATGCAGAAGGGCCAGCTCGTAAATGTACAGAACTCACTTGCGAGCGAGGCAGTAAGCGCATTTACCGCTAACGGAAAGTATCTTATATTTATAACCGAGAAGTCTCTGGATAAAGCTGCAGGAGTCATGGGTGCTCCGTTCATCAACGCTTTGGGTGACGTATGTACCACAAAAGAGCTTGAGGCTGATGCTATAAAGAAAATAGCTGAGGGCGAAATGGAAGAGTTGAAGACCAAGGCAGCTAACCGCTTCTTCTTTAAACTGGGTTTTGAAGAAGGCTTTCTTGATTACAGTGTATCAAGGTCGGAGCGTCAGGCAGGGCTTAAGGGCGTGCAGGCATTTTATGAGTCCGTGCTCCAGGCACTTGCTCAGGCTAAGCTTGAAGGCGACTATCCCAAGGACGCTGAACTTACTCTTTCCGTAGCGGACGGAAAGATCAGCGCTAAATACGGAACGGAAACTATAGACCTTTCCGCACTTCTTCCCGAAGGTTTCCGCGGCGAGATCGAAGAGATCAAGAAGGAAATGGATGCCATAGTAGGCCTTGCCAAGGTTAAGGAATATATCTTTAGCTTAGAGGAGTACTATCAGGTACAGAAGCGTAGGGCCGAGGAAGGCTTAAAGACGAGCGAAGTCAGCAAGCACATGATCTTCACAGGAAGCCCCGGAACAGGTAAGACCACTATCGCACGTATCATAAGCAAGTACCTTAAGGCTATCGGCGTACTTACAGGCGGACAGCTTGTGGAAGTATCCCGTGCGGACCTGGTAGGCCGTTATGTAGGACATACAGCTCCTCTTACCAATCAGGTCATATCCTCCGCTATAGGCGGTGTGCTCTTTATCGATGAGGCATACAGCTTATATCGCGGAAAAGATGACAGCTTCGGACTTGAAGCTATCGACACCCTGGTAAAGGGCATAGAAGACAACCGTGAGAACCTGATCGTTATCCTTGCGGGATATTCAAACGAAATGGCAGAGTTCCTTACCGCGAACTCCGGACTTAAGTCCCGTTTCCCGAATGTCATCAACTTCCCGGACTATACGGGTGAAGAGCTGCTCCAGATATCTAAGTCCATTGCAAAGTCAAAGGGCTACACCATAGACGAGGGTGCATACCCTGCACTTACCACTTACTTTAACGCAGTACAGATGGTACGTGCCGCAGATGCCGGCAACGGACGTCTTGTCCGTAACAAGATTGAAGAAGCCATCCTCAACCAGTCCAAGCGTCTGGTAGTGGAGAAGGATGCAGATCTCTCCACACTCCTCTCAGAAGACTTCGATCTTAACGACGTAATGAGTGATGAAAAATAATGAGATAATAACTTAAAGCCGGGACTTTGCTCCCGGCTTTTTAAATTATAGGGTGTATTTGACAAAACTGTATATAAAAAGTCGAGAAAAAACTTTCTTTATATGTTAATATAAATCCAAGAACATATTACTAAGAGGTAAATAATATATGGAATGGATGCCTTACGTTCATGATGCATTGGAATACATTGAAGAAAATCTTATGACTATAGAAAATTCAAGCGAAGTGGCAGAATATTTAAATATGTCGGAGATTTATCTGCAAAAAGGATTCCAGGTATTGACAGGTTATACAATTGCTGAATATATCAGAAACAGGAAACTTTATCAGGCAGCACTTGAAGTATTGGATTCTGATGAGAAACTGACTGATATAGGCCTGAAATATGGTTTTGATTCACCGGACAGTTTTACCAGGGCGTTCAGCCGATTCCATGGGATCAATCCGTCCGATATGAGGAAAACAAAGAAGGGGTGCCGCAAGTTTTTACCTTTAAAAGTGGAAATACAGGTAAAAGGCGGAAATAATACCGTCTCAAAAACAATAAAAAAATACAAATTTAAGGTTATAGGCTGTAAAAAAGAAATCCACACAGAAAATGAAAAGGAAGAACTTAAAGCCTTTAAAAAGTATGTGTATGACCGGTATGATGAAGGCAAGGCCAATGACAATGATGAATTTTCCATTGCTATGGAAGAAAATAATATCGGTGAATTCGGGATAAGAAAGAACATCGGAAAAAACAGCTTTGAATACATGATAGCCGGAAGATATGTCGGCGGTGATATACCTGAAGGTATGTGTGTTGAAGAGATACCTGAAGCAGAATGGATTATTGTCGATTACAATGATGCCGCAGAAGGAATAAATACATCTGTAGAAAATGATAGAAAACAGGTGGCTGTGGAGAATGACATTTCAGACAAAATCGTGATTGAGTGGTATGAGACCCCGGAGCGGGAAAAAAAGGGGTTTAGAAGTGCACTGTGGTTTCAGGTAGCACAGAAGAAGGATAATAAAAGGAATGGACTGTTTAAGTCTATTATAATAGGAAGTATCGGGTTATTGCTGTTGATCGGGGCAAGCATATGGGGCATTCATGCGTATAAAAGCTCTAACGATATGAAAGATACTAACGGCAAAGAGATCACAATCTATGATGAGAGCAGCCATTCACTTTCAGATGTCAGCATCGGGGCGGCGTATAAGGGAAAGGTACCTGCAATGCACTGGCTTGAATATAACGGAATACGGTATAATTCTGTTGATACTGCACGCGGGTATCCTGTGTCATGGTCTCCCAGTGCAACTCTTGCAAGAGAATTCAGTTATTATGTGGATAAAATAGAAGATTATAATATTGATCCGGAATTAATTGAAGTAGGGGCAAAACTAGGGGAATACATGGTATACCCTACGGATGATGTACCGGAATACAGGGATGTTCTGTCCGGGGAGGCTGCGGTTTCGTGCCAGGTATATGAGCTCACAGGAATCGAGAAGGACTTTGCTGTAGCAGTTAAAAGAAAGGAAGATACAGATAAGTATCAGGTATTCTATAATCCGTCTTATGCGACTGAGGAATTGCACAGTTTTCTGGAATCCATAAGATATGATTCGTTACATTATTTAGGCGGGGCATATTTCTTTGATGCTGAAGGCAATCCTGAAAAAAGCGGAGAGGTGACAAGGGGTATAAATGCACGTGGTATGGAGGAAAAGATTGAATTATATCTGAATATAGGAATAGACGAAGAAGATTTTTCGTTATTATTAGGTCAAGATATCATTCCGAGTTCATCTGTTTCGGAGCTCCAGCTTGGCAAACCGTTCTTCAGAATAGAATTGGAATATTTCTTGCTGGCTCAGTGGAATTATGTTGATGTATATGAAGGGGGGTATATAGTTACAGATATAGGAGATGTAAAAAGGTGTTTTTACGTAGGTACTGAAGCAACACAAAAGTTTATGAAGAAGATGAAAACGAACAAGGCAGTATATCTGTTCTGGAAAGAATGGAATGCCGGGCGAGAAGAAAGACTCGGGATAAAAAAATGACAAGTATCGGTGTTCATGTAATTTGATATGAGGAGCAAACTATGAAAAAAAGAATTATTAAATTTATTACGGCATTTTGTCTTATAATGAGTACGCTGTGTGTCTTTGCTTTTGCAAAGGACGAAGAAAAGGATGAAAAAAAGGAAGTGCTTTTCCTTTCGCGTAATGATAATGATGTGAAAACATATTTATTATCAAGAACAGAATTGTTGGATTCTTTAGCTGAAGATATTAGAGAGTTTCATGGTGTAGTTGGAGATATTTACTTTGGGACGCCCATATCTGTCAGAAATGTACCGATGTACACGGAATCAGATTTCTATTATGTTCCTATGTTTAATGACTCGAAATGTGTGGCTGTGATCGATATAGGTATAGATCCTTTTGGCCAAAACGGTGGATACTGCTTGAGTATGTCTAAAGGGTTTGCCGAAGCGTTCAATACTCTGCCAAATGGTACATATTATTTTGAATATGATGCTGATGATATGGCAGTATATCTCGTTGGAGAGAATACTAAAATAATGGTAGAAGCTACTAGATGTATCAGTGAGTATAATAATATTTCTACCAATAAAAATATAATTGAAATAGAACAGGATGAAGAAACGACAAATTTCTATGATGATGTAATATATTCCAGTTTAGATAATGATTCTTTAAATAGAG
>CACYIR010000026.1 GCA_902774525.1 uncultured Lachnospiraceae bacterium
ATTCAGGGTAGCTATCATATATCTCGTGATAGGACTTGCGGACTATATCTACCAGAAGTTCAAGTTCAACAAGGATATGCGAATGACCAAGCAGGAGATCAAGGACGAGTTCAAGCAGACTGAAGGTGATCCGAAGATCAAGGGCCAGATCAGGCAGAGGATGCGTGAGGCATCCCAGCGAAGGATGATGCAGCAGCTTCCGGAAGCCGATGTAGTCATCACCAACCCTACACATCTTGCATGTGCCATAAAATACGATAAAACCCAGGCCGAGGCTCCGATACTTCTTGCAAAGGGAGCGGATTTCCTGGCTCAGAAGATAAAAGAAGAGGCTAAGAAGAACGACATCCCCATAGTGGAGAACAAGCCGCTTGCCAGAATGCTTTACCACAATGTGGAGCTGAACGAGGAAATCCCCGAAGAGCTCTACCAGATGACGGCCGAAGTGCTGGCTTATGTCTACTCTTTAAAAGAGGGGGCGTGAGCCCTCGGCTTCCCGGGTATCCACAACAGCATTTTCGATATAATACCCGTCACCACTCGCAGGATATGCATATGATTCCATGCACATCTCTGCTTCGGACACTCGCAATCGTGTGTCCGCCTGATGCCGGACCCACTTGTGCTTCGTTCAAAAATCGATTTGGATAATCGATTTTTGCCTTGCGACGATGCACCTGTAATCATTGCATATCAACCGCTCGTTCTATGGTATTATATCGAAAACGCTGTTGCGTCTACCCGATATACTGTAGCCACAACAATGGATTCCGTAGTGTTTTATGGATATCCTGTGCTTAACAGTGCATTAGGGTACTTTTAAAGAGAGTTACATAAGCCTACACTTTGAAAAAAATAATAAAGGATACTGAGCACAGGGCAGCCACAGGTGCCTCACGGTATAAAACCATAAAGCGTGCAGAGGATATGCACCGGTTTAATATCTGTGAAGTGAGGCACAAATCAGTTTACCAAACTGATTTGTGAGCGTAGCCTAAGTTCGTCCGGTATCAAGCGGACGAACGATTGCAAGCGTCCGAAACGAAGCAGGGATTAAAGCGGTATGCATATCCCTGCAGGTAGCGAAGACGGGTTTTATACCGTGAGGCACCTGTGGCTGCCCGGTCCCGTGATGATGAAATAGTATGGAAGGGAGGAAAACTATGAAGCTGAATTTTAAGGCATTATCCAACTACATGGTCGGAATATATGTCATGGCTGTAATAGTATTTTTCATAGTTCCGATCCCTTCGATACTGCTTGACATACTGGTAGCGTTCAATATGTCCATAGCGATGATAGTACTGTTCAATGCACTGTTTGCACCGGACGTACTGCAGATGTC
This sequence comes from uncultured Lachnospiraceae bacterium, assembly GCA_902774525.1. GTDB lineage: Bacteria > Bacillota > Clostridia > Lachnospirales > Lachnospiraceae > RUG11977. The sequence continues at coordinate 1,346 of CACYIR010000026.1, forward strand.
GAGCTTCCCTACGATACTGCTGATGACCACCATCTTCAGAATATCACTGAACGTATCTTCAACAAGACTGATACTGGCTCAGGGCGATCCCGGAAAAGTAATCAGCACGTTCGGCCAGTTCGTTGGCGGCGGTAATCTGATACTTGGCGGTATCGTATTCATAGTACTGATACTTATACAGTTTTTGGTAATAAATAAAGGTTCCGAGCGTGTATCCGAAGTAACTGCCAGGTTCACACTGGACGCAATGCCCGGTAAACAGATGGCGATAGACGCCGACCTTAATACCGGCGCGATAACCGATGAGGAAGCAAGGAAGAGAAGAGAGAAGATACAGGAGGAATCCACTTTCTTCGGTTCCATGGACGGTGCTACGAAGTACGTAAAAGGAGATGCAGTAGCGGGCCTCATCATCACACTGATCAACTTCGGCGGTGGAATAGCCATGGGCGTTACAAGCCAGGGACTTACAGCCGGTGAAGCACTGCAGAAATACGGAATGCTTACTATCGGTGACGGTCTGGTAAGCTCCATGCCTTCACTTATGATATCTCTGGCAACCGGTATGCTGGTAACAAAGGTATCTAAGGATTCCGATATCGGAGATATCCTTATCTCGCAGCTTTTCTCGATACCGAGAGTATTATATATGGTCGGTGTGGCAATGATAGTTCTGGGACTTACACCGCTTCCGTGGTTCATATTTATACCGTTCGGTGCCATGTTTGTGGCAGCGGGCAGGAGCATTGAAAAGAAGGTAAAGACCAAGGAGGTCGAAAAGGAAGTCACGACCGAGGAAACGGCCGCAGAGGAAATACGACGGCCGGAAAATGTTACGCAGCTTCTGCAGGTTGACCAGATCGAGCTTGAATTCGGTTACGGTATCATACCGCTGGCCGATACCAACCAGGGCGGCGACCTGCTTGACAGAGTAGTACTCATAAGACGTCAGATAGCATTGGAGCTCGGCTGTGTAGTACCTACCATAAGACTGAGGGACAATATACAGCTTAATCCTAACCAGTATGTGATAAAGATAAAGGGCGTACCCGTATCGGACGGCGAGATACTCTTTGACCATTATATGGCCATGAATCCCGGCTATGTAGAAGAAGAGATAACAGGTATTCCCACATTCGAGCCTTCGTTCCATCTGCCTGCGCTGTGGATAACGGAGAGCCAGAGAGAAAGAGCGGAGTCCTACGGATACACCGTTGTAGATCCGCCTTCGATCATCGCAACACATTTGACAGAGGTTATAAGGCATCACTTGGACGAACTGCTGACACGCCAGGATGTACAGAACCTCATAAACAATATAAAGGACGCAAACGAGACGCTTGTAAACGAACTTGTACCCAAGCTCTTAAGCGTCGGCGAGATACAGAAAGTCCTTCAGAACCTGCTGCGTGAGGGCATATCGATCAGGGATCTGGTATCGATATTTGAAACTCTTGCGGATTATGCGGCTACGACACATGATACTGACGTGCTTACGGAATATGTAAGACAGAACCTTAAGCGTGCGATATCAGCCAAGTATTTCCCGAAGGGTGAGAAGAATTCGGTGGTTACCCTTGATCCTGCGGTAGAGCAGGAGATCATGGCTTCGGTCAAGACAACGGAACAGACGACATTTATCAACTATGATCCGGAAAAGACCAAGAAGCTCATGGATTCCATCGAGGAACAGGTAAAGACCTTAGAAGATATGGGAAGAAATCCCATCATCGTGACCTCGCCCATTGTCAGAATGTACTTTAAACGGCTTACCAGGGATTATTTCCCTGACCTGATAGTAATATCATATTATGAAATTGATTCGGATGTAGAACTTCAATCAGTTGGGATGGTGACAGTTAATTGATAATCAAAAAATTTCAAGGGAATACGGAAACGGAAGCTATAATGAAGGCCAGGGATGAACTGGGCAAGGATGCTATCGTGACTAACGTTAAGCAGATAAAGCCCGGCGGGATCATGCGCCTGTTCAAAAAGCCCACATATGAGATCACGGCCGCGCTTGACGAGACCCCGCCCAAGACGGAGCTTTCAAGGCGCGAGAGCATAAAGGCCATGTTCAAGGACAATCCCGATATCATCCTGGACGATGATAAGAAGGATACAAAAGAGGATGAGAAGTCTGCTAACGGCTTAACCGATTCGGAAAAGCTGGAACAGAAGATATCTAATATAGCAATGCTCCTGGAAAAGCAGATGGGGGCTAAGGCAAAAGAAGATACTAAGGACAAAGACGAAGAAAAGAAAGATACCGCGGAGGAAAAGAACAATGCCTGCCTCCAGCTGATATATAAGCAGCTCCTTGAAAATGAGGTGGATGAAAAGTACATCAATCAGCTCATTACCGAGATAGAGCCCGCACTTAAGAAGGACGGTTCGGTAGAAAACATCCTTTCCGGCATATACCAGAAGATAGTGCTTAAGCTCGGAAAGACCGAGGTTATGGGTGTGACTCAGGGAAAGGCAAGATTTGTATTCTTTATCGGTCCTACCGGAGTAGGAAAAACGACCACTATAGCTAAGCTTGCATCGAAACTCAAGCTTGACAGGAAACTTAATGTGGCACTGCTTACCGCCGATACTTACAGGATAGCTGCAGTGGACCAGTTAAAGACTTATGCGGAGATACTGAATGTTCCGCTCAAAGTGGTCTATTCCGATACGGAATTAAAAGACGCATACGAAGAAATGAAGAATTACGATATCGTACTCATAGATACTGCGGGACGTTCCCACAGGGACAAGCAGCAGAGAGAGGATATCGAAAAGCTTATAAGTGCGGTACCTGCGGAGGAAAGGGATATTTTCCTGGTACTCAGCATTACGACAAAATACCGCGATCTTATAAGGATTACGCAAAGCTATTCCGAAATAGCCGAATACAGGCTGATCTTTACGAAGCTGGATGAAACTGATACTCTCGGAAATATATTTAACGTGAAGCTTTTGACCGGAGCTCCGTTATCCTATGCGACATTCGGACAGAAGGTTCCGAACGACATATCAAGGCTGGACGCCCAGATGATCGCAAAACAATTGCTCGGAGGCAGTGACTGATGGATCAGGCCGAACAGCTGAGGATGCTGGTAAACAAACAGCAGGAACAGAAGAAAAAAGAAAGAAAGGTTTCGAGAGTAATAACGGTCACAAGCGGCAAGGGCGGAGTAGGAAAGTCAACTCTTACAGTCAATCTTGCCATTCAGCTTTCAAGACTCGGAAAAAAGGTCATCATTCTTGATGCGGATTTCGGACTCGCAAACATAGAGGTAATGCTCGGCATAAGACCGGATTATAATCTTGCAGATCTGATGTTCCGCGGAAAAGAATTAAAGGAGATAATAATCCCCGGACCGGAAAACATAGGCTTTATCTCGGGAGGATCCGGCATACAGGAGCTTTCAAGGCTTACCAGGGAGCAGGTGGTATATCTGGTGCAGAAGCTTTATGAGCTGGATGAACTGGCAGATATAATCCTTGTAGACACAGGTGCCGGTATTTCCGACTCGGTACTGGAGTTTGTATCCGCAAGCAATGAGGTGCTGCTTGTTGCGACACCCGAGCCCACATCCATTACGGATGCATACGCACTGCTGAAAACCCTTAACCGCCGCAGCGGTTTTTCCAAAGAAGATACGGTCTTGAGAATGGTAGCAAACCGTATAAAGGGCAGCGAAGAGGGTGAAGCGCTTTACAACAAGCTCGGTATAGTGGTGGAAAAATTCCTGAATCTTAAGGTTGAATATATGGGAGGCATCCCGGACGATCCGAATTGCGGAAAGGCCATTATGCAGCAGAGCCCTATCACATTATCGGATCCCCGCTCGGCTTCGGTAAAGGCTATAGCTTCTATAGCCGCAAAGATTGCACAGAGCGAAAACGAAACTGTAGACAGGAAAGGGATTTCCCAGCTTTTCAGCCGCTTCCTGAAAAGCATATACAGAAAGAAAAATAAACAGAACAAGGATGCTTAGAACACGTAGTTTAAGGCAGACATACGGAAGGACAGAAGTATGCTGAAAAAGGTTTTAAAGGTTGGAGACAAAATTGAATTAAAAAGTGTAAATCAGCCGAAGTCCGCAGACGGACAGGCAAGGATTTACAAGAGCCAGGTGCTTGACATATTGGACGACTACAGGATGAACATAGCCGTTCCCATCGAGTCGGGTCATCTTGTGCCGCTTGAGATCGGTGCAAAATACGAAATGAGCTTTCTGACGATCTCGGGTCTTTTTATGTGCAAATGCGAGATCACAAACCGCTTGAAACAGAATAATCTGTACTATCTGTCCGTCCTGGTGGTATCGGAGCTTAAAAGAGACCAGAGAAGACAGTATTTCCGTCTTGAGAAGGTAATGAGGCTGAAATACAGGGTTATATCGGAGCTTGAGGTACGCTTAAGATACTTCATGGAGAAAAAGGCCTACAAGGATGACAGGGAGAAGAGGATCGTATCAGAAAAGCTTGAACAGCTTGAAGGATCGGTACTTGAAGGTACCATAGTCAACGTAAGCGGCGGAGGTCTCAAGTTTGCTTCGGATGTAAAACATGAACACGGGACCATCCTTTATGTAAGCTTCAGCCTTGACGAAGGCATAGATATTGAGGCGGAAGCAAGGATAATCGGTGTGGCTGAGGTCGAGAACGTAAGGGGAAGGACAGAATACAGATGTGAGTTTTCCAAGATAAAGAAAGAGATACGTGAAAAGATAGTCAGGTACGTATTCAGTGAAGAGAGAAGACAGAGACAGAAGGAAAACGGGCTGTGAGCATAAAAAACACGGAAAAAAATAAAAAAATATCACAAAACGGTGACTCTGCACTTATGTGCAGTGAAGAATCTGATATAATAGAAAATACGAAAGAGGAGAAGGCAGAAGGTATACGGCGTCTGGTCGTCATATGTGCATCGACCGGAGGACCTAAAGCATTACATAAGGTACTGTTTTATCTGCCGGACAATCTGAATGCGCCGGTGCTTATAGTACAGCATATGCCTAAAGGATTTACCGAATCCTTAGCAGACAGACTGGGGAAAAAATGCGGTCTTAATGTAAAAGAGGCCGAGGACGGTGATAAGCCCGAAAAAGGAAAGGTATATGTCGCAAAAGGCGGCATGCACATGAAGCTTACAAAATTCAGAAGCGCATATAAGATATCCCTTTCGGACGATCCGCCCAAAGGCGGGCTTAAGCCCTGCGCCGATCTGCTTTTTGAATCCATAAAGGACATAAGTGTTGATGAAGTGGTATGTGTGGTCCTTACCGGTATGGGAAGTGACGGGACAGCAGGAATAGTAGACTTAAGTGAAAAGAAAAAGGTATATGTCATAACACAGGATGAACAGACGAGCACTGTTTTCGGTATGCCGTCGAGCATAATCAAGACAGGTATCGCAGATGAGGTACTCCCGATAGGAAAAATAGCGGATGCTATCGTAAACGCAGTCGGTACATTTAAGCGGTAATATCGGGAACCGGCAGGTTGAGAGTGATCATAACCTGATATTTGAGAGGAGGAGCGTATGGACGTCAGCCAATATCTGGAGGTATTTATAGAAGAAGCCAAAGAGCATCTTCAGGCACTTAATGAACATCTTCTTATATTAGAAAAAGAACCGGAAAACGAAAATACCATAAATGAGATATTCCGTGCCGCTCACTCACTTAAAGGAATGGCCGGTACCATGGGTTATAAGAGGATGCAGCACTTGACCCATGATATGGAGAATGTTTTCCAGGAGATAAGATCCGGCAAGATGAAGGTTAGGCCCGAGCTTACGGACTGCCTGTTTGAAGGCCTTGATGCGCTGCAGGAATATGTTGACAATATCATCAATACCCAGGACGAGGGAACAAATGACAACCAGCAGCTGATCGATGCACTTGCACGTGAGCTGGATATAGGACTTAACGGAGGTGCCGGAGAAGCCGAAGCTCCCAAGAAAGCTCCCGAACCTGAAAAGAAAGCGGCTCCCGTTCCCGAGGTAAAGGCGGCGGAGAATGCTTCCAAGGTAAACTATGCGGAGTATGAGAAGACAGCGATACAGGAAGCTTCATCTGAAGGCCTGACAGCCTATGAGGTACATGTGGATCTGCAGGAAAGCTGCCTTTTAAAGGCTGCAAGAGCATACCTTGTATTTAAGGCAGTTGAGGAATTCGGCGAGATCATAAAGTCAGTTCCCGATGCCCAGATGATAGAGGATGAAAAGTTTGATTTCAGCTTTGTGGTAGTAGTCCTTTCAAATGCCGATCCCGAAAATATAAGAAAAAGAGTATTAAACGTTTCCGAGGTAAAGGAAGCAACAGTACAGAAGGTTGATTTCGGTACTGCGGCACCTGCCGAGGTACAGGAAAAGGCAGAGGATGCTGCAAAGGAAAATGCAGGGAATGAGACGACTGCCCCCGCACAGACAGCTACCAAGCCTGCGTCTCCCGCAGCTGCCCAGAAGAGCGGACAGCAGCCTGCAAAGAAGGCAGTCGTTAACCGTTCGGTACGTGTTGATATCGAAAAGCTTGACGATCTGATGAATCTGGTGAGCGAGCTTATCATAGCAAAGAACGGACTGGCTTCCATATCCGGCGATGATTTTGCAAAGAAGGAAAAGAAGACTATATATAATGAACAGATAGAGTACTTAGAGAGGATCACTTCAAACATCCATCAGAGTGTCATGAAGGTCCGCATGGTGCCTATCGAGAGTGTTGTAAACCGTTTCCCGAGAATGATAAGGGATCTTTCAAAGAAGCTTGACAAGCCCATGGAGCTTGTTATGACAGGTGAGGAGACAGAGCTTGACCGTACCGTTATCGATGAGATAGGCGATCCTCTGATGCATATCTTAAGAAATTCCGCTGACCATGGTCTTGAGAGTGCCGAAAAGAGAAAGGCACTCGGTAAGCCCGAGACAGGTCTTATAACACTCAATGCCTTCCAGGAAGGCAACAGTGTCATCATCGAATGCAGTGATGACGGCGGCGGGATCGATACCGAAAAGGTTAAAAAGAAGGCTATAGAAAAGGGTACGATCACAGAGGAACAGGCAGAGACCATGTCGGAGAAGGACTTTATCGACCTGCTCTTTAGACCCAGCTTTTCAACGGCTGAACAGGTATCCGACGTATCCGGCAGAGGCGTGGGACTTGATGTTGTAAAATCAAAGATAGAATCACTTTCGGGTACTGTAGAGTGCAAGACGGTGCTCGGCCAGGGTACCACGTTTACCATCAGGCTTCCTCTGACACTGGCTATCATACAGTCACTGATGGTTACCATCGGAGATGAGAAATACGCCATACCTCTCGGAAGTATCGATACCATCGAGGATATCCCGAAGGAAGAGGTTAAGAAGGTAGAAAAGAAAGAGGTCATAAACTTAAGAGGAAGCGTGATACCTCTTATCAGAATGGCAGAGCTCCTGGATGTTCCTGGAGAAAGACCTGAAAAGGATACGGTGACCATGGTAGTGGTTGCAAAGGGTGACAGAAAAGCAGGCCTTGTAGTGGATGAACTTATAGGCCAGCTTGAGATAGTTATAAAGTCCATCGGAAAGTATATCAACAACAGCAAGATGATAAGCGGTGCTACGGTACTCGGAGACGGCGAGGTTGCACTTATCCTCGATGCGAACGCTTTAGTATAAGGGAGGTTTGTTATGGCAGATGCAGCTGACTTCACCAACAACGCTAAACTTGCGCAGTATATTGGTGTCATGATAAATAATGAACAATACGGGATAGACATCAGTTTCGTAGACAATATCGTAAGGATGCAGAGGATAACCCGTGTTCCGAAATCCCAGCCTTTCTTTCCGGGAGTCATAAACCTGCGTGGCGAGATAATACCCGTCATGAGCTTAAGGCGGAAATTCGGACTCGAGGATGATGTCTTTACCACTAAGACGAGGATACTGATACTTAAGCCCGAACCGCAGGCATCCATAGGTTTTATCGTGGATGAGGTAAAAGAAGTGCTTTCGCTTTCGGAGGATGATATCGATCATGTATCGAATCCCGATGACAGGAATACATATGTTACCGGAGTGGGCAAGCATGCGAAGGGACTTATATCCATCATGAATGTTCCTGCGGTACTGGCTGAAAAGGAAGCAACATAAACCGGCTTTTGTCTGAAGAGGTACGATATGGATGAGATGAGGATTGAAGAACTGTCCGATACCGAGTTTGACGTACTGAAGGAAGTATCGAACATCGGCACGGGAAATGCGGCGACAGCCATTTCCAAGCTGCTTGGCGGCCGGGTGGATATCAAGGTGCCCGACATCAGGTTCCTGCAGTTTTCCGAACTGCCTGAGATAATAGGAGGAGCGGAGAATGAAGTGATAGGGATACTTGTTTCGCTCGAAAACGATATCGACGGCATGATGATGTTTGTCATGGACAAACCGTCGGCTTCCGTTATCGTAAACGGTATCCTTAACCGTGAAGGCGGGGAATTGGGACAGGAAATGTCCGAGATGGAGATGTCGGTCCTCACGGAATTCGGAAACATTATCGCCGGCTCATATCTTTCGGCAATATCGGGACTTACAGGCATGGTCGTAAGTCCGAGCGTACCGGCTCTTTCCGATGATATGGCGGGAGCGATCCTTTCGGTACCTGCTATAGAGTTCGGTAAGATGAGCGACAGGGTACTCCTCATTCAGTCGGAATTTTCCAGTGAATGCGGACAGGCTAAGGGATTTTTTATACTGGTTCCTACATTAAAAGGGTTTGACAATATTTTCAGAAAATTAGGGCTTAAGAAGGAATAAAATGGGAGAACTGATCAGAGTCGGGATGGCCGACATGAATATCTGCAGAGCTCCCGACAGGATAACGACCTTAGGGCTGGGCTCTTGCATAGGACTGGTTTTATTTGATATCAATACCGCGACCTGCGGGCTGATACATATAATGCTTCCGGACAGTTCCATCACAAAAGCCAATTACAATCCCGCAAAATTTGCGGATACGGGCATTGCGGAACTGATAAAAAGACTGACGCAGAGTGGTGTACGTTCCGGTTCGCTGTGTGCAAAAATGGCAGGCGGAGCAAAGATGTTCTCCATGAGCGGAAGCGATATCCAGAGTATCGGTGAAAAAAATACGGAAGCAGTCAGGGATATCCTTAAAAACTTAAGGATACCGCTTGTTTCCTCCGACTGCGGGGGAACATACGGAAGAACTATCGAGTTTGATCCTGTGACATTCCGCTTAAAGATCAGAGCGATAGGGAAAAAAGAGTTGTACATTTAGAAGGGTACGGAGGAAAAACGTGAAGGACAAGCCGATAGCTGTTATCATCACCCTCACTGCCGGACTTATCGCATGTGTCTGCTGTATCATAAACAAAGCGGGACTTTTAGGGACGCTTATCACGGTACTTGTAACACTGTTTGTGTTTATGATAATCGGGCTGATAGTTAATTCGATAGTGGCAAAACAGGGTAGAGATGCGGAAAAACGAGCAAAGGATCTAAAAGCAAAAGAGGAAGAAGAAAAGAACAACGGATTAAAGGAAATGTCGGAGCTTTCAGGGGAAGATGAAACTGATAAGGTTTGATCGGTAAAAATGTTATCTGATAACAGGGGGACTACAAAATGGCAGCAGCTGACAGAGACAAAATGTGGAGTGAGTACAGCAAACAGAAAACTCCCCAGCTTAGGGAAAAGCTGATAATTGAATATTCCGGACTGGTAAAGGTGGTTGCAGGTAAGCTTAGCATGTACTTAGGGTACAACGTTGAATATGACGATCTTGTCGGATACGGGGTATTCGGACTGATAGATGCCATTGACAAGTTTGATTACGGCAAGGGCATCAAGTTTGAAACATACGCATCCCTGCGTATAAGAGGCGAGATCTTGGACCAGATAAGAAAGATGGACTGGATTCCGAGAACGGTAAGACAGAAGCAGAAACAGCTGGATATGGCTTACCGCAAGATAGAGGAAAAGACCGGACGTCTTGCTACGGATGAAGAGATAGCCGAGGAACTCGGCATTACCATGGAAGAACTCCTTAATATGCAGAATGAGACCAAGGTAAGCAATATCATATCTCTTGATGAATACATGGAGCAGGGCGATTCCAAGGTTGAACCTGTCGAGACCAAGGATTATATGCAGCCTGACCGGGTTGTTGAAAAGGAAGAGTTAAAGAAGCTTCTTCTTGAAGTTTTAGAGACGCTTACGGATAAAGAGAAAAAGGTTATCCTTCTGTATTATTATGAGGAAATGACACTGAAAGAAATAAGCAACGTAATGGATGTATCGGAATCAAGAGTATCCCAGCTCCATTCGAAGGCACTGGTAAAGATGAAACAGCGCTTGGGCAGCAACATGCAGATGTTCCTGGGATAAGAGGAAAGATCTGCGCGGACATAAAGGAAGGAAGTGAAGGCGATGACAATGAACGGTTTTTTCCGTCTCATGATAAGAGATGACGGAACCTATCTTATAGTATACCCGCCCACAGACGGAGGACAGCCGTGTCAGCCTTCTGAGGTACTTCAATATCTGGACACATATCAGATACCGTATGATAAGATAGCCATATACAATGTGATGAAGACCTTTAACGAGAAGAAGGAGCTGAAGATCACTTCTTCCAACGTGTCAGGGCTTGATGAGACTCTTGTTATTGAGTTTACCGAGAACTTTCTGGCAGTTACGGGAAGGTTTTATCCTGAGGTCGAGGGAGGTAAAAAACTCGAAAAGTCAGATATCATATGGCTGCTTAATAACAGGGGAGTAAAATTTGGTATAAAGGAAGATGTGATCGAAGATTATCTGGAACACAGGATGTATTGTACCACATATACCCTCGCTGAGGCCTTGGCACCGATAGAGGGCACGGATGCGGAGATAACGTATCACTTTAATACGGATCTTACCAAGAAGCCGAAGATGAATGAGGACGGATCGGTGGATTTTCATCAGCTGGATAACTTAAGCAAGGTCACCAAGGACCAGATCCTTGCCGAATTAAAGCCTGCAGTGTACGGAAAACCCGGTACCGATGTACTCGGAAGACAGATAGCACCTAAAAAAGTAAATGTCCTTTTCTTAAAGCAGTCCAAAAACACCAGGCTTTCGGATGACGGACTCCAGCTGTACTGTAACGTTAACGGTCATGCCGTACTTGCGGACAGGCAGGTATTTGTTTCGGATACTTATGAGATACCCGGAAATGTGGACGTGGCTACGGGAGATGTTGAATATACCGGTAACGTAAAGATTTCGGGCAATGTAAATTCCGGATACAAGGTACATGCCGAAGGTGATGTCATAGTCGACGGTATAGTGGAAGGTGCTGAGATAATCGCCGGTGGCCAGATAGTCTTAAAGCGCGGCATACAGGGCATGAGTAAAGGCGTGTTGAGAGCCGACGGAAATATCGTGGCTAAGTTTATTGAAAGTGCCGAGGTTGTAGCCGGAGGTTTTATCCAGACCGAATCAATCATGCACAGCAGGGTACAGTCCGGTGCCGAGATCATAGTTAAGGGTAAGAAGGGCTTTATCACCGGCGGTGTCATTAAGGCTTCAAAATTTATCGATGCAAAAACGGCAGGTTCCGTCATGGGCACCCAGACCATCATTGAGGTCGGAGAGAACATGGTCCTCATCGAAGAGGAAAGAACACTGCTTAATGAAAAAAGAGTCATCAAGGAAAATCTTGAAAAATCGGAGAAGGTTATCTTTTATCTTTCAAAGAAGATAAAGGACCGTGAACAGCTTCCTCCGGAAAGAATAGTACAGTTCCAGCAGCTCTCCGTAAGCATCAGCGAGTACAAAAAACGTCTGGCTGAGATAGAGGAGAGGCTGTCTGAGATCGATTCTATGCTCAATACCGCGTCAAAGGGATATATCAATGTGGATGATGTCATATATCCCGGATGTAAGGTTACGGTAGCAAATGTTACTACTTATATAAAGTCGGAGACCAAACACTGCTGTTTAGTGAGGGACGGAGCCGATATAAGAGTGACAGCTTACAGATAATTTTATAAAAGGACTTGTATTTTCAGGCACAAAAGTATACACTTGCAAGGGGGGATTTCATGATAACACCTATTGAAATGTATTCTATGGTACCAAAATCCCAGGAAGCCTCGATGGTTCACAGTGCCCAGAATGCCAAGCACGTTGCACAGCAGCAGAGCGGCATGCAGGAGATAGCACGCGAGGCTCGGCAGAATACCCAGCAGATTGTACACACTACTTCGGCGGAGAACCCCGATTATAGGTATGACGCCAAGGAACAGGGTAACGGAAGCTACTCTTCGGGAGAGAAAAAAAAGAAAAAAAAGGAAGACGGATCGGAGCAGGACCGTGAGAACCAGACAGAGAACCACGGCGGCTTTGATATAAGGATTTGAGAGTATGGACGGATTAGAGATTGCATTGTTGATTTTTGCGGTTATTTTGATTGTAGTGAGCTTTTTCCTTGTGGATAAGAAGGAAAAGACGGCGCCTGTCACGGTTCCCGTGCCGGACATGAAGCAGCTTAACGTGATAAGCGAACGTGCCATAAAGGACATGAATACCAATGCCAATAAGCTTATAGAGAGTACCGAGGACCAGCTTGAGGCTATCTCGAATGACAAGATCATGGCGGTCAATGAGTACTCGGAACAGGTCATCGCAAAAATCGATACCAATCATAAGGAAACGGTATTTTTATACCAGATGCTCCAGGATAAGGAGAAAGAGCTTAAGGAGACAGCACAGAGGATGGAAGAGCTCCGCATATACTGCGAAAAGCTCCTGCATGACACTCCTGAAGCTGAAGGTGCTGCCAAAAAGGCGGGCAAAGGCGCCAAAAAGGAATATTTCGCTGCACTTGACGAACTTTCATCAGCTAATACTCCTGCCCCTGCAAAGACGGAAGAAGACCGTCCTGCGCGCAAGCTTGACATAGGCATGGAGGATTTCAGCTTTGACGAAGATACATCAGCTCCTGAGCCTGAACCCGAGCCTAAGACCAACAAAAAAATGAAGTCAAAGGACAGGGCAAAGCAGAGGCTTGCGACCGTATCGACCGACGTAAAACAGAATATGGTAGAGAATGCCCCGGAAAAATCCGAGAAGACCAATGAAGTTATAGCTCTGTATAAAAAGAAGAAATCAGTTATGGAAATTTCTAAACTGCTCAATATGGGACAGGGTGAAGTAAAACTGATCATTGAATTATATTGTAAATAAGTCCCGGAGGCAGCAGATGAAACTTAAGTATTATATGAGAGGCGTCGGATGCGGAATCCTTTTTACCTTATTTATATTTGTGGTGATAATCATTCCGAATCTGAAGCTTAAGGATAAGTTAGAAGAAAACACCGATAATAAAACGCAGACTGTAGACGACAGTGATATAGGAAAGCTTACCGGCCAGACGGGAACGGAAGTGACTCCGGATCCCGCAACAGGTACGGAACCGGCTCCTACAGGTGATGAGGATAAAACTCCCACAGAGAAGCCTACAGAAATACCTACGGCTACACCGACTTTAGCTCCGACGGCGACACCGACGGAAGAAGCGACACCTACTCCTACAGAGGAAGCAACACCTACCCCTACGGAGGAGGCGACACCCACACCTACAGAGGAAGCAACACCTACACCTACAGAAGAAGCAACCCCTACTCCTACGGCAACACCTATACCTACACCTACCGCAACGCCTGAGCCTACACCGACTCCTACAGCGGTACCGACTCCCACACCTACACCCGAGCCGACCGTGAGCCCGACCCCTACACCTACTGAAAAGCCCACGCCGACTCCTACGGAGAAACCTGCCGAAAAGCCTACGGAGAAGCCTACAGCTACACCTGTTCCTACAGAGAAGCCCACCGAAAAGCCCACAGAGAAGCCTACGGCAACACCGGAGCCTACCAAGAAGCCCGAAAAGGATAAGACCGTAAGCGTCACTGTAGCAAAGGGCACAACATCCGAGCAGTTTGCACAGGCTATAGAGAAGGCAGGACTTGTAGACAACTGGAATGATTTCAATAAATACCTGATAAGCAGCGGTTATGCATATCAGCTTCAGTACGGTACATTTAAGCTCAAAAAGGGCATGAGCTATAAGGAGATAGCGGCAGCCTGCAGCGTATGGCCGGGGAACTGAAAAAAATAAAAAAATTATCTTGCATTATTAAAATATTTATGTTAGAATCGAAAAGGTCGTGCAATCCGCATGGCCTTTTACCAATTATTCATACGCCCGGCGCACGGTGCAGCTTAATAAGCTGTCGCAGAATGGGGCGCAAAATTAACCAAATGGAGGAAAAAAACATGAGTGTAATCTCAATGAAGCAGCTTCTGGAAGCAGGTGTTCATTTCGGACATCAGACCAGACGTTGGAACCCTAAGATGGCTGAGTACATCTACACAGAAAGAAACGGTATCTACATTATCGACCTTCAGAAGTCAGTTGGCAAGGTTGACGAAGCTTACTACGCAATCAAGGATATCGTAGCAAACGGCGGAAAGGTACTTTTCGTTGGAACAAAGAAGCAGGCTCAGGACGCTATCAAGTCAGAGGCAGAGCGTTGCGGTATGTATTATGTAAACGAGAGATGGCTCGGCGGTATGCTTACCAACTTCAAGACCATCAAGACCCGTATAGCAAGACTTAAGGCTATCGAGAAGATGTCAGAGGACGGCACATTCGAAGTACTTCCCAAGAAGGAAGTTATCCAGATAAAGAAGGAGTGGGAGAAGTTAGAGAAGAACCTTGCAGGTATCAAGGAAATGCCCACTATTCCCGATTGTATTTTCGTAGTAGATCCCAAGAAGGAGAAGATCTGTGTTGATGAGGCACATACTCTTGGTATCCCGCTTGTAGGTATCGCTGATACCAACTGCGATCCCGAGGAACTTGATTATGTTATCCCCGGAAATGATGACGCTATCCGTGCAGTAAAGCTTATCGTAGCTAAGATGGCTGACGCTGTTATCGAGGCAGCGATGCAGAAGCAGAGAGCGCTGAGGCAGATGCAGAGGAAGCAGAGGCTTAATAGTTAATCACAGATCAGGAGGAAAAATAAATGGCAGCTATTACAGCAGCAATGGTTAAGGAATTAAGAGAAATGACCGGTTCAGGCATGATGGATTGTAAGAAAGCTCTTACAGAGTGTGACGGTAATTTCGATGAGGCTATAGAGTATTTACGTAAGCGTGGTCTTGCTCAGGCAGAGAAGAAGGCAAGCCGTATCGCTGCAGAAGGCGTATGTGACGTATTCATTACCGCTGATAACAAGACCGGTGCTATCGTAGAAGTTAACTCCGAGACAGACTTCGTTGCAAAGAACGAGAAGTTTAGAGCATATGTTGAGCAGGTAGCTCAGCAGGCAGCAGAGACAAATGCAGCTGATATCGATGCTTTCCTTGCAGAGACATGGAAGTTTGATACATCCAAGACTGTTGACGAGGCTCGTGCAGCTCAGGTTGCAGTTATCGGTGAGAACCTTAAGGTTCGTCGTTTTGTTAAGTATACTACAAACGGATTCGTTGTTAAGTACATCCATATGAACGGCAAGATCGCTATCCTTCTTGATGTTGATGCTCCTTACAGCGATGCTACAGTTGAGTGTGCAAAGAACATCGCTATGCAGATCGCAGCTATGAATCCTTCATATGTAAAGAAGGAAGAGATCTCAGCAGAGACCCTTTCAAAGGAGAAGGAGATCGTAGTTGACAGCTCACTTGCTGATCCCGCTTCACTTCCTAAGCCCATCCTTAATGCAGTTATCCAGGAAGCTCTTGACAAGAACCTTTGGGGAGCAGATGATAAGGCAGCTTACGAAGCAGAGAAGAACAACAAGTTCTGGTACAACTTCATGTCAAATGAAGGAATGCAGGTACTTAGAGACATCGCAGCAACACATAAGGCTGAGTATCTTGAGAACAAGATCTTTGCAGGTCTTGTAGAGGGACGTTTTGCTAAGCGTCTTAAGGAAATCTGCCTTGTTGATCAGGAATATGTTAAGGCTGAGGACAAAGAAAATGTCGGTCAGTACATCGCTAAGGTAGCAAAAGAGAACGGCTGCACATTCAATGTAAACAGATTCGTTCGTTTTGAGACCGGTGAAGGCCTTGAGAAGAGAAACGAAGACTTCGCAGCAGAAGTAGCTAAACAGATGGGACAGTAGGCACTATTCGACGCAAAAAAATAATAACCAGCTTGCAAGCTTGCTTGTAAAGCTGGTTTTTCTTTTTTGGCGTAGGAGGCTGGACAGAACGCACGAGTAAACAAAAGCCGCGATAGCGGCGACCTACGGCGAAGCCGAAGGGTTTATGAGTGGGTTCTGTCCAGACGTCGAATAGTGCCGTAAGACTGAGGCTGGATAGAACGCACAAAAAATCGGCTTTACAAGCAAGCTTGCAAGCCGATTTTATAATTGTATCCGGCGGATAGTGCCTTTTTTACATTTTAAAATACGATACAGCATCCTTTAAAGTATCGGACAATTCGTTCAGATGCTCGGTGTCATTGCTGATGGTAATGACATTCTTGGATATCTGTGTAACTGATGCCGTTACTTCTTCGTTGGTGGCTGCGGTCTGTTCGGATATAGCTGACAGATCTGTAACCGCATTGGTGATAACTTCCTTGATATCGTTGAGTTCATCGGTTATGGCGGATACGGAATCAATCTCCTTAACGGAGGTCTTGATCTCGGAGTCAAGTACATCAAACTTGTCACGCGTGATACCGAGAAGTCTCTGTTCTTCGGCGATGATCTTTTCAACTTCTCTGGACTGTGCCACACAATCCTCGGATTGTGCGGATATCTCGGATACTATCTCGGTGATACGCATAGCGGAATCATTGGACTGCTCAGCCAAGTGCTTGATCTCCTCGGCTACGACACCGAAGCCCCTTCCGCTTTCGCCTGCACGGGCAGCTTCGATGGAAGCGTTAAGTGCCAGCAGGTTAGTCTGATCGGCTATCTCTGTGATAAATCCTACCATTTCCTCAATCTTGCTGATGGAGTTGTTGGTATCGGTGATCTTCTTGGAGATGATATCAATGGCTTCAGCGGATCTCTTGCTGCTTACGGTCATATTATCGATACATCCGGCAGCTTCTTCGTTGGCTGAAAGCATATTGTCCGAACTTGCATTTAAGTGCTCTGTATTTGCTACGATGTTCTCTATCATGGAGCCCATGGAGATTATCTTTGTATTGATCTCCTGAACACTCTCAGCCATGGTCTCGGTAGCCTGTGAAAGGCTGTCCATTGACTTTGTGATGTGTTCTGCGCCTGCAGCTGATTGTTTTACCAGATCTGAAGTTGATTCCATGGAAGCTTTGAGCTCTCCGGAAGAGGAGCGAATCTTTGACATGGATTCGTTTAATGCATTGGACAGACGCTTGGCAGATTCTATCAGGGAGATGGTCTCGTGGATGACGGACTTGG
Source organism: uncultured Lachnospiraceae bacterium (assembly GCA_902774525.1). Taxonomy (GTDB): domain Bacteria; phylum Bacillota; class Clostridia; order Lachnospirales; family Lachnospiraceae; genus RUG11977. Next base: position 18,795 of record CACYIR010000026.1, read on the forward strand.
TCGTGATCTTTACCGGTTCACCGTTGGATATCTTCTTAATACTGTTGGCTACATTTTTAAGCGGCGTGGAAATCTTTCGGGACATGATAATAGTGCCGATCAGGAAGAGCAATATCAATATACCCGATGTAAGGATCGTCCTGACGATCAGGGCCTGCCGCAGGTTTGCGATGTCATGATCGGGTTTTCCTGCAAATGCCATACCGCAGATATTATCTTTGGGACCCAGCGGCATATAATATACATGGTATTTGATCCCGTTGATAACTACCTGATCGGAGTAATAGTCTTCACCTTTACTTACAGCGGCCCATACATCATCATCGGCAAATGTACCTTCGATCCTTTTGCCGTTCTCATCTTTTATGGTGGTCATAAAACGCTGATTGCCTTTGAAAATCGTAAAATCTATACCGGTGGCGGCCATCTTGTCCAGATAATCGGTGTCGTATTCCAAAAAACCGTCTACAAGGTCGTTATTGTTTACAAGATCATAATCGTAATATTCTTTTAGCCCCGTTGCAGCAAGTTTTAACTCGTCCTTAAGGTTTTCTACCGTTGATCTTACGGAAGAACTTATGCTTATGATGGACAGCGCGGAATTACCGATGAACAACGGCACGATAGCAAATAGGATAAGTAAACGCTTAAAGTTCAGTATATATCTTTTCATGGCTCGAAGGCTCCTTTCGGTGTCCTTTCTTATTATAATATATAATATCAAAGTATGTTAAATAAATCAAGAAAAAGAGTGGCAAAAACAGCGTTAAATCCGAAAAAAAGAGTGAAAAAAAGAAAATTATTAAACATTATATATAATAGGAGACAAAATATTAAGTATAAATTTATACAATGTGTCCAAAAAATGACAACAAAGTAAAAAAAGTGCTTACGAAAGTAAATAATATACATTTACTTGAATACGTAGATATAATATACTCGATATTGTAGAAATTAAGAAAAGGCGGAATCAAATGAAAGTAAAGAAAATGCCTGTTTTCGCGATGATCCTTGTGCTTACCGCGGCTTTACTTACAGGATGCGGCAAGGCCGAAAGCTGGGCATACAATTTCGATGAGACCAAAGAGATTCTCCGGTTGAATTCCGACGGCACGGCAGTCTATCAGGCAAAAGTATTTGTCGACGGTATTCAGAAGAAAGAAGAGAGAAAGTACACTTCTTATAAAAAGGATGATTCATATCTCACCTTAAGCGGATCTGACGGAGAGCTTAAGATGCGCTGTAAGACTACAGATGAGGGAATGGTTCTTTACGAGAAAAGTACTTATGTTTATACTCCGCGTGAAGGCTACGAGAGGGGAGACGGTATCGTCGGTGTTTGGACCAATACCGGTACCGACAGACTCTTTTATGAGTTCTCGGAAAAAGGAAACTTTATGGAGGACGGAGTATTTGTAGGAGATTACTTCCTTGACGGTGAACCGGGTTCGATCAGGCTGGATTATTACGATGACCTGCCGGATACCATACTTTACTACACCATAGAAGGTGACGAGATGATAGTAGAGTATCCTTGGGATCTGGTCCCTACTAAATAATTACGATCGTTAAAGCGGATAACCGCTTTCGATAAACAACAATCGGCAGATATCTGCCACACATTTTTAAGGAGGAGAATTATGAAACGAATTCTTGCGGTTTTATTAGTTCTTGCTATGGTTTTCTCTTTAGCAGCTTGCTCTAAAGATGAAGACAAGAAGCCTGACAACAATAATACCAACACAGGCAACACAACAACCGATAGCGGCGTTCTTGACAAAGAGATCACTCTTACTCTTTGGGACATCGCTACAGAAGGCGACGGAAACCGTCCCGCTTATGACAAGGCACTTGCTGATCTTAAGGCAAAGTATCCTAAGGTAACTATCACAGAGACAGTTACAGAGAACAATGCTTACAAGACAAAGATCAAGTCAGCTATGGGCGCTAACGAGCTTCCCGACATCTTCTTTACATGGGCTGGCGCATTCCTTGGTGACTTCGTAAACGCTGGTAAGGTTCATTGCCTTGATGCTGAATTACAGCCTTGGATCGACAACGGCGAGATGACAGCAGCTCAGCTTGGTAACAGCACTTACAACGGAAAGCACTACGGTGTTCCTACAACTTACAACATCGTTACCCTTTTCGCTAACATGGACATCCTTGCTAAGGTTGGATATGATCATATCCCCGCTACTATGGATGAACTCAATGACTGCTGCGATAAGCTTTTAGCTCAGAACATCATTCCTTTCGGCTGCGCTGGTAAGACAGATGATACCTGGTGTGTAACCGAGTACCTTGAGCCCATCATCGAGAAGACAATCGGTGCTACAGCTCTTAAGGACATCATGACATTTGGTAAGACCTGGAACAATCAGGGTGTTGCTTCTTCAGTAGATCTGCTTCAGAGCATGATCAAGAAGGGCTACTTCGATCCCGACGGAATCGCACTTGGTAACGAAGAAGTTAAGCAGAACTTCATGGCTGGCAAGTATGCATTCTATCAGAACGGTTCATGGAACTGTGGTGATTTCTCAAATGCTGAGAAGGTTAAGTTCACTGTTAAGGCTGGTGAGTTCCCTGTAGTTGATTCTGCAAACGGCAAGCTTGGTATGCTCATCGGTGGACCTTCAGATACAATCGCTGTATCAGAGGGAGCTAATGCCGCAGCTGCAGCTGCTTACGCAGTTGAGTTCGGTAGACTTATCTGCCACTATGGTTACCTTGAAGGTAGCGGACTTCCTGCTTGGAAGGTATGGGGCGATACAAGCTCAGTTAAGCCTTTAGTTCAGCAGGTAGCAGATATCTGTGCTAAAGCTGTTGACTATGTTCTTTTCGGCGACAATGCTATGCCTGCTGATGAGGCAGCTATCTACCTTGAGTACGTATCAAGCGTATACGGTGGAGCAGTTAGCGGTGCAGATTTCATTAAGGGCTTAACATCAGAAATCAGATAATGATCGATGTTTATAAGTATTAATTAATGAAATATTTGGTCTTCCCGGTAACTCCTTTTGGGAGGAACCGGAAAGACCTTTTATAATGATTGGGAAGGTGCCAATATGAAACAAAAACAAAAATATATCGCAATATTTCTGTTCCTTCTTCCTGCGTTATTGTTGTTTGTCGGTCTGCTGATCGCGCCGATAATTATGTCAATCTATTACAGTTTATTCGATTGGAACGGATTAAGAGCGCTCGATCCGTCGAATGATTTTGTCGGATTAAAGAATTATGCGACTTTATTTAACCAGAGAATACAATTTGGAAGTGCTTTAAAGAACGCATTTATACTTGCCGGTCTTTCAGTATTCCTTCAGCTTCCTTTCTCACTTGCGCTTGCGCTTGCTTTAGGAAAGAAGATAAAAGGAGAAAGAGCATTCCTTTCAATATATTTCCTTCCGGTTCTGATATCAACCGTAGTTATCGGTCAGTTATGGCTGAAGATCTACAATCCCGAATACGGTATACTTAATACCTTCCTTCGTGCATTAGGTTATGACGGTGAGAATATCAGATGGCTCGGAGACCAGAGTATTGCTTTGGGATCGGTATTTGTTCCTACGTTGTGGCAATATGTCGGATATCATATGCTTCTGCTTTATGCCGGAGTAAAGGGTGTTTCACCCGAACTTCGTGAGGCTGCAAAGCTTGACGGATGTACCGACTGGCAGGTTAACTGGAATGTCGTAATTCCTACCATTAAGCCGATCATTAAAGTAAGTGTTATATTTGCTGTTACCGGATCACTTAAATCATTCGATTTAATATATGTCCTGACAAACGGTGGCCCTATGAAGGCAACTGAAGTTCCCAGTATCATCATGATCAACCAGCTGTTCAAAGCCAACCAGTACGGTATCGGCAGTGCGATCGCTGTTCTTCTGATCATATTGTGTTTCTTCTTTGCTATTCTTATAGGATTTATATTTAAGGAGAGGGATATATATGGAAAAAAATAATCAGGTAAATGTAGAACAGAGTTCACTAAAACTTGATACATCCAAGTATCATGTAAGAAAGACGAATAAAGGTCTTCGTGTATTAGTCTTTGTCGGATTGATCCTTTGGGCATTTATAAACCTTTTCCCTATTTACTGGATGTTCACGTTCTCTCTTAAGACAAACGAGGAAATATTCGGTGAAAATGTTGCAGGACTTCCTAATGAATGGAAATGGGAAAACTATGATACCGCATTCTGGGGCAAGGGCGGCAGAGACAAGAAGGCTGCAGGTAATATCGATGGTACAGAAGAGGGCGGATTCCAACTTCCGAAGATCATCAGACAGTTTATAAACAGTGTCATTATTACGGTAAGTACAATACTTATATCCATCTTTGCGGCGATGATGGCGACATTCGCTATGTCGCGAATACAATGGAAGCTAAGCAAATGGGCATATGCAATGTTCATGCTGGGACTAACAATCCCTATCCATGCATCATTGCTTCCCGTATATAAGACAATATCAAGTCTTGGACTGCTTAATACGTATACATCACTGATACTCCCGTATTCGGCATTCTCGCTTGCGATGTCAATCCTTATCTGTTCGGGATTTATGGAGGATATCCCTAAGGAACTTGATGAGGCTGCTTATATTGACGGAGCCGGCCTTTGGAAGACATTTATCAAGGTTATCGTTCCTTTGATGAAACCTGCACTTGCTACTATCGGAATCTATACATTCCTTCAGTGCTGGAACGAGCTGATGTTTGCAAACCAGTTCATTTCATCAGGTGATAAGATGACCCTTCCTGTAGGTGTTCAGCAGCTCTCAGGCCAGTACCTGACTGAGTGGGGACCTATCGGTGCGGCACTTGTTATAGCTACATTCCCTACACTTCTTGTTTATATCTTCTTCAGCAAGAAGATCCAGGACAGCTTTATAGCCGGTGCGGTTAAAGGATGATATCATAAACATTATAGAGACTCTCCTTATACAGGGGAGTCTTTTTTTGTTTTCAAGGTGTAAATTTTTTACTTTCTTTGTTCAGATTTCCTTGCAAAAGAGATATAAAAATGATAAAATGAAACAAATATGTAACAATTATTTTATGTGGGGAGCATATGAGGATATCTAAGAAAATTAAGAGAGTTAAAAATTTAAAAAATTCTCTTTCTTTTAAGCTCAGTATGGTATTTACCGGTATTGCCGGAGTACTCATCCTGTCTTCGATGATATTTATTTTTGTTATTGTAAACAGAGAAAGAAAAGAATATGCTGAGCGTGAAGCGGAAAATGTCCTGATCACGCTTTCTACCAGTATAAAGTCAGATATAGATTATTACAGGAATGTATCCCGTCTTATCGAATATGATTCAAGAGTAAAGGAGTTTTTAAAGGCGCCTTCTTCGGAAGTCATGCGTTCGATACAATACAGCGAAACTGCCAGGATCGGAACACAGGATTACTTGAACATTACCGAAGGGGTTGATTCTGTTTTTATATTCAGAAAAGACCTGCAGTTTATGACGACGCTTGTCAACCGGAGTGATTACCGGTTTGATTATGCCAGACAGGTTCAGCCGGATTGGCTGGATCCGCTTATTGAACTTAAAGGCGGGGCTTTTCTTTCACTGAACGGTAACGGTGTGATCCACAAGTCTGACGGAAAGACCGTACTTTCGATAAGCAGAGCGGTGTATGATAATGTATCGCAGAAGCATACCGGTTACATGTTTATGAATATTACGAGTTCCTTTTTGGAGGATGAGATATCACAGTTAAGGCCTGATGATATTTGTGTGCTCACTACAGATGGGATATATCTGGCAGGCAATAATGAGCTGGCAAAATATCTTGAAGGTTTTAATATAGCGGAAGATATCACTCACAGAAATATAAGTACTTCCGGGACAAAGATGATGCTTTCGGCCATAAAGCTCGAAGGACTCCCGATAGTACTTTTATATGCCGTAAGGGAGGAAAGACATCTACTCCCGATGGAGCTTTTGTATGTTATAATCTTATTGCCGCTGATCTATTTTATCTGCGTATCGTTAGCAGGCATATTTATCAGGAAAAACATTACGAGTCCCGTCTTTGAACTGACTAACGAGATAAACAAAAACAGTAAGGGCGACAGTCTTGTAAAAATTGAGCGTGAGTTTCCGAAGAATGAGATAGGTATGATAAAAGATACCTATAACAACATGGTAACCCATACTCAGGAGCTTTGGGATAAGCTTTTGGAAAACGAGCAGATCCTCCAGAATTCACAGATGCGAGTACTGCAGGAGCAGATAAAGCCTCATTTCCTGTATAATTCGCTTGAGACCATAGGATATCTGGCTATGGATGCCGGAGCGGAGAAGGTACATTCGGCTTTGGAGACTCTGGGCAGTTTTTACCGTAATTTCTTAAGCAAAGGAGACAGGGAGATCCCGCTCAAGAGAGAACTGATGATCATCAAGGATTATTTATCCCTGCAGAAACTCAGATATGGGGATATCCTTAACGATGAATACGATATAGCACCGGAAACGGAAGAGTGCGTGATCCCTAAGCTTATATTACAGCCGCTGGTTGAGAACAGTATTTATCACGGTATACGTATGAAAGGGGAAAAGGGTACCATAAAGATCTCAAGCTGGCTGGAAAATAAGGAACTCCATATAACGGTAAAGGATACCGGTATAGGTATGACTGATGAGCAGATAGAGAAGGTGCTTTCGACTGAAAAGACCGATGATACGGACGGGGACGGGATCTCTGCATCGGGCCTTGGCAGCAGCTTTGGTCTGTGGGGCACAATAGAACGTATCAGATGTTACTGCAATAAGGATGATGTAGTAAAGATAACGAGTGAGCCCGGAGAATATACGGAAGTAGAAATAATCATTAATACAGAAACAAAGAATTGGAGAACGGCAAATGTACAGAGTAATGCTGATCGATGACGAGGAATCCGCAAGGAAGCTGATGAAAGCCTCGATAAACTGGGAAGAGCTTGATATGGAGGTGGTCGGAGAGGCCGCCAGCGGTATCGAAGCCATAAATGTCATAGATGACATGAAACCGGATATCGCATTTGTCGATATCTCCATGCCTTTTATGAACGGTATAGAGTTTACGGAACTTGCGACAAAAAGATATCCGAATCTAATCATCATAATCATGACGGCGATCGATCAGTTCGAGTATGCCAGAAAATGTGTCAGCCTCCCGGTATTTGAATATATGCTGAAACCCATAGTGAGAGCTGAAGTGACTGCCACACTTGCATCTGCAAAAGCAAAACTTGACGCTGAGCATGTAAAGAACGAGGCACTCCAGGAGCCGGAAAATACAAATAAGATAGAAGCATCCACCATAGACCAGATCAAGATGTATATAGAGTCCAATTATACAGATTCCAAGCTTAACCTTACATCGGTAGCACAGTATTTCGGATTCAGTGCGAGTTATCTTTCGAGAAAGTTTAAGCAGGAGACCGGAAAGAACTTCGTGGAATATCTTACCGAATGCAGGATGAATGCGGCGATGAAGCTTGCCGCAGCCAACATAAAAATGTTTAAGGCATCGGATGAGGTAGGTATCCCCGATCCCAATTATTTCGGAAGATGCTTTAAAAAATATGCGGGTATCAGTTATTCGGAATACGTTTCCATGAAGAATCTTAAGGACTGACTTTGATGAAATACATATATTTTGACAGTATAGACTCAACCAATAATGAGGCAAAAAGAATGATAAGCAGGGCACAGGTTTCGGAAAATCTGTGCCTTGTGGCGTTTGAACAGACTGCAGGGCGCGGCAGACAGGGGAAAAGCTTTTTT
>CACYIR010000027.1 GCA_902774525.1 uncultured Lachnospiraceae bacterium
ACATCATATTTCTTTACTCTTCTCATATTTGACATCAGCACGGGTACGATGATAGCCACATTACATGCTATGGTACCCAATATTCCCATTATGGAAGGTCTTATGAAGTGCTGGCCCTGCTCCCACAGGATCTCATTCAGTACCTTGACGGCTACGAAGCATACCACTCCTCCTGCGAGCAGCCCCAGTCCGTCCATGGCGAGGAGTTCGCCCAGCACCTTTCTGAATATCCTGCCCTTAGAAAATCCCAGAGCCTTGTATATCGAGAACTCGTATTTTCTCTTGTCATACATAGCCGCAAATGTCGCATTTACCGTTACAGCAAATACCACCGCCACGATAAGTATTACCGCTGAGAATATGTATATGAGGAAGCTTATCTGTTCCTTCACATCCTGCTTTAAATACTCGTTGGTCAGTATATTCATATGCGGGTATTTTTCCTTAACCTTTACCCTCAATTCATTTAATGCATCTGCAAACTCTGTTCCGTGATTTGTGCCTTTTTCAGTAGGCAGTATCAGGCCTTCCGTTTTGTAAAACTCGGAAGACCAGCCGTATATCTGTAAACCTTTCAGGGGCAATACTTTTTCTACGGTCATGTCCGTCGGGAAATATATTTTATCAAACTCTCCATTGGCTTTTAGTACATCGCCTTCCTTTACGCCCCAGTTGTTTGCGAGCCACTCCGACATTACCAGTCCGCCGTCGCTTAAGGCTATATCTTTGGGGAGTATGTCCGTGTACTCTACGAATTTGTCAAAATCCTCTTTATTGTTCATAAAGAACCATGTACCGCCGTTGTTGAAGCCCATGATGCTTCTTACGTCTCCGTTACACATGTGTACCGGTATCACCGTTTTGGCATTCTCCGGCAACAGTTCATCCAGCTCTTCCACAAAAGCCCGCCGTTCATCGATGATGTCGTTGTTATTACCTTCCAGGTACCATACTCCGTACTGCGAAGGCTCCTCATACGCATAGCAGTATGCGTCGCTTATATTGTCTATATACATCCCGCCCATGAATACTATGCATGTGCATGCCAGTATCATGATGATACTGATCGCTCTTGCGCGGTTCCTTTTTATATATGTAAGTGGTGAAAATGGAGTCATATCTTTTCCTTTCTTAAGGCTTCCCCTTGAGGGAAGCTGTCGGCTCAGCCGACTGATGAGGTGTTTTTATCACCGATGAGTCAGGCACTTGCCGGGAGTGTCGGCATTTTCACTTCCGACACACTGCCATCCCATATCTCTATGGTCATGTCTGTGTCTCTTAAGATACTGTGGTCATGAGTGATGACGATCACGAGCCTCTCCTTGGCATACTCTCTGAGTCTGTCCATGACAAGGTACGCATTCTCATGGTCGAGGGAAGCCGTGGGCTCATCCGCAAACAGCACCTTCGGGTTATTCATCATGGCTCTTGCGATTGCCACTCTCTGTCTCTGTCCTCCGGAGAGCTTGGCGGGTACTTTGCCCAGCTCCTTTTCCTTTAATCCGATATTGAGGAGTATCTCCTTCGCCCTTTCCATCGCTTCCTTCTTGGGACAGTTGGCTGCGAGTACCGCATTTTCCACTGCGGTGAGATACGGCACCAGATAATGTCTCTGGAATATGAATCCGAACTCGTCTCTTCGGAGAGACTGTCTCGCCCCGTCCTTTATTCCGGTGATGGATTTCCCATTGTACAGGATCTCTCCGCTTGTCAGATTCTTGAGCGTGGACATCGTGTACATCATGGTCGATTTTCCGCTTCCGGACGGTCCTATTATCCCCACCAGCCCCTTATCCGGGAAACTGATGTTGATATTCCTCATTGCATATACTTTCTCTTCCTTATCCATATCATAGATCATGGTTGCATTTTTTAATTCAAACATAGGATTCTCCTTTTATGTCTTTCTATATTTCAGTCAAAATGGTATTTTTCTGTCATCCTGAGCATTAGCGAAGGATCTTTATCTTCTATTATTCAATCATATCCACCGTGCATACTCTCCTTATATTCACAAACAGCGGTACCTGACAGCAGCCGTATATCGCGACGAACACGGTAAGTATCACTCCCACTGCGCCTTCCCTCCAGGGCTTTACATGGATACCGATGGGTTCGCACAGGAACTTGTTAAATGCAAATCCCGCTATCCCGGTAAGTGCTGCGCCGACCACCAGCGCCCCTATGAAGCATATCAGCAGTTCCCTGAGCGCCATCGCATATATCTCGCCCTCGGAAAATCCGATGGAGTTAAGCAGACACCATTCCTCGTGCCTGTCCATGATGTGGAGCGAGAGCACTACGAGGAGACATATCGCAAGCAGCACGCCGGTAATGATCTGTACCAGCCTCTCTACTTTATCGAGTTCGCCCACATCGCCGTCGATACTTTCATAATGTGTCTGATAATCCGAAACATATAACAGCTTTATCCCGGCGTCTTCTATCAGTTTCCCGTAATCTTTTCCGTCATCCGGGTGAAATACCGCTACGTTTACATCATTTTCAGCAGGAAGCGCCAGGCCCATGGCGAGGTAAAACTCACTTTCCAGCTGTCCCACTATCGTGTAGTTGGCGGACATTGCCTCGAGGCACGCATTTCCCTTGTTGTTCCAGAGCTTCATGTCGACGACGATCTCGCCCGGCTTCTCGGGCATCCTGCCGGATGTAAGCTTCGCGTTTTTATAATCCATAAGTGTCTGTATATCCGTGACATCGTCCATCAGAAAACACGGAAGCCTGGTCTCTCCTATGACGCTTTTCATGCTTACGCGGCCTTCCCTGAACATTACTGCACCGCTCACGCCTTCAACCTGCCTGATCTCTTCTATTTTTTCTTTCATGCCCGCTACGACCATCTCGTTCCATTCCTCGATGGTCTCGTATTCTCCGATCTCAATCTCCGGACTCGTGAGTAACATGTCACGGTATGGCTCGCAGCACGCCTGGTAAAACGGCTCCGATGTCGACCCCAGCACGTAGCTGATGAGATAACTCAATACCACAAACATCGCGAGCGACACGACCAGCGCCGTCACTCTCTTCCTGTTTCCTTTAATGTACGGCAAAGCCGACAGCTTCGCCCTTCCTTTTTCGTTCATATGCTTCCTTTCTCTCTGTCTGTTCCCTTATTTGTCATCCTGAGCGTAAGCGAAGGATCTTATTCTTCAATCTCGAACTCGAACTTACCTTCCTCACATTTTCCGTCGGTTTCCACGATGATGTATACCTTGCCTTCCTTAAGTCCGTCGAAACTGTCCTCAATCTCCTCACCTGCTCCGATCTTAAACAATTCCTTTTTCTCACCGTCATAATCTATATATACGGTAGCACTTCCGATTTCGAGCTTCGCCGAATACTTAAGGGTTCCTGTTTCTTCCTTACACTTTAATGTCTGTACCTCGGTCCCGTTAAGTGTCCCGAAGTTCATATATGCGGAATGCGAGGTATTGGAATGCACATACATTGTCGCGCTCCAAGAGGATATGTATTTCGCACACCCGGTCAAGCACAGCGTCCCGATCAGCATTACCGTTATTATCCACATTTTATAGTTTTTTTTCATTTATGTGCCTCCGATTTTCGAGAAAAGGGGACGGTTCTCTGTTCCCTGTTTCACATCTTCTGTGTCTTCATCATACACCCCTTTTAGACATAAAAACAGTGACCGCGGTCATATCTTACTATGACTGCGGTCACAAGAACCACTCATCTCATCATATCCATCTTGACATAGAACCCTTCGCTTCCGTCCACATCAAATGTTCCGCCGTTTGTCTTCACATAATCGCTCATCTTCCGGAGGCCAAAGCCATTCCTGAGCTTTGCCTGCTTCTCTTCGTAGGATATATCTCCCCATCCGGTCCCGTTATCACTCACCTGTATGCCGATATGGGCACTGTCCAACGTCAACAGCACTACAAACACGGTAGCTCCGCCGTGCTTCACACCGTTCGTAAGGAGCTCCGACAATGAGCTGCTGATAAATGCAGCTCTTGCGATGTGGATCTTGCCCGCAGTATCGCTCTGTACCTGCTGCCTTCTTTTTTCTTCTGCTGCCACCAGATCAAGATTATGGTGTATCTTTATCTCTGTATCAAGTGTAAAATTACGTATCAGCTCTTTCAGCGAATTCACATAATCCTCCACCAGCACGCAGTCATCCTCGGCATCGAGTGTCCTTACGACACTCCTGACCGAACCTATGGCTTCATGTATCCTTTCATTCGCCTGGTCTATCTTCTGATTGGCCTTCGAAGTGTCCGTATCTATCAGCATCTGCGCAGCATCAAGCGTCACTGTCGCCGCAGACAGGGTATGTCCTACCGCATTATGTATGTCGCGGCTTATCCTCTCGCGTTCCTCGAGTCTCGCGTTTTCCTCAGCCATGTTCTTGCTCTCGGCTATCTCCATGCGAAGCTGCCTCTCGTTCATGGCGTCGAGCGCCGAGCTCTTAAGCGCCTTCTCGAGGTTTGAATTCATCTCAAAATACTTAAAGAGCCAGTATATAGCAAGGCTCCACACTACTGCAAATACTATCAGCCCCGCGACAGCGATATATCCGCCGATCCCCAATTTTTCAGGTGTGAGCCTTCTTGACCAATACGCAAATCCTGCCACAAAAAACACATTCACAAGTATATTTTTCTTCCCGGAATAGAGCAGAAAATCATAGCACGAGTACAGCGCCGTAGCAGTCAGAACCGGCAGCCCGCACCAAAGCTGATGGCATATGAACGAGACTCCCATGACGAGTATCGCATACACTATTAGGCATCCCTGCTTATTCCGTCCCTCGGAAAATACCGATGCGCACAGCATTATGAGCGTCGCTACCCCGAACACAATCCCTGCCAGGATGTATTCGCTTTCGGACACCAAAACAAACACTATCATGTATATTATCAGCATGATAGCGCTTGCCGCCCATATCACGTTTTCCGCTTTCCTGTTCCGCATGATCAGGTCCTCTCTTTTCCTTCTGTCATCATGGTATAGTACGCCGTAAGTCTTTTTATCCTGTCCGGATCCGAGTTTTTTACCACCTGTATCAGGTCAAACAACTCCGGACTCTCGTCCTTTTTAACTGTGACCGAATCCGGCGACATATCCTTTGTCTTCCCCAGAAGGTACTCAACTGACGTATTAAAACATCCCGCTATAGCCTCAAGGATCTGGATGTTTGGATTCCTTTCCCCATACTCATACCTGCAATATCCGATGTTTGACAGCTTTAACTTTCTTGCCGCCTGTGCCTTAGTTAATCCCGCCTTCTCACGCGCAGTTTTTAAATTATCGATATTCAATACTTCCTGCATGATTATCACCTTTAATGTGCTTGACAATAACCAATGGTTATTATATAATGCCTCTATCCATTGGTTATAATATCATAATCTTTTCTATAAAACAATACGTAACGGAATAAACTATTCCTTGAAAGGGGGACAAATTGAAACACACCGAAGAAGAAATAGTTGTAATGAAAGAGTATCATAATGCTACCGACTCTGAAGTAATAGCATTTGTTGAAGATATCTTGACAGGACGAGAAGTAATAAATTACGTTACCGTCGCATTTTTATCATCAAGAGCTGCTATAAAAATCAAGCAACTCACCGGCAAGAATGTTGCAGGAAATCGTGTTGTTCTTGATATAAACGCTGTAAAGCATATTGCAAACAGACATGGTATTAACTGAAAACAAGACTACTCTATGAAAGATATTAACGATATAGCCAGAATAGGCTATGTTATTATGAATTTTGATGATATTACTTATAATGGTGAAATCTCATATAATCATATGGATGAATGTGGTAATCCCTCTCCAAAAGTTGAGTTTAGCAAGAAAATAGATGGAACAATCTATGTTGTTCAAACTGTCAGCGAAGTAAAGAGTAAAAAGAATTATATTATAACTGCTTATATAAATAAAAAGCAGCCACCCAATCCCTGATAGATGTCCTATGACCTCCGGGAAACGTCCGAAACGTGATTGGATAACACTGCCTCTGTGTTTATATTAGCATATTCTCCACAAAAAATCAACCCCCCGCTCCCGTTTTACCGGAAGCGGGGGATTCGAGGGGAAGACTACTATATATATGTCCACCGGAAAGCTCCTTCGCTGCGCTCAGGATAACATCCGATTTTTAGTCGATCACAACCTTCTTCATGAGCTCGCAGAACTCTTTCCTGTAATCATCTTCTCTTGTACATTCAAGTTCGGAAAGTCTCTCGATCACATCATCCATGTTGCTGGTACCTGCATACTCGGACTTTCTGATAAGCATGCCGGCCTGAGCCACACCTGCTGCCCATGACATGTTCTCGCTCATCTTCTCTGAGAATACCGATCCGTCTACTGCCTTCTCGATCAGTGTGCTGGTATCTCCATTAGGAGCCTTGTATCTGATATTCACGGTGAGGTAATCGCCTGTTGCATTATCATCTACGGTTACCCTGGAATACTTGGAATCTATCTCGGGAAGCTCCTGCTCGCTGTCTTTAAGAGCTATCTCATAAAGCACGGTCACATTGTGTCCGGCACCGATCTCGCCGCCGTCCTTGGTATCGTCTGCGAAATCCTCTGCAGCCATGGCTCTGTTCTCATAACCGATCTGACGGTATCCCTTTACCATCGCGGGGTTAAATTCAAGCTGGAACTTAACGTCCTTTGCCACTGTGAAAAGTGTGCCGCCCATCTCATCCACGAGTACTTTTCTCGCCTCGTTCATGGAGTCGATGTAACTGTAATTGCCGTTGCCGTTATCAGCTAATGCTTCCATACGTGTATCGGAGATATTTCCCCAGCCAAATCCGAGTACTGACATCTCCACGCCGCTCTTTGCCTTCTCTTTTACAAGCTTGGTCAGAGAACCTTCATCTGTGATACCGATATTGAGGTCACCGTCGGTAGCAAGGATGATGCGGTTATTTCCGCCTTCGATAAAATACTTCTCAGCTATCTCATACGCTGTCTGGATGCCTGCAGAACCGTTTGTTCCGCCGCTCGCAAAAAGGTCCTCGACCTTTTCCGTGATCTCCTTTTTGTCCGCGCCGGTAAGTCCCTCAAATACGACCCTGTCGCCAGATGCATATGTCACGAGGGAGATCCTGTCGTTCTCGGAAAGCTCGTCGGTCAGCATCTTAAATGATGCCTGCACAAGACCTAATCTGTCCGCGCCATTCATGGAGCCGGATACGTCTACCAAAAATACGAGGTTCGAAGGCTTTCTCTGCCTCATGTCGATATCCTTGGCCTTGATGCCCACAAGGAGCAGCTGTGTCTTGTCGTTCCAGGGGCAGGGTGCCAGCTCGGTAGTGATCGAGAAGGGATCGCTTCCTGTGGGTGCCTTATAGTCATATTTGAAATAATTGATGAGTTCCTCTATTCTTACCGCATCCGCCGGGATACTCTGGTTTCTGGTGATCATTCTTCTTAAATTCGCATAAGAAGCCGTATCAACGTCTGCCGCAAATGTTGAAAAAGGTGAAACGCTTACGACCTTCCATCCGTTTTCGTCAATGTACTTGTACTCTTCGGTGTTCCACTGGATCTGCTCTTGCTGCTGATCATATGCCACTCCTTCCGTTGCGGCCATCGAATAGTTTCCCATGGTCATCTTATAGTTATAGTTCCCACCGCCATCTACAGCCGCCGGTGCATCCGTACTCACCGGACTCGTATAATCGCGGTGATGATCTCTTGCTTCGTCATTGGCACTGGAACAACCTATAAGACCTAATGATAAAACTGCTGTTAATGTTAATGCTATGATCCTTTTTTTCAAACTCTTTTTCTTCATAATTTTTTCCTCCGATTCTCCCTGGTTCTTTTTGTTATACTTTTTTCTGTTTGCCTACCGGGATATTTGTGTTACAATCCTTGATTTTTTACTTGCTCTTACTTGTGTTTCTGTTTTCTTTCCTGAGTTACTGTCCGATATATCGTTTGTTTTTTCTGTTTTTTCTTCTCTTTTGTTTTCGTTTTCTGACCATTAGACGTTTGACCCAAAACCCCGGTTCCATTTTTTTCATCCCCCCGGGGAACAGGGAACGGTGTCTGTTATAAAAACAGTTGCATGTCCTCTCCGTATCACATATAATAAATACATAAGAAAAAACACCAATTACTACCGAGGAAAAAATGATTAGAATCTTACTGGTTGACGATGAACCGTTATTATTAGAAAGCCTGGAAATAGTCCTTACCGTAAAAGGCGGCTACACTGTTGTCGGCACTGCAGGCAACGGCATAGCTGCTCTTGACATATTGAAAAATACCGAGACCGACGTTATGCTCATCGATCTCAATATGCCCGGTATGGGCGGCATAGAGCTGATAAAAAAAGTACACGACCTCTACCCGGATATCAGGATGATCGTGCTTACTACATTTTATGATGAGAAAAATATCGCAGAAGCTCTGTCAAACGGAGCTTCCGGTTACCTGTTAAAAGATTCGGGCAAAGATGCCATCATCGAAGCTGTGGAGCAGACCATAAAAGGTGTGGGCGTCCTCGATGCCAAAGTCATGCAGAAACTGACCGGATTACTCTCCGGCTCAACCCCTGCAGGGAATACGGTTGGATCATCTATGTCCGGATCCCCTTCCGCCTCCGGTCACACCTCTGCACCCACAGATAAAGCCTCCCGCATGGAAGCTCTCTTCAAAGAGACCGGCCTCACCGACCGCGAAAAAGACATCGCAAAGCTCTTAGCCGAAGGCTGCACCAATTCGCAGATATCTTCTTTATTATATATATCAGAAGGAACTGTAAAAAATTACGTTTCCATTATATATGATAAATTCGACATCAAAGACCGTGCAAAACTTGTAGCATACCTCAACGGATAAAAAGGAGTCTTTAGTTACTTTTGTCATATCAAACAAGTTACTTAATTCACTGTTGAAAACCGTAATAAAAGTATATTCTATTCATATAATAAGATACTAAGCTTTCCAATGGAGGTTTACGATGAATAGAAAAATCGGAATGATCGGTTCTCTAGTAAATACTTTTACGGTAATATGTTTTGCAGTTTTTTTGTTAATAGGATATAAAATCGGGTACTTCTTTGTATGTATCTTTTTGTCCATGAGTTTTATGTGCATGATAGCTGCTTTTGATGTTGAATGTAAAGATGACCGAAAGGTGGCCGGACGGACGGCGCTTGTTTTATCCGGTGTTTACGCAACATTAATAATGATCGTTTATTTTACACAATGTACGACTGTTGCCAATGAAAATCTAAGCCCGGAAGTTGCCGGGATACTGAATTTCAGTAATATGGGCTGGATATTTAACCTTGATCTGTTAGGTTACGGAATAATGGCGCTTTCAACATTTTTTGCCGGTTTAACAATAAACGTCGAAAACAAAAAAGATAAGGCACTTAAGATAATGTTGATGTTACATGGCTTATTTTTCCCGGGCTGCCTGATCATGCCAATGACTGGAGTGTTTGCCGGAAGCACCGGCTCCACATCGATCGGCGGTACAATAGCTCTTGAAATATGGTGCTTATTCTTTTTACCTATAGGAATATTGTCATATATACATTTCGCTGCTCACTCACCACTCACTCAGTTAAACAGTAGCAAAAAAAGGAGCCTCTAAAGGCTCCTTTTTACGTCCACGATGCGATTCGAACGCACGACCTACCGCTTAGGAGGCGGTCGCTCTATCCTGCTGAGCTACGCGGACTTACCCGTTTCAGTTCCCTGAAACCTAGGTTATATTATCACAATTTTAAGGTATAGTCAAGTTGAATGTGTTTTAAGCACTAATACCGTACCGTCATTTTTTCGATGCCGGCTGTTGTTTCACATCATTTACCAGTCTCGTCACTGCGCACCCGAACAGCAGCCAGAACCAGGGATTAGCCGTGATGCAGCTGTCGTTTATCATACCGCACAGCATAAATCCGATAAGTCCCAGAAACAGACCGATATCATAGAAGCCCAACGCATTGTGTTTTCTGATAAACCCGATTATATACCACAAAAACAGTGCCATTACGCAAATGAGTGCTGTCACACCATCCGAAAGTGCTATCTGCAGATACCAGTTGTGCGGCCTGTCGATGACGTATTTGCAGCTTCCGTGCGTATTGAGCAGTCCGACTATCTCGTTCTGCCTGAACCTGAATGCAAATGTTCCGTTTCCTCCGCCTACTATCAGTGATTCCCATAAAAGCGGCAGGCTCTGTATCCACATATATCCTCTGCCGGTACCGAACGAATAAAACGACTCGAGTCCTGTTACCCTCGGCTGCGGGATCTCATCCAGCAACGCACTTCCCTGCCCGATAAGCTTTATCCCCTCTTCCATCAGGTAAAACTCCACCGAGCCAGAATATCCGAGATCTATGTACATCAGTCTGTCATCGAGTGCGATCTTGACCGCTCTGTAACGTTCATCCGAAAAACCGAATCCGGTCTTCTCTCCCCTTATACTGGTCGCCAGAAGCACCGCCGGAATCCTTTTATCCAGTCCTATCCTGTCTTTTCCGTCACTGAACACCAGACACTCCGAGAAATCTCTTTCCTCGCCCCTAACAATCTGCTGATCATAAAATACCTTATCCACAGAAATCTTAAGCAGCGTATCTCCCGAATAAAGATATAATGCTCCGTCGATGATCTCGGCTTTTGTGAGTTTGTACTTATAATATGTCTGAGTTCCTGTCGTATTATCCGAACCGGTTGTTGTCCCGGTTTTATCTGTAGTATCTCCGCTATCTGCCAACTTGGTAAATACGACCACCGTAGGTCCGTCGGGTCCCACACTGGTAATCCGGCTCATTCCGTTATCTGTAACTGAGTCTTCCCTGCTTATTACTGTCCCTGCTTGGTTATCTGCTGATTTGCCGGATACAGAACTCCCTACAGATTCCGTTGTAATGTTAGAAGAATGCTCCTCTTTATATCTCGACGAATATGTCGGCAGCACTTCTGACAGCACTATCATCAGCACTCCGGTCGCTACGGCTATACCCGCATTCACTAGGACTCGTCTTATCAATCCTTTCCGAATGCTGTCTGATACCACATTTTTCTGTGTATCATTTGTAGTACCCTTTTTCCCGAAACTTTCTGGTGTCACAGCCTCACTCAAAGCCAGTTTCTTTTTCTTAAGCCCCACAACGCTCATCACCACAAACGCCGGTACAGTCAAAACTATCGCCACCAGTGCCACCCTGGAATTCGACCACCATATATCCATGATCAAAAGTCCGGCCGCCACTAAGCCAACGACACCACGTATCTTCTTTCCTTCCATGGAGATCGCGATACACACCGGTGTGATAAGTGCACAGAATCCGCCCAAAAATCCCGGATTGTGGAACGTCAGGCTTATCTGCCCGATGAAATTCTCGTTCCTGATACTCCGTGCGATCGTCCTGTTTTCCTCGGACGATATCAGGTCCTGCACAAACGTGAATTCCAGTATCGGTCTCACAAATATTTCGATGATGCCCAATATTCCCGTGATCACGCTGACTGCGATTACCCCGTATTTAAATATTTCCGTGAGCGCCAGCTTCTTATCACCGTCTTTTTGCGGCTTCATATAAAACAGCGCCAGCATAAACACTGCCACATAACATAATATCGCTAGCAGCCCCTCATACTCGGAATTTACGCCGAAAAATACCGTTTCCTTGTAATCACTGAGTAAAAATGACAATACAGAAAAAAGGACATAGCCCCCGATAAAGATGATGGGGAATCTCAGCTGCTTGAACCTCTCCTTGCTGAGCTTCTCCGGTCTGTCCGGGAATATCCTCTCTCCCAAAAAATACAGAATGCAACCGCCCGTAAATACCGCCAGCGCCACTTCCTTGCAGAACTGCACCAGATCGATGATCAGACCTCTCGTATTTGCAAAAAAAGTGTCCTCAGGTGCCGGAATCTTTTTCACAAGTACTCGGGCGATAAACGGATAAATAACCCAAAACAGGGTAAACAGGATCATAAAGACCTGTCTGTACCCTATTTTACGGCTCTTTTTCTTACTCATTTTTGTCTCCTACTTCTTGGCTCCGACCTCGCCCTGCATCCATACAACACCTTTGAATCTCATACCCGGTAGCGGCATACCCAGCAGGTCATTCGTATTGATGGCAACCTCAAACTCGATATCGTTGCATATGATCCTCAAAATCCAGATTGTCTCGCCGGTCACTTTGTTGTTCAGCTGCCTTGAAGATACGATATTGCCGAGCACCGTGTACAGATCCGACTCCGAACCGTACGGTATGAAGCAGGTTTCGACGATGGAAAACAGGTCCTCGTGCCTGATCCTCTCGCTGAGCGCCGCGTTTTTATCCATATCGTTGTAGGTCAGATAATCGAGCGCTTCCATGTCGCCGTTTCTCGCATCATCCATAAGCTGGCTTGTGACCGCCTTGTCTATCTTTGACGCAATATGCGAATAAATCCTCTTCTGCGTCGGAAGAATGATCTTGCCGGTCTGCGCCAGGGCCACCAGCTTGATCTCCCTATTGTTAAACATCTGCTGTATACCCGTCGGCTCCAGCTTTATAAAATCAGCCACGTTCTGCAGGTAAAATATCAGCGATACTCCGAGCCGGTTATCATCACACATGCCGGTATACGCATCCGAATCGACCTTTTTGTGTATGAAAACCTCGTTTTCCACCATGCCCTTTACGGTGCTTTTAAGGTACGGGAAATAATGTCCGACCCTGAACTCACCGTTCTCATCTTCCTCTCCGCGCACGGTTATCCCGAAATTCTCCCCGAATTCCTTGCTGTATTCCACAAACTTGCAGCCGTTTGATTTTTGTATCACTTTGTTGGACTCAGCCCTGTCCACAACCTCGCCGATCAGATTGTCTATATCGGCCTGGCTCGTTTTCTTGCTGAATCCGATCGCCTTTAAAAATGTATGCATCTGGTATTACTCCTCAGGTTATATAACTGCCATCCTTGATTCTTAACTCTTAAGTCAAAAAACGGCGCCGTATGCTCATACTTCATCGTCAAGACAGCTCTTCCTCTCCTTGGCTCTCTCGAGTGCCTTCTTCTCTTCCGCACTCAGTACAACGTATGATTCTCCGCGGATGATCTCTTTTACATAAGTGTAGCATCCTCCGATCTCGTTATGTACTGCCGACAGAATGAATCCGTCGTTATTGTCAGTGAGTACGCACAGAGAAAAGCTGAGCTTTCCTCCCATGCCCTCAAACGCATCATACTTGTTGATGGCAAACTTCTGGAAAGCAAACTTGTTATAATCCTGCAGCTCCTTTACTATTTCAGAGCTTTCATCCACCTTTGCCTTCGCTCTGTCTATCTCTTTAAATTTGCTGAGTATGCTTTTTTCCAGACTCCTGCCGTCACTTCCCTGCAGAAAAACATCCTGTCTCTTCTTATATTTAAGCATAAGATTCCTCATGGAGAGGCAATACAGGAAAAGAACTATCAGGAGAATGAATAAAACTATTATCAGATAGCTTGAGTCTATCCCTATTCTTTCAAATAATCCCATGTTTTTATCCAATCTTTATATCTAACTTTACATTTTCCTATGAAACTGTCATTCTTAGCAACAATTATATATCACCCATATATTGTCATTCTGAGCGTAGCGAAGAATCCATTATATCCGGATTACGTTATGCTAACAGAACGTATGTTCTTGTTGCGATATATGTTATTATCTCTTTATTATGTCGAAAATCTTCTCAAACTCGTCTGCTGAGCTGAATTCGATCACAATTTTACCCTTATTCTGGCCGTTCTGCTTGATCTCAACTCTTGAACCGAGGATGCTTCTTAAATTCTCCTCATATTGTGAATAAACAGCATCGCTTTCAGCCGATCTCTTACGTACTATCTTTTCTGTATGATTTGTGAGCTGCTTAACAAGCTTTTCTGTCTCGCGTACACTGAGCTTTTCATCAATAATACGTGTTGCCGTATCATACTGAAGGTTTCCATCGGTAATTCCGAGCAGAGCCCTTGCATGTCCGCCGGTGATAAGTCCGTTCACTACCAGGTTCTGTACTCTGGTGTCAAGCTTTAACAGTCTTAAAGAGTTTGTAACTGCTACTCTGCTCTTTGATACTCTTTCAGCCACTTCATCCTGCTTTAAGTTGAACTCTTCGATCAGAGCCTTATATGCATATGCTTCTTCTATATCATTCAGGTCTTCTCTCTGGATGTTCTCTATAAGAGCCACTTCATACTGTTCATTCTCTGAAAGCTCTTTTACGATTACCGGTACTTCCTTAAGCTTTGCCAGTCTGCAAGCTCTCCATCTTCTTTCACCTGCTATGATCTGATACATCTTGTCTTTCTTCTGTACCAGTATGGGCTGGATAAGTCCATGAAGCTTAATAGACTCTGCAAGCTCTCCTAATGCATCCTCATCGAACTTCTTTCTGGGCTGATTAGGATTGGGTTCTATCATATTTATATTAACCATTGTTTCAGCATTAACAATTACTGTTTCCTTTACAGGCTTCTCTGCTTTAGGAGCTACAGGTACGATGGGTTCAGATGTAGGTATCAATGCACCCATACCTTTTCCAAGTCCGAACTTGGGAGCTGCTTTCTTAACAAGTGCCGGCTTTTCATCCTTAACTGTTTTTGTTGCTGCCTTAGCAGTCTCTTTAACTGCAGACTTAGTTGCAGTATTCTTAGATGTAGCCTTTGCAGCGGTCTTTGTTGAAGGTTTAGAAACTGCAGCTGTTTTTGCTGTGGTCTTAGTAGTTGTCTTCTTGGTAGATTTTGTTGCCATTTTTATATAATCCTGCCTTTCTAAAATTATAAACTCTGCTAATAAGTCTACACTCGTATATATGATTTGTCAACACAAAAATGAATGTTTCACATGAAACATTCATTTGCATGTCAAGGTGAGAATTCAATGTTTCATGTGAAACATTTACGTGCTGCATCAAATTTCAGTAGAGCGGTTTTTCAGGCAACGACAATTTTATATTGTGTTTCGCTTTCATCTGACACAATGTTTCATGTGAAACATTGTATTTATGTTTATGTTTATATTCATGTATATCGGTGACTCAAATTGTTATTTAACGATATAATGTTTCACATGAAACATCAGCAAACAAAAAAGTCCGAATGTTTCATGTGAAACATTCGGACGAAGAGTATGAATCGTATGTTTTATATTATCATTTCTTTTTAAACAATCCTTTAAGTCTCGATCCCTTTTTCTTGGAATCATCGATGGGTTTAGCTTTCTTCTTATCATTTTCCAATACTTCAAGTGCCAGGTCATCATATGCTTCGGCACCGGCCGACTTCTTGTCATACAGGCATATCGGAAGTCCATGGCTGGGAGCTTCTGCAAGTCGTACATTTCTCGGTATGATAGTAGCGAAGATATTTTGTTTAAGATTCTTTCTTACATCCTCAACAACCTGGAGTGAGAGATTAGTTCTTGAATCAAACATCGTAAATACGACACCGTCCATCACCAGATCAGGATTAAGCCTGTCACGTACCAGGTTGATGGTATATAACAGCTGGGATAAACCTTCAAGTGCATAGAACTCACATTGTATAGGTACTATTACCGAATCAGCGGC
>CACYIR010000028.1 GCA_902774525.1 uncultured Lachnospiraceae bacterium
GAGTATGATAAAGCCCGCAAGGGCCTTACCACCAAGAACTGCCGTGAGGGCTGCGGCGGATGCGGATGCAACTCCTGGACTACCGGTGTCTGTATCGAGACTTAAAAGCATCTGATTGTGGCCGGGGTATTTATCGGCCGGACGAAGCACCTGTTATGGGATAAAACCATAAAGCGTGCAGAGGATATGCTACGGTTTTGACACACCGCAGCAAGGCAAAAACCGATTATCCAAATCGGTTTTTGAGTGCAGCCTAAGTGCGTCCGGTTATCAAAGCGGACGCACGATTGCAAACGTCCTTAGCGCAGGGGTGGATAAAACCGTCCGCATATCCCTGCAGGTAGCGATGACGGGTTTTAGACCATAACAGGTGCTTTGCCCGGCCGAAGAATAAGCAAAAGGGGAAATATAGAATGATATTCAGAATTCGATTTGCAAAATACGGAGTAGTCAAGTTCATAGGACACCTTGATGTCATGAGGTATTTTCAGAAGGCGGTCAGACGCTCGGGACTTCCGATAAAGTATTCCCAGGGTTTTAACCCGCACCAGCTCATGGTTTTTGCACAGCCGCTCGGCGTAGGTGTTACCAGTGACGGTGAATACATGGATATAGAGACCGAGGACAATGATTTTGAAGGAAATCCGTTAAATGCTGAGCGGGTAAGAGAGATTCTCGGCGGTGCTCTGACAGAGGGCTTTGAGATAGTTTCGATAAGGGAGATCCCCTGGATCGAGGGTACGAAGCATCCCGAGAATGCGATGGCACTGGTTAAGGGCGCAGATTATATCATGTCTCTTAAAGACGGTTATGAGCTGCATCCGAATAATGAAGATGCTAAAGCCTTAGATGCTAAACTTAAGGAGTTCCTTGAAAAGGATACCATCACGGTCAGCAAGAAATCAAAGTCCGGAGAGCGGGACATAGATATCAGACCGTATATATATGAAGCGGCTGTAACGGATAATTCAGAAATCCCGGATTTTATGTATGCAGATAAAAAGTCAGAGACGGATGATAAGATATGCCTCGGTACCGTCCATGCGGACGTTTACGCTCCCGGTATCAGATTTTTCTTCAGACTCTCAGCCGGCAGCGAAGTGAACATCAAGCCCGAGCTTGTGCTTGATGCTTTCCTTGAGTTCTGCGGTCTTGAACATGATGAGTTTGCTTTCCAGATACACAGAGCCAACATGTATTCGGATGTCGGAGCTGTACTCGGGTTATGAGCATCAGATGATTTAAGGAGCAATAATGAGTAATTCGATTGTTATCGTAAGAAGTGACAATAAAATAATCACGGCGCTTTTTCATGAGAGGGAGCTGGTGACCATAGGGATTGAAGCGGAAGAGAAAAAGCCGCGGGTCGGAGATATTTATATCGGCCGAATCCGGAATATAGTCAAAAATATAAACGGTGCATTTGTGGAGATAGCAGATAAGGAAGTTTGCTATCTTCCTTTATCTGAAAACATGTCTCCGGTTTTTTGCGACGGAAAGGAACGCAGGTCGGCGGATGAATGTAAAACAGATGTTGCAAACGGAGTAAAGGGTGAAAAGGTATTGAACAGCAGGCCTTTGAGGATCGGTGACGAACTGCTGGTACAGATAGCCAAGGATACCGCAAAAAGCAAAGCTCCGCTTGCTACAGCGGATATAAACCTTACCGGACGTTATGTGGTGCTTGTAAAGGGAAAATCAACTATAGGCGTATCAAGCAAGATAACGGTTGATTCCGAAAGAGACAGACTTAAAAATCTGGTAAGGGCTTATCTGGAAAATGATCTCGGTTTTATAGTCCGGACGAATGCCGTTACTGCCAAGGATGAAGATATCACAGCCGAGATTGAGTCTCTTAAGGAACAATATAAGACATTAACAACAAAAAAAGTACATGGACTTTGCTTTACAAAAGTATACTCAGCTCCATCCTCGTATATCCTGGAGGTAAGAGACGGGTACTCATATGAGATAGACAGCATCAGGACCGATGATAAGGAGATATATGAAAGTCTTAAAGAGTATATGTCCCTGTATTCAAAGGAAGAACTGAAAAAGCTTGAGCTGTATGAGGATAAAAACATATCTCTTTCCGTCCTGTACGGGCTTGAAGGTAAGCTTCAAAAAGCTCTTTCGGATAAAGTATGGCTTGATTCGGGTGCGTATCTTGTGATACAGCCGACGGAAGCACTTGTGTCGATAGATGTAAATACCGGGAAAGCCATAGCGGGAAAGCAGAATACCGAGGAGACTTTTTTTAAGGTAAACTGTGAAGCGGCTGTTGAGATAGCTGCCCAGCTTCGCTTAAGGAACCTTTCGGGGATCATCATAGTGGATTTTATAGACATGAAGGAAGAGGAACACAGAAAACAGCTGCTTGCCTTATTAAAAGAAGAAATAGCCAAAGATCATATTACTACAAGGCTGATCGATATGACCCCGTTGGGACTTGTTGAGCTTACCCGTCAAAGGATCAGAAAACCTATACATGAGAGTGACAGTTACATTACAAGATAATTCATTGTATAAATATAATCCTCTGTTATAATGATATACAAATATTATTATAACGGAGGTGTTTTTGTGAATAACTTTAATTTCTATTCACCTACATATTTTGCATTCGGAAAAGACGGAGAAAATCAGGCGGGAAGCCTTGTTAAGCGTTTCGGCGGAACTAAGGTGCTGATCCACTACGGCGGGGGAAGTGTAGTTCGTTCAGGGCTGTTGGACAGGGTAAAGGCATCCCTTAATGCAGAGGGTATAAGCTTTGTCGAACTGGGCGGTGTAAAGCCCAATCCCCGCAGCGGTCTCGTATATGAGGGCATAAACTTAAGCAGAAAGGAAAATGTTGATTTTATCCTGGCAGTGGGCGGCGGAAGCACCATCGATTCATCCAAGGCTATCGCAGCAGGCACTATATATGACGGCGATTTCTGGGATTTCTACAGCGGAAAGTGGATAGAGAAGGCTCTGCCAGTAGGTACCATTCTTACCATAGCGGCAGCGGGAAGCGAGGGCAGCCCTGATTCGGTTATCACAAAAGAGGAAGGCATGTTAATACAACAGAGGTTGAGGTTACCGACAGACTTATCGAGGCACTGCTTCTTACCATGAAGCATGAAGGTCCCAGAGTCATCGAGAATCCCGACAACTACGAAGCAAGGGCAAATATCATGTGGGCAGGTATGATGGCTCATAACAATTCATGCGGTGTAGGACGTTCCCAGGACTGGAACAGCCACAATATCGAACATGAGCTCTCGGCACTTTATGACTGTGCGCACGGTGCAGGTCTTGCAGTGACCATGCCGGCTGTATTTAAGTATGTTATGAATCATAATGTTATGCGTTTTGCGCAGGTTGCTGTCCGTGTATGGGGCTGCAGCATGGATTTTGAACATCCTGAGGTTACAGCTCTTGAGGGTATAAATGCATTTGCGGCATTCCTTAAGTCGATCGGTATGCCCGCTAATTTCGCAGAGCTCGGTGCAAAAGAGGAGGATATCCCCCAGCTTGTTGAGACACTCTGCTGCGGAGACGGAAGAAACGGAAGCATTTCGGGATTTGTGACACTGGATAAGGAAGACTGTACTAAGATATATAAGATGATGGTATAAACGGGGGAGTAAAGACATGAGAGAAGCGTTATTTATCGGGGGAACCGGAACTATAAGCATGGCTATCACAAGAAGCCTTGCTAATAATAATGAGTGGCATCTGACTTTACTTAACCGCGGAAACCGTAAGGCGGATATACCTAAAGGTGTGGATGTCATAAATGTGGATATCAACGATGAAGCGGCAGCAGCAAAGGTGCTGGAAGATAAAAGATTTGACACCGTATGTGATTTCATAGGTTTTGTGCCCGGTCAGCTTGAAAGGGATTACAGACTTTTTAAGGGTAAGGTTAAGCAGTTCATGTATATCAGTTCTGCTTCGGCATATAATAAGCTTCCGGCCGACTACCGTATCACCGAAGGAACGGCTCTGGCCAATCCTTATTGGGAGTACTCGAGAAACAAGATAGCATGCGAGGACTTTCTTATGAAGATATACAGGGAGGAAGGATTCCCTGTTACCATCATCAGGCCCAGCCATACATATGACGAGCGTTCCATACCTATGGGAGTGCATGGCAGCAAGGGCAGTTTTCAGGTGATAAAGCGTATGCTGGAAGGTAAGCCCGTAATAGTACATGGTGACGGCACATCTCTTTGGACCATGACATTTAACGAGGATTTCGCAAAGGGCTTTATCGGGCTTATGGGCAATCCCCATGCGATAGGTGAGGCTTTCCAGATCACAAACGACGAAACCCTTACATGGAACCAGATTTATAAGACTATTGCGGATGCTCTTAATGTGGAATATAAGCCGTACTATGTTTCATCGTATTTCCTGGCCAAGGTCGGAGCTAAGTACGATCTTCTCGGCGGACTTATAGGAGACAAGTCGAATTCAGTGGTTTTTGATAACTCGAAGTTAAAGAAAGCGGTACCCGGATTTGCTCCTTCCATACGTTTTGAAGAGGGAGTGGGACGATGCATAAAGTATATCTTTTCGCATCCCGAGTGTCAGGTTGAGGATCCCGAGTTTGATAAGTGGTGTGACAGCATAATAGAAGCGCTGGATAAGGCTGCGGAAAATATTTAAAAACAATATGATATCATGACAGGACGGAGTCATTTATGGCTCCGTTTTGTTTGTTTTCGGGCGATAAAAATATTGAAAATCAGATGATTTTGTGATAGATTTTTATATCAGATAGATTTATCGGGATAAGCGGGGTAATCATGAAAAAGAACAGACTTAATAAAATACTGGGTGTGCTTTTAGCCGTAGCATTATCTTTATCCGGCGGATTTTTTACCGGACTTGAGATGAACGTTACAGTGCAGGCAGAGGCAGCCACACAGAAGATAAGCGCTAAGAAAAAGACGGTGGAAGCCGGAAAGACTTTCAAGCTTAAGATAAAGAATGCCAAGGGTAAATATACCTGGGAAAGCAGCAACAGTAAGGTGGCAAAGGTTAAGACCAAGTCGGGTAAGTCTGTCAAAATAGTGGCAGTAAAAGCCGGAAAGGCAACCATTACCGCTAAAAGAGGCTCGACGAAGTTCAAATGTACCGTTACCGTAAAGGAAAAGCAAGGCAGTGGAAGTACCGTTACAGCCACTCCTACACCTACGGCCGAGCCGACACCTGAAGTTATAATGGAGCATTCGGTAAGTTCCGATTCTTCGACAGTGTTAAATATTGCTGTCGGGAAAAGCATGCAGCTTAAGTTTCCGGCAAAAGAAGTAAGAAGATTTTATGTACATGATGCGGATAAGCAGTATGTGGATGTGACAGAGGACGGCCTTGTGACTGCGAAGGCAGGAGAGGGCCGGACAGTCACCATACATATAGAGAGTAAGGATTACAACAATTACCACTGCAAGGTAAATATCTTAAAATCCGGCAGCAAGGTTGAAAATCCTACCCCGCAGCCTACAGTGCAGCCGACATCTGTGGTAACTACAGTGCCTACATATGTACCGGTGCCTACAGCAACGACAGTACCTACATATGTGCCTGTACCTACAGTAACATCTGCGCCTACATATGTACCCGTACCCACAGCTACACCTGCACCCACTGTAACCGAGGCACCGACAACTACACCAGAGCCCACGGCTACAGAGGCACCGACCGCAACACCGGAGCCTACCGCTACCGAGGCACCGACCGCAACACCGGAGCCCACTGCCACAGAGGCACCCACCTCTACGCCGGAGCCTTCAGGCAAGGGAGATCTGAACGGGGAACGTTACGATCCGGCTAAGCTTTCGGCAACTGTTTCACTCGGTTCCACATACGGACTTCTTTCACCTCATACCCGAGAGGCATATCAGAAGCATCTGGAATACAGTATAGAAGATGAGAGGGGATTTATCAAAGCATGCAGGGATGCTCTTGAGCACGGAGCGGAGTCATTTACCATTACTTTCAGAGGTTATGACTGCGATCACTGGTGGAATATTTTCTGCGAGAAGCTGAACAATCAGAGTGAGCTGTCGGGATATACCGCAAACGGATATACTGCAAGTCTTGACGACAGGAATCATAAGATCACCATCAGACCGCAGTATAAGGATGCATGGAAGGCCATAATATATCTCCGATATGACGGATATGAGACGGATGATGACATCAAAAAGCTCTTAAATGCAGCTATCTCCCTTGCGCAGGAAGCTATAGATGCCAAGGGGAATAATGCATACGACGTCCTTTTATATGTTAACAACAGGATATGTTCCATGACTACATATTCGAGCCCCATTCCTACAGAGCATGACTGTCCCCAGAGAGATGCCACCGGAGTGTTCTACTGCGGTGACGGTGTATGCGAGTCTTATACTGCAGCCATGAGGATGATCCTTAATGTTTTAGGACTTGAGAACGATACGATAGTAAACAAGAAGGGCAGCCACATATGGAACCGTGTGCTTTTGGACGGGACATGGTACCATATAGATGTTACATGGAACGATGTGGAAAAACTGGGAGGCGGTTTCTACAATTCCTACTTTATGCTTACGGAAACGGAACTTTTAAGCAAGAACAGCTCGTCAAAAGACCCGCTTGCACATTCGTGGTACAACCTTTACTACAGGTAAAAAAATAACTTGCTTTATC
Organism: uncultured Lachnospiraceae bacterium; assembly: GCA_902774525.1. Taxonomy (GTDB): domain Bacteria; phylum Bacillota; class Clostridia; order Lachnospirales; family Lachnospiraceae; genus RUG11977. The sequence continues at coordinate 6,679 of CACYIR010000028.1, forward strand.
CTGCAAGTGCTGATAAAATAGAAACGTATTTGTATAATGCTTAGAGCGGTCGCAAAACCACCGCGGAAAGGAAGAAAAAATGGGTATCTACGATATACCGAAGTTCGATGAACTTGTAAAAGGAAATTCATATGTTGGACGTGGAATCATAGTCGGAAAAAGTGCCGACGCTAAAAAAGCAGTGACTGCATACTTTATCATGGGACGCAGCACCAATTCAAGAAACCGTGTATTTATCGAGACACCCGACGGCATCATCATTAAGCCGTTCGATCCTTCAAAGCTGGAGGATCCTTCACTTGTTATCTATTCCCCGGTACGCGAGTTTAAAAACTATATGATAGTTACAAACGGCGATCAGACCGATACCGTATATAAGGTTTTGGAGAAGTGGGAGTCCACATTCGCCCTTAACCCCATCCAGGTTGTAGATATGAGCTATGCTTTCGAGGTAGGTCTTTCCGCTCGTGAGTTCGAGCCCGACGGCCCCAACTGGACACCCCGTATCAGCGCTATGCTGAGCTTCCTTAAGGCAAACGATTTCACATATAAGATGAGCATCTTAAAGAGTGCCGATGCCGAAGGAAGTACATGCAACAGATATACCTTTAATTACAACGCTGTTGCAGGACTCGGACATTTCATCCATACTTACAATCATGACGGCAATCCTATCCCTACATTTACAGGCGAGCCTGAGAGAATAGCGGTTTCCGATGATATCGATGAGTACACCGAGACCATCTGGAACGGACTTGATGAGAACAATAAGGTATCTCTTTATGTTGCATATGTTGACCTTGCAACAGGCCAGAAAGAGACCAGGATCATAAATAAGAACAAATAACAATAACGCAAGAATAATACAGAATGGAGACAGAACAATGACCAGATTTGAATTAAAGTACGGTTGTAATCCCAACCAGAAGCCGGCTGAAATCTATATGGAGAACGGAGCAGAGCTTCCCATCGAGATCCTTAACGGACGTCCCGGCTATATCAATTTCCTTGATGCATTTAATTCATGGCAGCTTGTAAAAGAGCTTAAGGAAGCTACAGGCAAGTGCTGTGCAACATCATTTAAGCATGTATCACCTACTTCCGCAGCTGTAGGCAACAAGCTCAGCGATAAGTTAAAGAAGGCAGTTTTCGTTGACGATATCGAAGGCCTTGACGATTCACCTTTAGCATGTGCTTATGCAAGAGCAAGAGGAACCGACAGAATGTCTTCATTCGGTGATTTTATAGCATTATCGGATGTATGTGACCTTACCACAGCCAAGATCATCAAGCGTGAGGTTTCCGACGGTATCATCGCTCCCGGTTATACAGATGAAGCTTTAGAGCTTTTGAAGTCCAAGCGTAAGGGCGGTTACAACGTGATCAAGATCGATCCGAACTATATCCCCGAAGTACAGGAGAAGAAGCAGGTATTCGGCATCACATTCGAGCAGGGAAGAAATAACTTCAAGATCGATAACGAGCTTTTAGGCAACATCGTTACAGAGAACAAGAATCTGACGGATGATGCACGTACCAATCTTATCATAAGCCTTATCACATTAAAGTATACACAGTCCAATTCAGTATGCTTTGCAGCAGACGGACAGGCTATAGGCGTTGGCGCAGGTCAGCAGTCGAGAGTTCATTGTACAAGACTTGCAGGCAACAAGGCAGATAACTGGAACCTCCGTCAGTGGGACAGAATCCTTAACCTTCCTTTCCTTGATTCGATCGGACGTCCCGACAGGGATAATGTAATAGATCAGTATATTACAGGCGAGGGCGAGGATGTTGCAGCAGACAGCAACTGGCAGCAGTACTTCACCAAGCAGCCTGCGCCTCTTACAAAAGAGGAGAAGCAGGCATACCTTGATACTATTTCTGGTGTTGCACTCGGAAGCGATGCATTCTTCCCGTTCAGTGACAATATCGACCGTGCTAAAAAGAGCGGTGTAACATATATCGCTGAACCCGGCGGATCGGTAAGGGATGACCTCGTGATAGGTAAATGTAACGAGTACGGCATGGTAATGTGCTTTACAGGAATGAGACTTTTCCATCATTGATCTTCAGATCGATAAAAAGGTTAACGGAGCAGAAATGATCAAAAAGGCATTTATAGTTTTATCAAAGTTTACTGCCGCCTTTATGGCGGCAGTACTTATATCGGGACTCTGCATTTCATCATATAATGTTAAGGCCGCTACTTCGGCAGACAATAAGCAGAGTTATCCGATAGCTGCAGTGGACAGGCTGGCAAAAAGAGTTAAGAAGGCTGACACTCTGTACAGCTCAAAAGGCAATGTGCTGAAATCCGTAAAAGCGGACGAGGCTGAAAAAACCTATACCGCATGGGATGAGAATTATACCGCAAAGGAGCTCAGGCTCATGAGCTGCATCATATACTGTGAAGCTGGAAATATGAGCGATGAGGCCAGGATCGCCGTGGCAAATGTTATCATCAACAGGGCAAATGACACATCCGACTGGGGTCACGTGAGCACCATAAAAGAAGTAATATATGACGATTACTGGGGCGTTCAGTTTTCTCCCACAAAGGGAAATCCGAGTTCCCTTGATAAGGCCATGGATATTTACGATCATCTTGAGGATTATGAGGGTAAGTGGCAGTACAGACAGATGATGGACAGTATCTCATCGACCAAGAAAGCTTTCTGCGGGGAAAAGACCGTTCCCGACAGCTTTATGTTTTTCAACAGCCATATTTCTTCATCAAAGGAGAAATGTGAGGCCAAAGGGAAAAGCTATAAGATAATAGACAGCCATATATATTTTTAAGAGAGGCAGCATATGAGTGACGTTTTATCGGGACTTGAGTCCATGGGACTCGGGAACCTGAGCAATATCGAACTTTTTAATGACAAAAAGCAAAAGGCCGACGAAGAAAAGAAGAAGGCTGAAAAAGCCAAAGAGGTTAAGGAACTTGAAGAAAAAGACCTTATCTACCTGAAAAATGTGGAATGTCCGTGCTGCGGAAAAGAGTTTAAAGAGCGTGCCATCCGTCCGGGAAAGGCCAGGATGATATCGCAGGATACGGACTTAAGACCCAGATACAAAGAGCTTGATACCATGAAATATAATGTTACGGCATGTCCCGTATGCGGATATGCGGCTCTCACAAGGGATTTCACACATCTTTCATCCGGTCAGGCCAGGCTTGTCAAAGAAAAGATCAGCATGAACTTTACCGGTCTTAAATATGACGGCGATACATATTCATATGATGAAGCCATAGCAAGAGGCAAGCTTGCTCTTGTCAGTACCGTGGTAAAAAGAGGGAAGATAAGCGAGAGAGCGTATATCTGCCTGACTCTGGGCTGGCTTACACGAGGAAAAGCTGAGAGTATCGCCGAGGATGTGCCCGGCAGGGAAGCTATGATGAGCCGGTTTTCCGAAGAAGAAAACGGATATCTTTTAAAGGCTGCCGAAGGGTTTACGGAAGCTCTGCTTAAAGAAAGCTTCCCGATATGCGGTCTTGATGAGTATACCTTCTTCTATCTTTTAAGCGCTCTTGATTATGAGACGGGAAGATACAATGATGCTTTGAAGTTTGTAGAAAAAATCCTTATCAACAGAGCTGTAAGCGAGAGGATAAAGGATAAGGCAAGACGTATCAAAGAAGCTATAAGCGAGATAAGATCATCTTAAGAATAAATTATTGTTGGAGGAAACAGTATGGACGAACAATTATATGCCATTCCGGTCAATGACGCATTTAATGAGGATTCAGAATGCCCCGTGTGTGCCATGTACGCATCACTTGAAAAAAATGCCATAGAGTTTACTATGGGACCTTCCTATATGGAAGATGATGTCCGTATGGAGACCAATGAGGTGGGATTCTGTGCAAAGCATGTAGAGATGATGTACGGCAACCAGAACCGTTTGGGACTCGGTCTTATGCTTCATACCCATATGCAGAATCTGATCAAAGAGACTGAGAAGGCTCAGAAAAAAGGCCGCAGCAGCGGAGGCGGACTTTTTAAGAAGAACACGGAAGGTTCTGCAGTGTCGGCATATATGCGCCAGCTCGGGAAAAGCTGCTATATCTGCGACCGCATCACCAGGATATTTGACAGATATATAGATACTGTTTTCTATCTTTATGAAAAGGATTCCGCTTTTAAGACCAAATTTGATTCATCAAAGGGCTTCTGCGTAAATCATTACGCAGTCCTTTATGATGCCGCTGACGCACATATGAGCGGCGGAGCATTAAAAGATTTTACGGCGAAGCTTGACAAGCTTTTCTTAGAGAATATGAAGCGTGTCTGTGATGATGTTGAGTGGTATACCGATAAGTTCGATTACAGGAATGTCGATGCTCCATGGAAGAATTCCAAGGACGCTTTAGTCAGGGCTATAAAGAAGCTTGACAGTATCGAATTGCAATTGTAAAAAAAACATAAAATATGAAAAAAGTGCTTGCAATTTTTATAAATCGTGGTATTATATCATGTAGTTGATTAGCACTCAAAAATGTAGAGTGCTAACAAGATGAATAAACAGGAGGCGTTAGTCATGAAGTTAAGACCTTTAGGTGACAAAATTGTTTTAAAGCAGCTTGAAGCTGAAGAAACTACCAAATCAGGTATCATTCTTACTCCCAAGGCACAGGAGAAGCCCCAGCAGGCTGAGGTTATAGCAGTAGGCCCCGGCGGAGTTATCGACGGTAAAGAAGTAAAGATGCAGGTTAAGGTTGGAGAGAAGGTTATCTACTCCAAGTATGCAGGAACCGAAGTTAAGCTTGACGGCGAAGAGTATATCATTGTTAAACAGAACGATGTTATCGCAGTAGTTGAATAATACAGATTTTTCGAATTTCAAAAGAGTAAACAAAGGAGATGTCAAAAATGGCAAAAGAGATCAAGAACGGCACAGAAGCAAGAACCTCTCTGTGCAACGGTGTAAATAAATTGGCAGATACAGTTAAGGTTACATTAGGACCTAAGGGAAGAAACGTTATCCTTGACAAGTCTTACGGCTCACCCCTCATCACAAACGACGGTGTTACCATCGCTAAGGAGATCGAGCTTGAGGATTCATTCGAGAACATGGGTGCTCAGATCGTTAAGGAAGTAGCTACAAAGACAAATGATGTAGCAGGTGACGGTACCACTACAGCTACAGTTCTTGCACAGGCTATGATCAATGAGGGCGTTAAGAACTTAGCAGCAGGTGCTAATCCCATCATCCTCCGTAACGGTATGCAGAAGGCATGTGATGCAGCAGTAGCAGCAATCCTTAAGTATTCTGCAAAGGTTAACGGCAAGGAGCAGATCGCCAAGGTAGCAGCTATCTCTGCAGGCGATGAGAAGGTAGGCGAGATGGTAGCAGATGCCATGGATAAGGTAAGTAAGGACGGCGTTATCACTATCGAAGAGTCAAAGACAATGCAGACAGAGCTTGACCTTGTTGAAGGTATGCAGTTTGACAAGGGTTATGTTTCAGCATATATGGCAACAGATATGGATAAGATGGAAGCAGTACTTGACGATCCCATGATCCTTATCACAGATAAGAAGATCAGCAATATCCAGGATATCCTTCCTATACTTGAAGAGATCATGAAGAGCGGAAGAAAGCTTCTCATCATCGCTGAGGATGTTGAGGGCGAGGCTCTTTCAACACTTGTTCTTAACAAGCTCCGTGGAGTATTTACAGTAGTAGCTGTTAAGGCTCCCGGATACGGTGACAGACGTAAGGCTATGCTTCAGGATATCGCAATCCTTACAGGCGGTACAGTTATCACAGAAGAGCTCGGACTTGAGCTTAAGGATACCACTATGGATCAGCTTGGAAGGGCTAAGTCTGTTAAGGTTCAGAAGGAAAACACCATCATCGTTGACGGCGGGGGCGATGCAGGCGAGATCAAGGCTCGTATCGCTCAGATCAAGGCTCAGATCGCTGAGACAACATCTGATTTTGATAAGGAAAAATTACAGGAGCGTCTTGCAAAGCTTTCAGGCGGCGTAGCAGTTATCCGTGTCGGTGCGGCTACAGAGGCTGAGATGAAAGAGAAGAAGCTCCGTATGGAAGATGCTCTTAACGCTACACGTGCAGCAGTTGAGGAAGGTATCATAGCAGGCGGCGGATCTACATATATCCATGCAGCAGCAGAGGCAGCTAAGAAGGTTGCCAAGCTTGAAGGCGATGAGAAGACCGGTGCACAGATCGTTCTTAAGGCACTTGAGGCTCCTCTTTACACTATCGCTGAGAATGCCGGTGTTGAAGGCAGCGTAGTAGTTAACAAGGTTAGAGAATCAAAAGCAGGCATGGGATACAATGCACTTGATGACAAGTATGTTAACATGGTATCAGCAGGTATCCTTGATCCTACCAAGGTTGCACGTTCTGCATTACAGAATGCAACAAGCGTAGCATCCACATTCCTCACCACCGAGGCAGCAGTAGCTACCATTAAGGAGCCCGCTCCCGCAGCACCCGTAGCACCTCAGGGCATGTACTAAAAAGGAGACACCATATGACCGGTTCTTACACTGAAGCATCAGTAAAGCGTAAGGCAGACGTTTCTACGTATCTGGCTAAGATTGGAGTTATACTTCTGATAGGTATCCTGTTTACATTCGGAATGCTTATCGGACAGAAAGTACTGGCTCTGCTCGGTATTGGCTTAGGCTGCTTATGCTGGTTTTATCTGTTCCCCAGGCTTGATGCGGAATACGAGTATATATACTGTGACGGACAGATAGATTTTGACAGGATCAGCGGCGGAGAAAGCAGGAAAAACGTGCTGAGGATTGATCTTGACAACGTAGAGATAATGGCTCCCGAAAACTCCGCGGAAATGGGTAAATATAATGACTCAGGACTTAAAGTAAGGGATTTTTCGTCACACGTAAAGGATGCAAAGAAATACTGCATCATTACGAGTGATGAATCTAACCGCTTGAAGATACTGTTTGAACCGTCTGAAACGATGATAGAGCTCGCTAAAAACAAGGCTCCGAGAAAAGTTTTTACGGAATAATACATAATGTTATAAGGCTGTCCTTAAGGGCAGCCTTTTCTTATACCCGAAATTTGACAAATTTTGCCAAATGAGGTATTATATACTTGGTTTGGAATGCCGTGAAATCAAATATTAAGAGTGATGGATATGACGAAAAAAGAATGGAGAAGAAGGAGAATGAAAAAACGGCTGGCAGTTATCATCGCCACCTTTCTGGTACTGGCCTGCCTGACGTTTATCGTTATCTTTCTTATAGGAGAGTTAAAAAAATCTGCCGGCTTAAGCGTTAAGGATGACAGTCTGTACTTAAGCGTGAACGGCGTTACCCGTACCGGAGAGAAGGGGCCTTTGACCGGCATCATCCTGGTGAAAAAGAGCGAACAGACAGGACTCAGTGCACTGGAACTGAGGAACAGATATGAACGTGCCGATCTGCTCAATCCGCTTTCTAAGGGCAGTGACATTATAGAAACAGGAGCACATTATGCCATAGGTACAGACGGTGTATGTATCATGATGATACCGCTTGAAGAGAGGGCGCCCGGAGAAGGCGACAAGATAGTGATCGTTTACAGTCCGGATGAAAACGGAGGACTGACAGATAAAGAGAAAAAGACCCTTGATGAACTTATCGGGGAGTTATGTGATGAATATTCCATAGGAGAGGAAAACATCATAAGAAAATAAAAAGTATCCGGAGGAAGAAATGGAAGAGAGCAGATTTAAGGAAATAATGCTTACATATGATCAGGAGGAGATACTCGAAAAGGTAAGCAAAATGAACGAAAGAGATAAAGCGAGGATTTTGAGGCAATGTGATTTCCTTGATTTTACTTTTCTCAAGGCCTTAAAGGAAAAAGAAAAGGCACGCGGATTTATCGAGCCTATAAAGACTATGAAGCTTGCCGAGATAGAGAAGAACAGAGACGAGTATGAGAAAATAGGCGTTGAAGCCATAAAGGCAGGAAAGGTCGGTGCTTTGGTGCTTGCCGGAGGTATGGGTACCAGACTCGGAAGCCATCATGCAAAAGGCATGTATGATATAGGCATCACAAAGCCGGTATATATTTTCCAGAGAATGTTTGAGAACATGATGGATGTGGTAAATCAGACAGGTGCATGGATACCGTTGTTTATCATGACCAATATCATGAATGACAGGGAGATAAAGGAATTCCTTGTAGAGCATAAATGCTTCGGATACAATCCCGCATATATAAAATTCTTTGCACAGGATATGTCACCCTGTGTGGATTATAACGGAAAGATCCTGTTTGCAAAGCCCGATGAATTCGCTATGTCACCCAACGGCAACGGCGGTTTCTATTCATCCATGATGAATGCGGGACTTGACAAGCTGTGCAAGGAAAAAGGAATAGAATACATCAACGTATTTGCTATAGACAATGTGCTCCAGAGAATAGCGGATCCCGTATTTGTCGGTGCGACCATTAAGAGCGGCTGCGCCACGGGAGCCAAGGTGGTAAAGAAGGCCGATCCCGGTGAGAAGGTAGGCTCTATCTGCTTAGAGGACGGACAGCCTTCTGTTGTGGAGTATTACGAGATGACGGATGAGCTGATGCAGGCCAAGGATGAGGAAGGTGAGCCTGCATACGATTACGGCGTAATACTTAATTATCTCTTCCGTGTAAAGGAGATGGACAGCATAGTAAGAAATGAGATGCCTGTACATATAGTAAAGAAGAAGGTACCTTACTTAGCAGAGTCAAAGGATTCGCCTACAGGTTACATCACAGTGGATCCTCAGGAACCTAACGCATATAAGCTTGAAACGCTTACACTTGATTTTGTTCAGATGATGGGAAGCTGTCTGCCGTTTGAGGTAGTAAGGGAAAGAGAGTTTGCTCCCATCAAGAATTCCATGGGTATCGACTCTGTAGACAGCGCAAGAAAGATGCTTTTGGCAATAGGGTACGAGTTATAAAAAATGTCATCCTGAGCTTTAGCGAAGTATCTGTAGGATTCTTCACTGCGTTCAGAATGACATGGATTAATCGTATGATTTATTAAAAAGATTGAATGTGCCGGATCCGGATCAGTTCCTGCCGCAGCAGAACTTATACTTCTTACCTGAACCGCAGGGACAGGGATCGTTACGGCCGGGCTTTTTCTCAACACGTATGGTGCCGGATGCCTTCTGCTCCTTGTAGAGCTCTTTACGGCGTTCCTCGGTAAGGATATCGTTCCATTCGGAAAGTCCGTACAGCCAGTCTGCTTTTGCAGCTACCATGTTGTAATACAGCTTTTCGGGATCGTAGTCAAGACTTACCTCGGTATCCTCGGTCATTTCCTCGATGGGGTTCGGTGTCTTTAAGCTGTCATTGATACCGTCAAGGAAACCGGTCATGATGGAGATGTCTGTGCCGAATTTTTCAGCAAGACCTTTTACGGTGCCGGTGACAGGGGTTCCGTTTTGAGAAAGGATCTGAGAATAGATGCCCTTTTCAATTTCGAAGTAGTTCTTCCAGAAATTGTTTGCATCATAATCATTTCTTTCTTTTTCGTAGGCTTCTTTGCGCCAGTCAGTTAATAAACTCATATAAAGGTACTCCTTTTTATTGTGTTATATTTTGTTTAATATTGTATAGTATATAATCTTTTTATAAATTTTGCAACCGGATAAATTTGGGGTTTTTGATGAGTGAATATATTACGGTAAAAAATGAATATGCTGATGAGATCACGGAGAAAAAATCCCGCTTTATAGCCACGCTCAGACACGTGGAAAATGAAGATGAAGCACTTGGCTTTATAGCTGAGATGAAAAAGAAGTACTGGGATGCAAGACATAACTGTTCGGCATATATTGTTCTTGAAGAGGGCACGGATGCCACAGGAGAAAAAAGGATATTTAAAACCATAGAAAAATGCAGCGATGACGGGGAACCTTCAAAAACCGCCGGCAGTCCGATGCTTGATGTTATAAGGGGAGCAGGGATGAAGAATACGGCTGTTGTGGTGACGCGTTATTTCGGAGGAGTACTGCTCGGCACCGGAGGTCTGGTGCGTGCATATTCCGAAGCAACCGCAGCGGCGGTAGAAGGTGCGGAAAAGGTACATATGCGGCTTCTGAGTAAAGTTAAAGTCGCAACCGACTATACAAGCTACGGCAAGCTCAGCTACATAGCCTCGGAAGAGAATATAATACTAAAAGATACGGTATTTACCGAAAATGTGGAAGTGACCTGCCTGTGTGACGATATCGCACTCGGAAGGTTACGTGCAAAGATGGCGGAGATAACCGCCGGAAAATGTAAAATAGAACTGCTTGAAAACAGTTACTATCAGGTGGAGAATTAAGATGGATTACAGCAGGGACGGATTAAGTCAGAGAAGAAGAGAATTAAAATCAGTGTCCAAACGAATGTACAGCAAGGTAATGGTGAATGTATTCCGTATAGCTGTCATAGCGGTGGTCATAGTAGCCATACTGGGTACTGTAGCCGGTTTTGCAGCCTTTAAGGGAATACTTGATACAACAACCCCTATCGAGCTGGCAGTACTGGAGGTTAAGGGTTATACTTCGACCTCGCTTTATTCGGACGGGACCATAGCACAGAATTTTGCGGGACCTTCGGCAAACAGAATAGAGATAACAATGGATGATGTGCCCGACAGCGTAAAATATGCTTTCATGGCCGCAGAGGACCATCGTTTTTATGAGCACAACGGTATCGATATCAGGACCATTTTCCGTTCGGGTTTCTCACTTTTCAGAGAAGGAGCCAATCCCGGCGGTTCGACATTTACACAGCAGCTGATCAAGAACCAGGTATTCGGTGGCGGCGGTGAGACTTACTTTATCGACAAGGTACAAAGAAAGATCCAGGAACAGTATCTTGCGATCAATCTGGAGCATGTAAGCAGTAAAGATGAGATATTTGCCTACTACCTTAACATGGTAAACCTCGGCAACAGAACCTACGGTGTTGAGACCGCTTCTCTCGGATATTTCGGAAAATCAGTTTCGGAGCTTACGATTTCCGAGGCTGCGGTACTGGCTGCCATACCTCTTTCACCGACCAGGATGAATCCCATCACTCATCCGGAAGAAAATGCCAAGAGACGTGAAAGTACATTGAAAAACATGCTGGAATACGGCTTCATCACAGAAGAAGAGTTTAACGAAGCTATGTCTGATGATGTATATACAAGAATAGCCGAAAACAGCAATAACAACGAGAAGGTAGAGATAGGACAGTATTCATACTTTACCGATGCTATGCTTACCGAGCTTTACAGGGATCTTCAGGAAAAACTCGGATATACCTATGAAGAAGCTAAAAATCTTGTATTTTACGGCGGTATAACCATATATACCACGCAGGACCGCCAGATACAGGAGATCATGGACAAGCATTATCAGGACGAGAGCAACTTCCCCAAGTTCGGATTTGAATCCGGTGCAGGTTCATGTTATGAGCTTACTTATGCATTATCCGTACAGCATGCGGATGGTACGCTTACGCATTACCAGCTGCATCATCTGCTTGATTACTTTAAGGATTACGATGATAAAGCAGGTCTGTATTATCATGAGAACGGAGTAAAGAAAGGCATCGATGAGCTCTTCCTCGATCCCGACGATATGGATGCCAAGGTAGCGGAGTTTGAAGCAGCCATGGTCGATGAAGAAGCAGGAGACAAGATACTTGCAGTCAATTATGTAAAAACTCCCCAGCC
>CACYIR010000029.1 GCA_902774525.1 uncultured Lachnospiraceae bacterium
AGGAGTGGGCGGACGGAGCAGGGTAGAATACGATTACATGAAAGAACTGCGGGACGATAAAGAAGAACAGGCTCAGAGCATGAATTATGAGACGGTATATTGCGTATTGCATGGCAAGCTCATACGGCTCAAATTCCTTTCATTTGAAAAGGAAGAAAACTTAAAAAGAGTGGTGAAGAACATATACAGATACAATATAAGGACTAACTTAAGCAGAAAAAATCCGGTCATCCACGGCACACTCAAAAACGGTTCGCGTATAGTGGCTGCGAGACCGCCCGTATCGGACGGATGGGCATTTTACTTAAGAAAATTCAAATCCTCAGATGCACGCAGGATAGATACTCTTATAACACATAAAAACGGGAATACAGTGATAGAACTGCTGAAACTCATAACGGGAGGAGAATTGAATTTCTGCATATCAGGTCCCATGGGAGGCGGAAAGACCACACTTTTAAAGTCCCTGGTCGGATTCATGAACCCGAAGTATACAATACGTGTAGCTGAGAGTTCATTTGAGCTCAATCTCAATAACGTATATCCCGAGAGAAACATACATATGATGCAGGAAAGAGGGGAGTTCACCATATATGACATCATAACCGGTACCAAGAAAATGGATACGGACATACTGATAGTCGGAGAAGTGAACGAACCGAAGATAGCGGGGGCATATGTACAGGTAGCCCAGTCGGGATCAAGGATGGCTGTGACCACACTTCATCATGAGACTACGGAAAAACTGATAGAGTACTTAAGAAATGCTCTTGTATCGGAGCTGGGTATAAACGATGTAAGGATCGCGGAAAAACAGGTTGTGGATATACTGAACTTCGATGTCCATATGGTACATGATGTGGACGGTAATTTCTATATAGAAAGGATCACGGAGATAATCCCCGAAAGTCCGGAAACAATGTACCGGTTATCGGATATCGTCAGATTTAACAGGGAGACAATGTCGTATTGTTTTTGTACCGGCATATCAGACTATACCAGAAAAAAGATCATCGGAAAAACCGGTATGGAGAAGATAAACAGATGGGATTTGATCATATCGGAAAACATAAAAGAGGGAGACGTACCGGATGAAGAATAAAAACGTGCGTTATCTTTCTGGATTGTATGATATTCTTGAAAAAATACCGGGTTTTCTGTTTTTTCTGTCCCCTCTGATCAAGAAGTACAGGCTGTATCTTAACTATGACATGAAGGCATGCTCGTCCGAAGTTACGGGTACTCTGATAAAGATATATGCAGTATCGGTCCCGGTATCCGTGCTGGTATTCTGGACGGACCCTTCGGTATTTACGTTCTTTACCGCACTTTTTGCGGCACGTTTCATAGCTGACAGCTTTATCGTTTCGTCATATACGGATCTTGAGGTCAGATTCTTAAAAGCTTTTGATGATTTTTTGAACATAGTACGGCATAACTATTTTATCACCGGTTCGGTAAAGACTGCGATAGCTGTATCGGAAAACGAAGCGGATGATATCATGAAAGGGCATATCAGGGAAATATACAGGTGCCTTGATTCTGCCGATCCGGATGAGGAGTCTGAAAAATATCTGAATACTCCTTATCACAGATATCTCAAACTTTTCCTTACTCTTTCAGGGCTTGTTGAAGAGAACGGCGATGCGGAGGATGAAAAGGGTTCGGTATTCCTTAATTCCTGCATGCATCTGAAAAATGAAACAGAAGAGGATATCCGTTTCATTACGGAGAAAAAACACCGCTTTTCGGGACTTATGTATACAGCGGTTCTTCCTCTTTTAGCTATGCCCTTTATAGCGATGTGGGGCGTTTCGACCATTCCGTCTCTTAATACATTTTATTACGGATACTCAGGTACCGTACTTAAGGTACTGATGTTCCTTATAACATATATATGTTACAGGGCCTTGAGACTGCTGCGTGACGGGGATATGATGGACAGAAAACGGTATAAGGCGGCAGAAAAGCTTATCCGGATCAGGACCTTTATTAAAATACCGCAGCTGCTCATTAAGTTGAATCCTGAAAAAGCCGGAAAAAAAGCAGACAGGATAGAAGACTTAAGTGAAGGTTACGGGATAAAGACCTTTTATATGCAAAAGGCACTGTATTTTGCAGCAGGATTTGTCATAAGCTGTCTGGTGCTCTTTTCGGGGCATAATGCTTCCGCACGTATCTACAGATATGATACCCCTGATGTTACGGGACTCACATCAACAGCCGATGCGAGACAGATAGCTGCGATGGAGGTGCTCATTCCGGTGTATACGGACCGGCTGATAGAAGAAGATATTATTATGGAAAAAGAAAAACTAAAGGAACAGCTGCTTCTTGAAAAAGATATACGTACGGAGTCTGTCGCCGGAACGGCAGCGGATGAGATACTAAAAAGAATATATCAGTATGAAAACGAAAAGTTCGGGATTACAGATATCCTTATAGCAGTGGCTGTATCGGTTGTATGCTTCTTTTTCCCTGATATAGGACTGGTATTTAAAGGTGCGGTATCATCATCGAGATACAAAGATGAGATCATCCAGTTCCAGAGCATCATACATATGTTAAAAAAAGTCCCCGGTATCAGCACAGTCTCGCTTTTAGAGGAAATGGAGAGATTTTCAACTCTGTTTAAACCGGTGATCAGGCAGTGCATAAACGAATACAATATATCCGATGAGTCCGCTCTTAACAGGATGTACGAAGCTAAAAAGGATAAGGACTTCCGGCGTATAGCAGACTGCTTCCGACAGGTCTCGGAGCTGGGGATAGAGGATGCCTTTATGGAGATATCCCAGGAGATTGAAAACTTCAAGGAAAACCGAAAGCTTGACAGGAAGATCATGTTGGATTCCGAGGCAATGCTCGCTTCCCTTTTGGCAGTCATACCGGGAGGACTGATATTGTTCGGATATCTCCTGGGTCCGTTTATGATAAGGTCCGTACAGATATTTAATGAATATCAGGCAGGTATTGCCATGGGAGGTTTCTGAAATGTCTTTAAATAATATGATGCATAGTATGGACGAAAAAGAAACGATCATATATCCGGATATGAACCGCATAGAGATAGCACCAAGGGCGCTGCTTATGGCTGCTGCGGTCATGCTGTCGGTGCTTTTGGTATCGATAATGATATCGCAGTACAACTCGGCACGTGAGGTGGTTAATTCATCATCCGACGTAATGAGCAGGAAAGCGGAAGAGATACGGAACAGCGACATAATGCAATATGACGGGCTGACTGTGAACGGTGAGGATGTTATAAACTTCATAAAGAAAAACCTGGCGGAAGGAGCAGAGATGCAGGGACAGATCACAGTCACACTTACAGGTGTATCCGGAAATTCTCAGTCACTTACGGATACAGTGTTGTTAGGCAGTCTGACGGACCCTGAGAATGAAAAATACATAAGACCGTTTTCGAAATGGAAATGCAGTGTAAAAAAGAATAAAAACGGGATCATCACCGAAGTGGTATTCCGCAAAAACAAGTAGCATACATATTACCGGGATCAGGGTAAAGAAAAGGAGAGAAAATGATACGGAAAGTTGAAATGATGAAAAAAACAGAAATGACAGGATCGGCATATATATACAGAAGAAACTGTGTGGAGATAGGAGTAAAAGGACTGGTACTGGCGGTAACGGTGATCATTGCCGTGGTGCTAAGTGCGCTTGCTTTATACATGGCGAATTCATCAAAGAGTACCATCAACGGAGGAACTACCCAGTATACCCAGCTCATGAGTGATTATTCGGAGATAAGTGCAACTATGTATGACGGGCTGGATGTATCGGGTTCCAAGGTGATATCTGTCATCAATGAGATGTGCCAGACGGAGTATGTATCGGTGACAGTCATTACCAAGGAAGATACCACCGGCACCAATTACAGTAATGCAGGTAATAAAACACAGGTTAAAACCACAGACAACAAGACTATAACCCCTTCGGGCAACCAGTATTCCGGTTCGACACAGGAGTCGAAGATCACGGATAAGGCACATATAAATGAGAATGCCTCATACAGAGGCAAGGTCTATAAAAACAGTAACGGGCTTGTGGTAAATATCGAGTTTACCCAGCATTAAATCATTTTGGAAAAGGTCGGCATATGATCGGAAGGATTGTTGCGGGGCTGTTGGCGGTGATAATGCTCACATTGCTCCCTCTGAAAATGAAAGCGGTGCATGAAGCACAACGTATGGAAAATGCAATAAGATCCGCACTCAAGTCGGCATATGAGGATATCATGGCGGACAGGAGCATTGACAAAGAAAAATGGGAAAAGATGATAAACGGGATAAACGCTGCGGGTGTGCCTTTGAAAGTCAGTATAACCGTGGGAAGCTTACTTATCGGCAGGAACGGAAAAACATTCAGGTGTATCTATACAGATGAAATACTTGAAGAAATATCGGAAAAAGGAAATGCGGTGGATGTCAGGGGAAAACTGGTCTCCATCTCGGCAGAACCGGTATATGAGGACAGGATAGTAAGCATTGCAAATATGTTCTGGGTTTCATACATTCCATATAAAAGAATAAGCGTCGGAGGTTAATATGGAAGAGTTTTCAGACTTTATAGAGACTGCTGTAAGTGCTGTCCTGTTCTGTGCTGCGGTCACCATGCTTCTTATGCTTGCGGCTGCTCTTATTGCATAAGCAGCGGATTATAAAGGAGGTATCTTGCTTTTTGCTGTTTTAATACATGAGATGGGGCATCTGATATCAGGACTTCTTACAGGTTATCGCTTTATGTCCTTTAAGCTTCTTTGGTTTAGTATGGAAGATACGGGTAATGGAAAACGATTCCGCTTCCGCGGCATAAATCCTCCGGGGCAGTGTCTTATGTATCCGGTAAAAAGTAATGCCGATCCGGTAATGATGATACTGGGAGGAGTTGTGGCAAACCTTGTTTCGGGGATGATCTTTATCGTGCAGGGGCTTGTCATATCGGAAATAGTTTTTAAAGGTATCGCTCTGTATTTAGGCTGTATAGGTATTACCATCGGTTTATACAATCTTTTCTTAGGTTCAAAGTATTCGGACGGAAATACATACAGGGAAATAAGAAGGGATAAGGAAGCAGGGCATATCTACAATAATATCATGACGATATACAGGTATTTTTCCACAGGCAGGTCATATGCGGATATGCCGGATCTATTGTTTGAGATAAGCACGGAAGGTACCGGACCTGTATATGATGAAATGCGGGAACATATAGAGAGGAAGAAAAATGGATGCAGCGGGTAAGCTATGCGATATATTGATATTTATCATAGTTCTTTTCATTGTACCTTCCCTATGGGCAGTATCGACGGCACAAAACCTGAAAACAGAGGATGCCGTACGCTGTGCCGATGATTTTATCTCATATACCGTACAGGCTGAAGGGATATCCGATGCGCTTTTAAATAAGCTTAATGAAAGCATAAAGGGTAATGCCGGTTTGTTTTTTACCATATACATACAGAGAGATGCAGTATATGATGAGCCTTCAGATGACGGGGGACGTGAGGTATATTCCGGAAGGGAGCTTTTAACTATGGATGAGATATCGGAGGAGATCGAAACTAAAGGTGAATTCAGGCTGCTTCCGGGGGATACGGTAACTCTTAAGATATTTGACAGGGATTCGGTACTCTATACCGCCGTCAGACGGAAAAGAACGTATTAGAGGGATTTTCATATGAAGGTATACCATTTTGTTTTATTGTTTGCAGTATTTGCCATAGGAACGATCATGGTCACTGATATGAGGCTGTCGGAAAAGAGATACGGCGAAAGAGAAAAAGCCGGGCTTTCGGAGAAACTTGAGAGGGCGGCTGAAGCTGCAGCGGGTGAGCTGGCTTCATATAATGAGGAAAAAGGTGAACTTGCGGAGCAGAGAGCGATAGAGGCATTTTTTTATTCTATGTATGCATCCTTAGGTATCATCGAAATGCCACAGGCAGTATCGGATTTTAAAAAATATGTACCGGTATTTATGATAGGAGTAAGGGACGGGTATTACCTGTATACGTATGCCGGGGAGGCAGACATTGATATACCGGAGGATACCGATGGGATAACAGGACCTGACGGTACAGGATATATAAAAAGCGGACTGATAGCCTATGAAGACGGTTCTGATGAACATGATACCGTATTTGCGGCATATCTGAGGGATTACCCGTTACGAACAGAAAACTATTCCGGATATTGCTTTTCTTCAGCCTCGGTAACCGAAAGAACGGGGTATATCGTTGACCAAGAAGGGATATATCATCTGTCGGGATGTCCGTATTCAGGTGATACCGTATATGTATTCTTTTCAGAGAAAGGGTGTATCATGATGGGAGCTTTGCCCTGCAGTTATTGTATAGAAAGAAGGGGACATGATGAGTAAAAGATTAATAAGGAACAGTTTAATAATGGACTGCATTATCGTATTGTTTCTTACGGCAGTCCTAACGGCCGCTCTGCCTGATATTAATGCATACTGTGCGGAAAAGTATATAACAGGGATAGAACTTTTGGAAAGGATAACGGACGGGATAGCGGACAGCGGGAAAAAAGCCGGGGGATATACATTAAGCATTAATAACGGGGTCATAAAGGTTAACGGGAGTAAGATAAAGGAAAAGACCATAAAGAAATATGCTTCAAAATATAAACTTTCCGATAAAGATGCTGCATATTGTGCGGCTTCAGTAAAGATAAAGCTGATAAAAGCATCGGGTATAAAGAAACTGAAGAAAAAACTTACCGTGGAAAGAGCGGCGGTACTCATATACGATGCCGACAGGCTGCTTGATAAGAGCTCGGTTAAAGATGCAGATATAGAGATGGTCCTTGGTGAAAGGATAGCGGACAGTAATAAGATTTCCTCTGCGGCTGCCGCAAAAAAGCTTGCAGGAGCTTACATAAGAGGTTACCTTGCAGGAAAGGCTGAAGCAGCATATTCTGCCTTAAGAGTAATAAACCCGGCAAAAAAAATAAGCCGTAAAGAAGCATTAAAGATGGCTGATATGCTTTTTGCCAGTTCCGAAAGGTATTCATTATCCTCTGACTTTAAAGTGATAAGAAGGGATAATCTTCCGAAGAATGCTTCCCTTTATGCATATATACTTGATTCTTTTCCTAATGAAATATATGAGACCGGGTTTAACGGCATGACCTCGGGATCATTTTTTGACAAAGGAGAAGGCTTGGGAGCGGATGACCTTTTGACCAGGATGAAAAGAAAGAACTTTACCTTCGTATTCCCTAAAGAAATAGAGAAGTTCGATTCCCTTGAATACCCCGGACCGGATTTCTCGTACAGTTCGAACGTATTTCTTGATACCTTCAGGAATGACGATGTCCCGAAGGAGCTTGCGGCCAGTTCGGCAGAGTTCTATACGTATGCCCTGAATGTAGATTACAGGACCATAGAGAAGGATAAGGAATGGCAGGACACAATGAAAAAATATCTGACCGAGGAGGAACTTGCCGATTATATAAAACACTGCAGGGAGAATAAAACGGTCATAGAATGTGATGCCGTATATTCTGACAGCTCTCTTGTATATTGGTATAACGGGGAATACAACTGTAAGGTATATGCACATATGAGAGTGGTATCAGACCTTCCGCTTGAAAACGGAAAAACAACGGGTATAGACCAGGATACATACGGCTATCTGTATCCCGTAAAAAGAGGGTATGAACCCGGTACTTTGTTTACAAGAAGTGTGCTTGGAAGCCTCTATATGGGATATAAAATGGGTACATGGACGGATTTCTATTTTAATACGAGCGGGTCGGCCGATATGTACGGATGCTTATGCTGCAGCAATACATCACGCGGTATCATGATCGATTATTCGGGACTTTATCCGTGGCTGTATAAGCTGCCCGGAAGATAGGCTAAAAAAAGTTCTGATACTAGGGGTAAAAAACCGGGTAAAAAAACGGAAGGAGGGCGGATATGGGACATTTACACAGAAAACATAAAATTTCTATGATAGCTGCATCCTGTACCTTTATGGCTTTAGTGATACTTGCCGTAACCGGGATCATAGCATCTGCAGCAGGCGGAAATGATATCTCATACCGCCTTGGCAGTACCGGAGACATCACCTATAAGGAAAACGACAACAAGGTATATTATACAAGAAAGCACTATTCCTCAGGCAGCAGCATAAGATACTATACTGCGAAGTTTGTGATCTCTTTAAATGAGGTATCGGCATACGATGATCTGTCTTCACTCAACTCCTCGGGCAATGATTATTCCATGGAGCTTACCGTAGCTTTGAACGGCAGCTCGGTAAAAGAAAAGGACGCAGATAAGACCAAAAGCTTTTACTGGTATGACAGTGATGAGGCTGATGATGACGGCTACATAACTACAACCTACGTTATAGACGGAAGCATTCTTTTAGAGTTTCTTGAAAATGCTGCCGCACAGGGCAGGCGCGGAAGCCTTTATATTCATCATGTGTTTTCCATAACGGGCGGAAGTGCTGACGATGCATGGCACAAAAGCAACAAAGTGGTGAATGATGTGCCGTTTTACAGGTACAGCGACCTTTTTAAACTCACCTGGAGCAACACGGAAGCGACCAGAACCTCCCAGGAAGCCTGTATGAATATACCTGTCCCCTTTAAGAGCTTTTGTGAGGTATATACCGCATACTATAACGAATACGGGAGAGTTGTCAGAAGGGAAAGAGGTACACTTGCAGGTAACGCTTATTGGATAAAAACTGTCCCGTATATAATTAACGGAGTTGACGGAAAAAAATA
Source organism: uncultured Lachnospiraceae bacterium (assembly GCA_902774525.1). Lineage (GTDB taxonomy): Bacteria > Bacillota > Clostridia > Lachnospirales > Lachnospiraceae > RUG11977. The sequence continues at coordinate 8,781 of CACYIR010000029.1, forward strand.
TGCAAGCCTTGAGCCGGGGACAAGAAAAGATGTAAAAGGCAATATAATGAGGGTGTACTATGTCTATAATACAGACCCGAAAAATAAACGAAGCTTTCCCCTATGGGATCCGGAGAAGGACAGACAATCAGCTGACGGTAATACGATAAAATACACCGATGCATCGGGTAGTCATCTGGTACGGGGTGGATACCTGAAAAAAACGGACAGCATATATTCATTGGGTATAGGCCGGGAAAATGTATATGATGTAATACTGTATGTGCCGGTAACAAATGCGGATAATGAGCTAAACCCCGGGCCGACATCCGGACCTGAAGTTACACCGGAACCCGATGTGACTCCGGATCCGGATGTTACCCCGTTCCCTGATGTCACGCCGTTCCCGGATATTACCCCGTTCCCGGATATTACGGATACGGAAGATCCTCTTTATTCCGAGTCGGAGCTTACGGTGAAATACTTTTTCTATGACAGGCTGACAGGAGATACAGACTGTATAAAACTTGAAAATATCATCAATACGGATTCACTGACCGGTAAGTACGCTTTTGATAATACCTATACAGTGAGACTATCGGATACCATATATAAGAACGGTAAGCTGTACGAGCCTGTATCACTCGACGGTATCCTGTACGGGGACAATGCATCGGTACTTGCTTCTGGAAGTATGGGCTTTGTGGATACCTTTAATATGCAGGATGATAAAATATACGGAATGTCATCGGGTTCTTTGAGGAAGGAAGACGGATATTATGTGGATTTTAAGACCGGGGATTCCGGCGGGTTCTGTACCGTATATATCATGTGCAGTGAAGTAAGATCAGAGGATTCACTCCTTATAAGATATATTGATGAGGAGAGCGGGGATATAGTTTCAGAGCAGCTCATCCCACAGTTCTTCGACGGGAAAAAGCTGTACTGGCACGGGATAAACGGGAAGCTTAGCTGGGCTTACAAGATACCTTTAACGGATATTGTAACTCCGGACGGTGTAAGTTTGAGCCCTTTATTTAAAAAAGAAGGGGCATATGAGGTGATCTGCGGGAAATGTGCCCCGTACGAGGCGGTACATGAGCATTTCGGAGGTTTCGGCAATGATGTCACATGGTACTGTACGACATGCGGAAAGGTAAAAAGAATAACATATTTTACGGACAGCCCCTACTCACCTGACGCCGAGACAAGAGTATATGACAATAATTCAACAAGTGATGCCTATCACAGCTACAGGCTGTTTCATACCGGCAGCGGCATGACTGTAAAAGCGGGTTATATATACGGAAGCTTTATTACGGATAACAGTCTTATCACGGGCAGGACGTATGAGAGCTGCAGTGACTGTGAATATGACTTTGATGAAAGCTCCGATACGCTGTGGATAGCCGTACCGGGTGACCCCGATTCGGGGAATCTGGCCTTTACATATGAACCTGAGAAGGAAGTCCCGTTCTCGGCGGGAGTCATATATATCCCGTGTACGTTGGAGGAGGTAAGAAAGCCGGTACATATACATATCTCGGATGAAAACCTGAAATATGTACAGTACCACTATGCCCAAAAGGATCTTCCTCAGGCGGTAGTAGGAAACGATGAATCTTCTGTCATCAGCCTTACCATAGATGAATACGGCGATGATGTTCTGGTGGAATTCGATTTTGACGTTCTTACCCTTAATGGTATCAGGATAAAAGCAGGTACGAAGCATATACCGTACCCGGCGTACCGGGTGCCGGATGATACGGAAGAAGGCATATACAGCGTAAAAGCGGAGGTATTTGACCGCGGGGGCAATATAATATATACGGATGAGGCTTTTCTGGAAGTGACCGGAAGGCTGTACGGGCTTACTCTTTATAATATATCTTCTGACAGTTATGAGTGGAAGGGTGTATTTGAAGGACAGTATACCGGTTACGGAGTAGAAAACCTGCCGTTACTGGACGGAGATTCACCTAAGGTAAAAAACGCCGGGATGTTAAAAAGCGGTTATATATGGAGCTTTTACTTAAAAACTTCCGGCAGCAGAATGCAGCATGAACTTTCAGGCATCAGGATAATACCTGAGTTTTATCATATATCTGCGGACGGGACTAAAAAACAGGTCGATATTTATTATCAGGGAGCCGGAGGAAAAGACGGGGAGAATATTCTGAAAGAAGGGAAAACACTCATCGCGGAGCGGGGAGTGAAAAGCATACCGCCTGAAGATGAAGGAACAGGAAGCAGTGAGATTGAAAGTGCAGACAGCAGTATCTGTGTATGGAGCTTCGAATACAGCTTACCCGATACCTGGTATTGTGTGGATACAGGCTTTGACCTTGACGGGTATCTTGATATATATGACGGATGTACATTTGATGAGCTTTTCTGGGAAAAGGAAGGTTATCTTGCAGTCTGCTTCCGGATAGAAGCATATACTAAGGACGGCACGGTCATCATGTCATATTCCAACTTAGAGGAAAATGTTGAAGCAGGTATGTGCGACATGTGGGCAGCAGAAGATTATCAAACTGAAAAGTCCGATGTATACGGGACGGAATTCTTTTTGGATGAGGGCGATGTGATATTAGTCCGTCTCCCGGGTTCAACCATAAAAAAGGGGTCCGGTGTCCCGGACCCTCCGACAAATTCGAAAGAAGATAATATGATCAAACCCGGCGGTCTGCCTTATCTTTCCCTTCCCATGTAGAAGAGAGCGACAGTACCGGGGCCGGCATGTGAGCCGATGGTAGGTGATAAGTAGCTTATCATGAAGTTCTCATATCCGAATCTTTTCTTTATCTCATCCCTTACGAATTCGGCATCAGCGAGGCAGTCTCCGTGAGTGATACATATCATCTGGTTCTGATCGGCAGGCCTGAAGTTGCCTAAGTGTTCCTCCATCTGGTCCACTAAGGTGATGAGGGCCTTTTTTCTGCCTCTTACGTTCTTTACGGGGACAAGCTTTCCTTCGTTATCTACGTGAAGTACGGGCTTAACATTGAGCAGGGTACCGAATATCTTTACTGTCTTAGAGATACGGCCGCCTCTGTGGAGGTATGCCAGATCGTCTACTGTAAATGTGTGGCAGGTATGGAGCTTGTTCTCTTTGAGCCAGCTTATTATCTCATCCATGCTTTTGCCTGCTTTTTGAAGCTGCAATGCATACCATACGTAGAGTCCCTGTCCGCCTGATGCGGCGAGAGAGTCTATAACCTCTATCCTTGCTCCGGGGAACTCGGGGAGTACTTCCTTGGCTGCTACCTCAGAGTTGTTGTAAGCGGAACTTAATCCTGATGAGAATGCGATGTGGAGTACATCATATCCTTCAGAGAGCTGCTTACGGAATATCTCCTTGGACTTATCGGGATTGGTAGCGAAGGTTGATACTGTGGCACCGTTTCTCATACGGTTGAAGAAATCGGTGATCTCCAATTCCAGATCATCACCGTAGGTGGTTCCGTCTACGATGTAGTGGAGCCTGTGAAGAACGAGTCCGTTTTCCTTTACGAACTCCTCGGGCAGATCTGCTGTCGTGTCAGTGGAAATGATAAATGGTCTTTTACTTTCCGACATTGTGTTTGCGTCGTATTAATTGATATTAATACGTTTTCCTTTCCAATACTTTCACATTAAAACAGTATTAAATAATGAATGACTCTGTTTTAATCTCCAAAAGATGTAGTTTTTAAAACTACTTACATACTACCATATTGTATTATTTTCGTCAATTAAAAAAATATAAACTTTTGCTCTTTGACATTAAGATAAATATGTGATATGATAAATCAGTATGGGCTTAACAGCCCGACATATGAAATTTTCTTTAGTTTTTTGGAGGATACTATGAAGAGTAAAGGTTTTGCAAAATTACTTATCGCACTTATCTGTATCGGTGCCATCGCATTTATTTCGATACGCGGATTCGGTACCGACAAGAGCGGAAGTGCCAGTGATGTTAAGCTCGGACTCGACCTCGCAGGCGGCGTAAGTATTACTTACCAGACCGTAAAAGAGGATCCCACTTCTGCAGAGATGAGCGATACGGTTTATAAGATGCAGAAGCGTGCCGAGGGCTTCAGTACAGAAGCTGAGGTTTATCCTGAGGGAGATAACAGGATCACTGTTGCCATCCCCGGTGTATCGAGCGCCGATGAGGTACTTAAGACACTTGGTGATGCAGGTAATATTTATTTTATATATGGTAAGAGTCCCGACGGTACAGTCAATATCGAGAGAGACCTTGACGGATCATACAAGCTTGCACGTCCTTTGGATGCCATCATTTCCGACGGCGGACTTGTAGTAGACGGTTCGGATATCTTAGACGCACAGCCCCAGATGTATCAGGATCAGATACAGGGCGTTCAGTATGTTGTAGATCTTACATTTAAGTCGGAAGGTACACAGAAGTTTGCAGATGCTACAGAGTATGCATACAGCTACCGTTCGGCAGGTACCATAGAGAACATCATCGCCATCGTATATGACGGCGAGATCGTATCTGCACCCGGCGTATCTTCAGTTATCAGCGAAGGCCGTGCACAGATCATGGGACAGGCTAATTTTGACGAGAGCAATGTACTTGCTACCACGATCAGAGTCGGTGCCCTTCCTCTTGAACTTTCAGTATTAAGATATTATGTAGAAGGTGCTTCACTCGGTGAGAACGCACTTGATACTTCACTTATCGCAGGTCTCATCGGTATCGGACTTATCATCCTGTTCATGATCATCATGTATCGTGTACCCGGTGTTGCCGCTTCACTTGCACTTGTATTCTACGTAGGCTTTATGGTTATCTGCCTCAACCTGTTTGAGGTTACACTTACACTTCCCGGTATCGCAGGTATCATCCTTTCCATCGGTATGGCGGTAGATGCGAATGTCATCATCTTCACACGTATCCAGGAAGAGCTCGGTACGGGAAAGACAGTACGTTCAAGTATTAAGATCGGTTTCAGCAAGGCTCTTTCAGCTATCGTTGACGGTAACGTTACTACCATCATCGCAGCTATCGTGCTTTACTTCTTAGGATCCGGTACAGTCAAAGGCTTTGCACAGACACTTGCCATCGGTATCATCCTTTCCATGATCACCGCATTGTTTGTGACCAAGTTCATACTTAATGCACTTGTTGACTTAGGTGCTGACAAGGTTGGCTGCTTCGGTGAGAAGAAGGGCTACAAGAAGATGCGCATCATCGAGAACTTCCCTAAGTTCGCGATCATTTCAGGTATTGTTATCTTAGCAGGTGCTGTTGCCATCATCGTTAACACCTGTACCATCGATGCTCCTTTCAACTACGGACTTGATTTCTCAGGCGGTACAGCTACCACCTTTACGGTAGACGGCGAGCTTCCTTCGGATATCAAGGAGAGCCTTGATCAGAAGATCACGGCTGAGCTCGGACAGAGTGCTGTTATCTCGCAGGAAAGAGGTACATCTACCTTTACAGTTAGAACAAAAGAACTTTCAACCGACGACAGGGCAAAGCTTACAAGTATTATTACATCATCTTATAACGTAAATCAGGATAACATCACTACCGAGAGCGTAGGTGCTACAGTATCGGGAGAGATGAAGAAGGATGCTCTTGTAGCCGTTATTGTAGCTACCATCTGTATGCTTATATACATCTGGTTCAGATTTAAGAATATCAGCTTCGGTCTTTCATCAGTTATAGCACTTCTTCATGACGTGCTCGTAGTTATCACGGTTTATGCCATAGCTAAGGAGTTTATCTCTGTAGGTAACACATTTATCGCATGTCTGCTTACCATCGTAGGTTACTCGATCAATGCTACCATCGTTATCTTTGACCGTATCCGTGAGAACATGGCGGAAAAGCTTGATAAGGAAAGCGTAGCAGATATTGTTAACAAGAGTATTTCCCAGACATTTACCAGAAGTATCTACACTTCATTGACCACCCTTATCATGGTTGTGCTCCTTGCCATCCTTGGTGTATCATCAGTCAGAGAATTCGCCATCCCGCTTATCGCAGGTATCATAGCAGGCGGCTTCTCATCGGTATGCATTTCAGGCGGCATCTGGCATCTGTTCCAGAAGAAAAAGAAAAAGGCTGAATGATGGATTGTAACGAAAAATGGTCTGTTTGTAATAAAAAAGGCGATTTCGGTTTTATAATGAATACTTTCGGTGTGACCGCGTCCACCGCCAGACTTCTCATCAACAGGGATAAAACCACTGAAGAAGAGATAAGGGAATTTCTGTATCCGGATGAAGACAACCTTCATCCGGGTACTCTTATGAGAAATCTTAAGGAAGCGGCCGACATCATAGAAGAGAAGCTTTCGTCCCGCAAAAAGATCAGGATCATAGGTGATTATGACGCCGACGGTATCATGTCCACCTTTATCCTGTATGACGCTTTGAAGAAACTGGGGGCGGAAGCTGATTTCTATATTCCGGACAGGATACGCGACGGCTACGGTATTAACGCGGATATGATAGTAAAAGCTTCGGAGGACGGGATAGATACCGTGCTCACGTGCGATAACGGCATATCGGCCACGGATGCCGCAGAGGAAGCAAAGGAAAGAGGCATCACTCTCATAGTGACCGATCATCATGAGCTGCCGGAAATACTCCCTGATGCAAGTGTCATAGTGGACCCTGCTGTCGAACTTTTAAACAGGGGTCTGACCCCTTCAACGCAGCAGAGTGATAAAGCGGATAGGTCACCTTATTACAGGTACATCGAATACATGGCTATCGCCACTATCTGCGATGTGGTTCCGTTACACAAAGAAAATAAGACGATCGCGTCGTTGGGACTTAAAAAACTTAACGAAAAATACCATTCCGCATCCTGCACTGATGACGGAAGCATAAACATGGGACTTAAGGCTCTGATAGACTTATGTGACATAAAAGGAGTCATATCGGACCATACGGTGGGCTTCATTATCGGCCCCTGCCTCAATGCGACGGGAAGGCTTGACCTTGCAGGACGCGCCCTGCATATGCTTTTGGCAGAAGATCCGGCGCAAGCTCTAAAGTATGCCGGAGAATGCAGGGAACTGAACGAAGAGCGTAAATCCATGACCGTAAGCGAGACGGAAAAGGCGCTTAAGGGTATCGAGAGTGAAGGCATCACCGACAGGGTGCTTATAGTGGAGCTTCCGGACTGTCATGAGAGCCTGGCAGGCATCATAGCGGGACGCATAAGGGAAAAGTATATAAAGCCCGTATTTGTCCTTACAAAAGGCAAGGATATGATAAAAGGATCCGGACGTTCCATACCGGGTTACAACATGTTCGGGGAAATGCAGAAGTGCTCGGAGCTTTTCACTAAGTTCGGCGGTCATCCCATGGCTGCGGGACTGAGCCTCCCGGAAGAAAATGTAGCCGTGTTCAGGGACAAGATAAATGCCTTATGTACGCTGACCGAAGAGGATATGAAGAAAAAAGTCCTCCTCGATGCGGCTGTGCCTATAAGCGCATTTGATGAAAAAAGCGTCGAGGAACTGCAGCTTTTTGCACCGTGCGGGCCCGAGAATCCCGCTCCGTTATTCGGCGACAGGAACAATAAAGTGGTGCGGATGAGGCGTATCGGTAAAAACAACAACTTCCTTAAAATGACCATGGAGGACAGCAAGGGCGTAAGATACAGCGCAGTCTGCTTTAAGGACGCCGATGAGGTGATCCTGGCGTTATCGGAAAAGTACGGCACCGCCCAGGTGGACCGGGCATTTGAGGGAAAGGACAACGATATAAAACTCACCATAAGCTATGTGCCCGAGATCAACGAATATAACGGTATCCGCAGCATCCAGATGAAAATTCAGGGGATCCTGTATTAAAAGCATGTTGCCATGATCATCAAACGGTAACGATTGTCATCCTTAAGCGAAAGCGAAGGATCTTAGAATAAAATTGCGAGGAACAAAAAATGTCAGATCGTTCATACATCAAAGACAAAAAAAGAATAGTCATAAAAATAGGATCATCATCGCTCGTGCATCCTGAGACAGGAAACCTAAACCTTGTGCGCATAGAAAAGCTGGTACGTATCATAACCAACCAGTGCAACGAAGGAAAAGAAGTAGTCCTCGTCTCATCAGGTGCTATCGCAGTAGGCGTAAAAGCACTGGGACTTGCAAAGAGACCTGATCATAAAGCAGGAGAGCAGGCATGTGCGGCAGTGGGCCAGGCCAGACTGATGATGGTATACCAGAAGCTCTTTGCAGAATACCTTCGCAATGCAGCTCAGATCCTTATGACCAAAAACACCATGATCGATCCTGAGAGCCGTCACAATGCACGCAGCACATTTGATGAACTTCTCAAGATGGGCGTTGTACCGATAGTAAACGAGAATGATACCGTAGCTACGGACGAAATCGAATTCGGTGACAATGATACCCTTTCTGCAATAGTTGCAGCACTTGTCCATGCAGATCTGCTGATACTTCTGACTGACAAAGACGGTCTCTATACAGACGATCCCGGGAAAAATCCTGAAGCAAAATTCATCGATACAGTAGACGTAATAAATGATGAGATCCTCTCCATGGGCAAGGGACCAGGCTCGGGCGTAGGCAAGGGCGGTATGTACACC
>CACYIR010000030.1 GCA_902774525.1 uncultured Lachnospiraceae bacterium
ATCATCAAGGGCTTTAAGAACCAGCTTGAAAACAAGGGCTTCTCATTTATCGAGCTCCTTACTAACTGTCCTACAACATGGAAATGCGATCCCGTGACCTCATTAGAGTTTATGGAGAAGCAGACAGAAAAGTATTTTGAGTGCAAGACATTTGTGGACAAGGAAGAGAGGTTTGGAGAATGAAATACTCATTACTTATATCAGGTACAGGCGGACAGGGTGTAATGTCAGCAGGAGCTTCTCTTGCCTCAACAGCCGCTGCGATCGGTTTTTCTACCTTTGTTCCGTGGTATGGAGCAGCACAGCGCGGCGGTATAGCAAAATGTACCGTTATGCTTTCGGATAAGCCCATCCTTTCACCTCTTCCCGGCAAGTGTATGGGAATGATAGCCATGAGCGATGACGCATGCCAGAAGGGTCTTGCCGAGCTTGTTCCGGACGGTCTTGTTATCAGAAATTCAAGCCGTGCAAAGAGCAAGATCAGAAGCGGCGGAGTATATCTTCTTGATGTGCCTGCCGACGATATGGCTAAAGAGATCGGTGATATCAGAATGGCCAACATGATCCTTATCGGAGCCCTTTTGGGATTCACCAAGATGCTGCCTAAGGAGATCGTGGTTGCAGGTCTTACAAAGAAGCTTGCAAGTAAGGGCGAGCTTGTGGTAATGGCTAACCAGAAAGCATTGGAGGCAGGCTTTGAGTGGGGAGCAGACATGTCCCATGTTAAAAAGCTTGAGCCTAAGGCGGCAGTTAATTCAAAATACAGCATAGAGAAGACCACGGTAGGCGAGATCCTTGATACTCCCAAGCTCCGTGCGATAGTAGAGAAAATGTTCCCTCAGGTTCTTAACCATCCTTTGCTTGAAACAGGAAGAACATTCAAATTTATTGATGCGGTTCCTTATATGAAGGATATGTTAAAGCCGGAAGATCTGGATAATTTCAGCGATGCATTGGAAGAGGTTGAATAAAAATGCTTGGGTTCAGAAAAAAAGAAGATACAAGAGATATATTTGAAAAGCTCTACCACGATGAAAGCGACGGAGCTGATACAATATTAAACTACTATGACGGGACAATGTGTGATGCACTTTTCCGTGCGGCTGATATCTATCCCGGATATATCGCATATGAATTTTTAGGCAGAAAGGTTACCTATAAGGGTATGCGCAAACAGGTCGAGCTTGCGGCAAAGGCATTGAAGAGTGCAGGTCTTAAGCCCGGCGAGTGTGTTACCATAGCACTTCCCAACTGTCCCCAGGCTTTAGTCCTCTTATATGCGGTAAATCTTGCGGGCGGTATAGCCAGCATGATACATCCCTTATCATCGGAAAGAGAGATCGATTACTACCTGAAGACCTCAAGGGCCGTAATGGTAGTGACCTTAGACCAGTTATTCGGAAAATTCGAGAATATCCTGGAGGCTTCGGAGGTAAGGCTTACCATAGTTACCGGTATCCAGGACGGACTTGTGTTCCCGAAGAACGTGGCATATAAGATGACCGCAGGCCGTAAAACAGAGAAGGTAGAAGAGACTGAGAGCATCATCAGATGGAATACTTTCCTTGATCTCGGAAAAGACTATGAAGGTCCTTTTGCAGAGAGCCGTCAGCCTCATGATCCCGCAGTTATCCTTTTCTCGGGCGGAACTACAGGTACTACCAAGGGAGTTGTACTTACCAACCATAATTTCAATTCCCAGGCCATCATGATAAAAGCTACCGTACCGGTACTTACTCCTGGCGATAAATTCATAGCAGCCATGCCCATGTTCCACGGCTTCGGACTCGGCATATGCATCCACTGCATGCTGTATGCGGGTGCTGAGACCATACTTATACCGAGATTTACGGCTAAGAGCTATGTAAAGCTTATATCCGAATCAAAATGTTCGTATTTTGCAGGTGTGCCTACCCTGTTTGAGGCAATACTCAGGGTTCCCCACATCCACGGACTTGATTTCAGTCACTTAAAGGGTATATTCTCGGGCGGCGACAGCCTTTCACCCGAGCTTAAGGACAGATTTGACAGGTTCCTTTCCGAGCATAATTCGCCCGTACAGGTACGTGAGGGTTACGGTGCTACGGAGACACTGTCCGCATGCTGCCTTTCACCCAAGGAGGGTGCTAAGCGCGGCAGCATAGGATTCCCGTTTGCTGATATGTCATTCAAGATAGTAGACCGTGATACCGGTAAGGAAATGAAGCCCGGCGAGACAGGAGAGATCATCATAAGCGGTCCTCTTGTAATGAAGGAATACATCGGTAATCCCGAGGAGACAGCGCAGACCTTACGCGAGGACGAGAACGGCGTTAAGTGGCTGTATACAGGAGACCTCGGCATGATGGATGAAGAAGGATTTGTATTCTTCAAGGGACGTGCAAAGAGGATGATCATCGCATCGGGATACAATGTATATCCCAATCAGGTAGAGGCTGTATTAGAGGAGCATCCTAAGGTAGAGAAGGCCTGTGTTATCGGTGTTGCCGACAAGTACAGAATGCAGAAGATCAAGGCATTCATAGTACTTAAGGAAGGCCAGAACCCCGATGAGGAGACCAAAAAGGAACTCGTCGATTACTGCAGGTCAAAGTTTGCAAAATATGCTAAACCCAATGAGATAGAATTCCGTGATTCACTTCCCCAGACCAAGATCGGAAAAACCGATTACAGGAAGCTTGAAGAGGAAGAAAAAAAGAAAACCGCGTAAAACCGAACCCCGTGCCGTGTTGATATGTGCGCGGGGTTTTATGCTTTCCTTGAAAAAAAAATCCTAATGTGATATAATTTCTATGATTGTGATAAAAACGGAGGACGATTTATGCTCATAGACGGAGGTCTTGTACTCGAGGGCGGAGGTACCAGATGCCTTTTCTCAGCCGGGATACTTGACCGTTTATTGGAAAATCAAATATATTTTAAACATGTCTATTCTGTTTCTGCAGGAGCATATATCGGCATCAGTTATATTTCCAAGCAGCCGGGATGGGCCAGAAAATCATTGCTCGAAACGGTTCCTACAAAGAAGCTGTTTTCGTGGTCGAATTTCTTTTTAAGGGGGTCGGTCATAAACATTAAGCTTATGTTTGACAAGATACCGAATGAGCTTCTGCCGATAGATTATGATGCGTTTTTCGAATCGGGTCAGACGCTTACCATGTGCCTTACGGATCTGAAGACCGGAGAGCCTGTATATATCAATGAGTATGAGGATAAGAAATACCTGATGGATATGTGCTGTGCATCCAATTCTTTTCCGGTCATCAGCAGAACGAAATATGTGGACGGAAGACCCATGACCGACGGCGGAATGGCGGATGCCATACCGATCAGGAAAGCTCTTTCCGACGGAGTACAGAGGAATCTTGTGATCCTTACCCAGCAGAGCCGTTACAGAAAAGAGCTTAAAACAAGCAAGCTGATCACCACAAGGTATTTCTGGCATAAAAACTTTATAAAGACCATTAAGGAAAGACCTTATAAATATAATTCGGACCTTGATTACGTAGAGGAGCTTGTGCTCCAAAATCAGGCCATAGCATTTTATCCCGAGATAACACTTCCGAAGCTTATCACGCGTAATCCGGATAAGCTCCGCGAACTGTACGATCACGGATATGCGATGGGACAGGAAGTAGTGGAAAAAGTAAAAGAATTTTTTAAAGTTTAAGGTGAAACAATGTTAAAAAAGCTTTTGCTGACATTAAAATACGGAGAGAAAAAAGCCAGAGCCGTTCTGTCGACCGTGCTGGTATTGATAGTTGCGGGTCTGATACTTATGATCCTGGGTATTGTTAAAAGCTCACTTATCATGCTCGGCGGCGGTGCACTTCTCATGATCGCAGGATTACTTGTGCTTTTTTCGTTTTCCTTTGTCGATATAGATGTCAGCATGGCTGATAAAGGTAAAAATACCGCAGGGCAGGATAAAAAGGATAAAAAAGACAAAAAAGGCAAAAAAGGCAAGGAAGATACCTCTTCCGATACGGATGATGAAATATCCGAACCGCCTGCAGGCATGGAGAATATTGATTTCTCAATGTTTGCCGATGATCTGTCGGATGTGGCCATAGGTGTGGAAGGGCTGGCTCTCGGCTCTTTAGGCGGGAAAACCTCCACGGAAGAGGAAACTCCCGAAAAAACCGATAAGCTTGCCGAAGCTGAAGCATTTATAGAGACTGACGAAAAAGAAGAGCAGGAAAAAGGAGTATTAACCGAAGAACTGATAAAGAAAGCGGAGAAAATAAACGCAGAGCTTTCTACCGATGTTGCAGACAGGAAGATCAGGCATGCGTCGGATCTTGAAGATACTCCCGAGAGTAACAAAGGTAATGCAGAAAAGGAAAAAGTTAAACCTACACCCAAGCAGATAAAGGCCAGAAGGAAAATGCTCAGGGTCCGCAGGGATGACAGAAGATATACTCCTGTTTTCATCGATTCGTGGAATGAGGTATCGGCACACAGGGTTCCGGCATTTATACAGGATAAGGGTAAGACAGCCAATATCGTACTTGTGGAAAGCGCATTGCGTACGGAACTCATGCCCATGAAGGATTTCTTAAACGTTACCTACAAAAAGAACGTGGAAGACCGTATGCCGGAAAGCTATGAAGAGATCAGAAACGATAAGGAAGTTAACGTCTTGTTCGGAGATCTGCTGCCTGCGCTTTATCCCGGTTCCAATATGAACGATACCAGCGTCATGTATAAGAATCTGTATATCTTGGGCGGGAAGATAGCGGTTACTCCGAGATCCTTGAGAAAGCTTTTCAACAAATTTGATTTTGAATTCAAGGTATTTGATTCGTTAAACCTTAAGGGCAACTATTCCAAGTACTTTAAGATGGCTTATGAGAACAGGATATTCTGGACGGATAACGTTATCACCCAGAATGATTATCAGGAGAGGATAAGAAGCCTTCTGCAGTCCATGGTTGAGGATGATAAGATTACAAATTCAGCTTTTGAGAATGACCTTGATATGATGGTAAGATACAATCTGATCACCAAGGAATACGCCGATTACTATTCGGCCAGAAAGACCGATAAAATAAGGATAAGGATATAAGGGGGAGAGCACTATGGATGAGGTTAATCCTATTCTGTTAAGATTTCTGGAGGCGGAAGCTTCCGTGGAAAAGTTAAAGATCATCGAGGACAAAGGGGAAGAACTTGATGACAGAGCTTTAAATAATATAGAGGCCAGTCTGGACATTGTGTCAAACAGCACTGACCCCTATGAAAGGATTAGTTATATCTGTGACGTGTTAAGAACACGTTCGAAGTTCGAAACAAACAGGTTAAGATGATTTAAGTCATCATGCAAGAAAAGGTATTGCAAAGATCACGCCTGCGCTTATTATGGATATGATCCCGATGATTATGCCGTTTTTTCTTGCATTGTGGAGGAGCGCATCATAATAATCTTCCGGAAAATACGGATTGATCATTATGGTTACGATACTGCCTTCCTCCGGACGATGCCATCTGGTCTGTTCCCAGATGTCTCTGTTGTTGATATATCTTTTTTCATTGAAATAATATTCGTAGGTTACATTATAATAACGCCCGCCTTTTCCGCCGAATTTGGAGTCAACGGAATAAACCCTTGCCTCCACCGGAACAGTGCAGGCTTTTTTTAACAGTCCGTAACGGTATACTTTCCTGTAGAACAGCCAGCCGGCCAGTCCCAGCATGACCAGTCCCATTACGATATAAAAAGCGTTACCGCCGAAAATACTTGACCGTCTGTATGTGATTGTAATGTAAAGAAAAGCGAAAAGCATGTTTAGTCTCCTTTATCGGTATCTGTTTCTGTTTCCTTTACAATATACACCGGACGCTGCTTGATTTCCAGATATATCCGCGCGAGATATTGTCCTGTAATACCCAGGAAAAGCAGAATTAGACCGCCTATCAGGAGCAGCATCAGATAGAGAGTAGGGAAGCCTGCCACAGGATCGCCGAATATCAGGGTTTTCACGAAATGGAAAATACCGATCAGAAAAGAGATGAAGCAGAAGATTATACCCATCCATGAGCAGATCTTAAGCGGTACTTCAGAGAAGCTTAAGATAGCATCGAAGGAATAGGAGATAAGCTTTCCTGCCGACCACTTTGATTCTCCGGCAGGTCTTTTGCCTGTTTCAAAGGGTAGCCATTTTGTATTAAAGCCCACCCAGTTGAATATACCCTTACTGAAACGGTTGTTCTCCGGCATGGAGAGTATGGCATTTACCATAACACGCTTCATCATACGGAAGTCGGTAGCACCGTTTATGATGTTCAGCTTTGACATCTTATTCATTATCTTAAAAAACAGAGAGGAAAAATGTCTTCTGAAAAATCCCTCCTTTTTTCTGTCATCCCTGTACATGGCTACCGAATCACAGCGTGAGGAGATAAGCTCATTGTACATCTGTGGGAGCAGTTCGGGCGGATGCTGGAGATCCGCATCCATCAGCACTACAAGATCACCCTTTGCATTTTGTAAGCCTGCAAGTATGGCGGCTTCCTTTCCGAAGTTCCTGGAAAAGGATACGTAGCGTACGGTATTGTCATTTTGGTGGAATGACTTAAGAACCTCCAAAGTGGCATCGGATGAGCCGTCATCGATAAACAGAAGTTCCGTATCACAGGGGTGGTCCGGGATACTATTCAGTTCATCCCTTACTTTTGCGATCGCTTCGATAAATATCGGGAGCACCTCTTCTTCGTTATAACAGGGGACTATTATGGAAAGCAGTTTGTTCATTGATTTATCCTCTCGTATAGTTCTTCCCATTGTTTCATAAGTGTTTCAAGTCTTTCGTCGTTTTTCTCATGCTCACCGGAAAGCTCCAGAAGCTTTGAGGGAACGGTGGCATTCTCCGGGAGCTGCATAAGTTCATCCAGCTCTGCGTTGCGTTTTTCCAGACTGTTTATTTCTTCTTCGGTTTTCTTAAACTCGTTTTCAAGCTTTCTCTGAAGAGCCTGTTGCTTTTTGGCATTTTCCCAGGATTCGCGGGAGCCGGCCGATTCGGCGGGAGCGGCAGCGGCATTTGCCCCGGCAGCGGAAGAAGTGCTGTTTTTAGCGGCATTGTTTTCTGCCAGTCCTATCAGCATATCCCTTTTTTCAAGATAATAATCATAAGTACCGTCAAAGGATATAAAGTGCTTGTCTTTAAGCTCCATGATACGGGTGGCGGTCTTATTGATAAAGTATCTGTCGTGGGATACATATATCACGGTACCCTTATAGGATGAGACAGCCTGCTCGAGTATCTCCTTGGAGATTATATCGAGGTGGTTGGTAGGCTCGTCCAGGTACAGCAGGTTGGCATCGGAAAGCATAAGCTTGGCTAAGGATACACGTCCTTTTTCGCCGCCGCTCAAGTCCTTTATCAGCTTAAACACATCGTCGCCCGTAAAAAGGAAAGCGGCGAGTACATTACGTACCTTTGTATTATCCATATCGGGATAGGTATCCTGTATCTCTTCAAATACGGTCTTATCGGGATCGAGTACATGGTGTTCCTGATCGTAGTAACCGGTATAGACTTTTGCCCCGAGTTTGAAGCTGCCTGCATCGGGAGAAGTGATCCCGTTAAGGATCTTGAGCAATGTGGTTTTTCCGGTACCGTTTGCACCGATGATGGCAACCTTGTCGCCTCTTTTTACCTCAAAATCCGTATCCGTAAAAAGTGTGAGGTCTCCGAAGGACTTTGCAAGACCTCTTACGGTTAAGACATCGTTACCGCTTGTGATATTGGGCTCTAAGCGGATATCCATCTCGGCATTTACTTCCTTCGGGAGTTCCAGCCTTTCTATTTTTGCAAGCTGCTTTTCGCGGCTTTCGGCTCTTTTTATGGATTTTTCGCGGTTAAAGGATTTAAGTTTTTCGATCACGGCCTCCTGGTGCTTGATCTCACGCTGCTGGTTAAGATACTGCTTGATGTAGGCATCTCTTAACTGCTTTTTCTTTTCCGCAAACACGGTATAATTGCCGTCATATGAATGAGCATGTGTATTCTCTATCTCGATCACCTTGGATACAATGCGGTCAAGGAAATATCTGTCGTGTGCCACAAGGATTACGGCTCCTTTGTATGCGCTTAAGAATCCTTCCAGCCAGCGTATGGCATCCATATCAAGGTGGTTGGTAGGCTCGTCGAGCATCAGTATGTCCGGTTTTGAGAGCAGAAGCTTTGCCAAGGCAACACGTGTCTTCTGACCGCCGGAGAGAGTGCTTACGGACTTTGAGAACTCGTCCTCACCGAATCCCAAGCCTTTAAGACATCCGGTGATCTCACTTTTTATGGCATAGCCGTTTGCATTTTCAAATTCCTGGTTCATCCTGGAATATCTGTTTAATGCCTGCTCGAGCTCGTCGCCGCTTAAACTTTTCAGCATATGCTCGGTACGGCGGATGTTCTCCTCTAAAGCTAAAAGATCCGCTTTTACCGACAGGACTTCCTCATAGATGGTGTTGGTATCCGTTAACCCTTGAGTCTGTTTTAATATCCCTATGGTCGCGTCCTTCTGTATGGAGACCGTACCTTTATCGGCTTTAAGCTCGCCTGTGATTATTTTAAGCAGTGTGGACTTACCTGCACCGTTTATACCGACGATCGCAGCCTTCTGATTTGCTTCTATATGAAACGAGACATCGGAAAGTATCACATCCGTTCCGAAACTCTTTGTTATGTTGCTTACCTGTAGTATCACTTTTTCTTCCTCACATATCGGGTAAAATTAAATATTAGTATAGCAAAAAAAGGTAACTAAGTCAAATGCCACGGGCACCATTTAACTTGACATAACCCGCAGAATGAGGTATCCTTTAATGGAGTGTGCAACTTTAAGATAAAACGATTCACTTTTTATATGTTTAAGTCCTGACAAAAGACTGCAGGACAGGAGAAAAACAATGGGATTTGAGAGCATTTTAGATTTAAAAGAGCCCGTTAAAGGATTAACGGAACCGGCCTTTTTTCTGGATCTTAATATAGATCAGATACTTGAGAGGGTAACCCTCGGAAACAGAAGGATACGTGCATATTATGAGTATTTCCCTCTTGATGAGGAGTGTTCGGAGTACCGCAGGCTTATATACAGGGACATACGTACAAAGGGTCTTTTTGAGGCTCTTACGAAATATGTCGAAAACTATACCGAGTTCAGGGAGCTTGAAAGAAAGAAAAAGGAAACCAGGGGAGATATACAGAAAACGGTATGGAACATTTACGCCATAAAGCTTTATACCGAAAATCTGCTTAACCTGTACAGCGATCTGAAAGAAGCTTCACTTCAATCCGCCGGCATGAACGCATTGCTTGAATACCTGGGCAGTACCGTTTCGTCGGAGAACTTTAAGGATAAGCATGAAAAGGCTGAAACACTTTCATCAGAGCTTGATGCTTTAGATGTCAAAGTCACCTATGAAAAGGGCAGGATATCGGTGGATGTATCCGACGACGATGACAAAAAGGATGACGAGGAAAACGATAAGCCTTCATATGCTACATATGAAGAGTTCCTGAACTTTTTTGATAAAGATAACGATGAGGCATTTGTCAATCCGTTTGCCAAGGTGTTTGAACTTACCGGGTTTGAACAGGAAGTGGTAAAGGTAGTTTCAAAGCGTATCCCCGAATGGTTCAAAAGGGCAGAAAAACTGTACGATGACTGCTCGGAGTTCGAAGACACCTGCTATTCGAGGCTTGCGGATGAGCTTGCTTTCTATCTTTCGTTTTATGAGTTTGAAACGAAAATGGAAGAGATCGGTATGGTATTCTGTGAACCGGAATGCAACGCTGAAAAGAAGATAGAGGCAGAAGGACTGTACGATCTGGCTTTAGCCCTGGTCAACCATGATAAGGGTAAGATCGTGGTAAGCAACGATTTTTACTATGATGATAAAGATCTGTTTTTTGTACTTACAGGTCCGAATCAGGGCGGAAAAACCACATTTGCGAGGAGCCTGGGACAGCTTGTTTATTTTTCGATGATGGGACTTAATGTCGCCGCTAAATCCGCAAATGTTCACTGGTTTACAGATATCCTGACACATTTTTCCGTAGAGGAAAGTGTTGAAAGCGGAAGAGGAAAGCTTATGGAGGAGCTTGTAAGGCTCTCGCCCATGATGAAGCACTCCAGGGACAACGCATTTATCGTAATAAATGAGCTCTTTACGACAGCAGCCAATTATGATGCCATAATAATGGGTAAAAACGTTCTTGCGCATTTCATTGAAAAGGGCTGTCACGGCATTTACGTAACTCATTTAAGTGAGCTTTGCGATACCGATGAGCATGTGGCAGGACTTTCCGCACAGCTTGATGAAAACGGCATACAGAACTTTAAGATATTAAGGAAAAAGGTAGCCTACGAGGGCTGTGCCGAGAATCAGATAAAGAAATACCGGCTTGATTATACAAGCCTTTCTGACAGATTGAAAGGAATAATGAACAGAGCATGAATGTTTATCTGCTATATAAGGACCGTGAATGGGCGGGCATTAAGAAATATTATGATGCAAAAAGCATAGTACAGGATCTGGGTCTTAAAACACTGTATACAAATGCCGGCAAGGACGTAGTATTTGAAAACGGGTCGGTAAAAAACATAAAAGATCAGGACGCCTTTATATACGATACCATGAGCAAGGTTATGGTGGCGCCCCTGGTTACAAAAGACGAGATAGTATTCAGGCAGGAGATCATAAAGGACTGTCTTGCAAATGAGGACTTTATCAAACAGCTCTATGCCGAATCCGGCAGGATCATGTCTGAGTGGGATAAGCTGGGCAGAAAATCCGGCTATACCGGAAGACAGGACTTAGCTGCCTGGGCGGAAAAACAGATACATCTTACCGAGCTTTTTGCCGGCGGATTAAAGGAGATAAAAGCACTTTTAAAGAAGTACCATACTTTCTTTGAATCTGAGGGCCTTAAAGCCTTAGCGGAAAGAATGTGCATCGAATTTGACGATGAATACGAGAAAAATATCGAGAAACTGATAAGTGACGTTTCGTTCTATACAAAAGGAAACGAGGATAAGGACGGAAGTGTCTATACACACATGCCCAAGATCACGTTCAGGGGCAAACTCCGTGCAGGTCTTAAGTTAGAGGATATTGTTCTTGAGGATGTCGATTCGGAAAGCATTAAATACAGAAATCCCAAGAGTACTATCGCAAAGATCGTTGAGTTTAAGAATTCGCTTGCACCGAATTCGTTTTCATCGAAACTGACACCTGCCATAGAAAAGCAGGTTGAGGCGCTCGAACAGAACATTGTCAATTATGCGATGTCATTTACAAGAAGCTTTATCGAGAAGTTTTCCGGATTCTTTGAGCAGCTTATGCTGCAGACGGCATTTTACAGAGGTGCCGTAAACTTAAGACATCACATGAAGAGGAGCGGTATAGAGTACTGCTTCCCGACAGTCTGTGACAATAAGAATCTTTCTTTTATAGAATTAAAAGAGTTCGTTATGTGTATGGAGCAGCGTGTAAATGCCGTAGGTAATACCTGCAGCATCTTAAACAAGCAGCTGGTCATTATCACAGGAGCCAATCAGGGCGGAAAATCGACATTCTTAAGAAGTGTAGGTATTGCACAGGTTATGATGCAGGCGGGGCTTCCTGTGGCCGCAGAGGATTTCTCAAGCGGTATTTTCCCGTCACTGTTTACGCATTTCACACGCCGTGAGGACAGTGCGATGAACAGCGGACGACTTGACGAGGAGCTCGGAAGGATGAATTCCATCATAGAAAACCTTGATGACAGGAGCCTGGTGCTTCTGAACGAATCCTTCGCCACCACTACAGAGGTGGACGGTTCCATAATCGCATATGATATCATTAAAGCATTAAATGAAGCGGGAGTAAAAATACTTACCGTTACCCACCTTCTTTCATTCGCCAAGAAGATGTACAGCGAGTCAGAGGAAAGAACCAAAAAGGGTGAGGATTCAGGGATTACGTTCTTCTGTGCGGAGAGAAAATCCGACGGACAGAGGACCTTCAAGATGATCCAGAGTGTACCCGAGCTTACGAGCTTCGGTCTTGACCTTTATAAACAGGTTATAGGGACTCCGAAGCTTTATGACGGGTCGGAGGACTAAACAAAGTGAACAGAAAAGTATTAAAGGAAAGGGGACTTAATGTCCTTAAGTCCCACTACTGGATAATCGTTCTGATCATGGCATTCACATCGTTTATCGGTGTAGAGAATGCTTCCTCATTCGGTTCGTTCAAAAAGGCACTTTCAAGAGAGGTTTCTCTGGATACAGACGGTATATCCAATACCATACTGGACGAGAAATTCGGCGGTGTAGCGGATGTGTTCCAATATATCACCAGCGGATTCGGAGCCGATAAGGTATGGGACAGCGCGAGCAAGCTGAAGGATAATATAACTGAAAAACCGGATTCACTGATTGACGGAGTGGTCGGTATTAAGGACGGGCTGACAGGAGTAAAAGACAGTGTGACCGAGGTTGTGGGAAATATTGACAGCCAGGCCATGGAGTCATCATATATCGGACCGATAGAAGTGGGAAAAACGCAGGGCGTTTTTGCACAGATAGCAAACGCCTTAACATCGGGCAAGCTTTTTAACCGTATCTTTACCGGTGTTGCCACGATGTTCAAATCAGATAACGTTGCTGCCGTACTGCTGATCATATTCATGATCATCCTTACGATATTTATCTGGTATTTTTTACTTAATGTATTTAAAGTTGTTTCAAACAGATTTGTACTGGAGTCGAGGACATATGAGACGGTCCCCATAAGACGTGTATTCTACCTGATAAAATCAGGCAGATGGTTCCATACGGCCTGGGTACTTTTTACCACATCGGTCATCACCACGCTCTGGTATCTTACGTTATTCGGCGGTATCATCAGGTCGTACAGGTATATGATGGTACCTTACATACTGGCGGAGAATCCTTCGGTATCGGCCAAGGAGGCAAGAAAGCTTTCCACAGCCATGATGGACGGGCACAAATTTGAGGCATTTAAGCTCAGCCTGTCTTTTATAGGCTGGAAATTCCTTTCGCTTTTTACCTTCGGTCTTCTGGAGTTATTCTTTGTCAACGCTTATGAGGCCGCAGTATTCGGAGAGTATTACTCGGAGCTCCGTATACTTATCAAAAAGAAAAAGAAGCAGGTACCCGAGGCAGAACTTTTAAATGACAGGTTCCTGTTTGTCAAGGCTGATGACGAGCATATCGATGAAGCCTATGCGGATATAAAGAGTCTGGCGGAAGAGGATGTGGAACTGCCGCCTAAGATGAAGGGCATATCCGGTTTTATAGCCAGGAATTTCGGAGTCGTCCTGTTTGCGAACAAGACTGAGGCACAGCTGTGCGAATATGAGGAGCATCAGCAGAAGATAAGCACCAGGCAGGCGGTTTTTGAGAAAAGGATATATCCTTTCAGACTGTTCCCTGCATATCGTAAGACCATACTTAACATGATAAAGCCTCCGAACATAGAATACCTTCATTATGTACGGAGATATTCCATCTGGTCAATAATACTCATGTTTTTCATGTTTTCGTTTATCGGATGGCTTTGGGAAGTCGGACTTCATCTGTATGAAGACGGCGTATTTGTAAACAGAGGATTCTTAAAAGGCCCGTATGTACCGATATACGGGTTCGGCGGGATTGTCATACTGATACTTTTGTTCAGGCTTAGAAAGAAGCCGATTGCACTGTTTTTCACCACCATAGTCCTGTGCGGTATCATGGAGTATACGACAGCTACGGTACTTGATGTACTGTATCATGCACAATGGTGGGATTACACAGGGTATTTCCTTAATGTACAGGGAAGAATCTGTGCCGAAGGACTGCTGCTTTTTGCGGTATTCGGTATGATCACGGTATACTTCTTAGGTCCTGTATGTGACAACCTGTTCAGAAAATGGAGACTGCGCGTTGCGGCACCTGTCTGCATACTGCTGCTTCTTGTATTTATGGGAGATATCATTTATTCAGGTGTCAATCCCAATACCGGAGCGGGTATAACGGATTATCCCGACCAGCATCCTGCAGAGGTTACGGAGTCTGCAGAATAAGTTTTAATGATTTCGGAGTTTTTTTGTAATGTTGGCATTTGCTTATAGTCCTTTATATTTTTTTGAAACGTGGCTTCTGGCTTTTATGCTGTGCAGATGGATAAAGGCCTGCATAGGCAATAAGTATCAGAAGCCCATAAAGATATTTGTATATATAATTTTTATCTTTGCGGCACTTGCGATGCCCATAGGATTTTTACTTCCGGCATCAAAGGCCAAGAATGCTTTCCAGCATTACGGGAGTATATGGTTGGGAGTACTGATGTATGCGGGATTCCCGACACTCTGTTATCTGGCTTTCTGCCTTGTGTGGCGTATACATAAGCTGATAAAGGGTTCCAACGAATCCCTTGAACGTCCCAGAAAAGTAGCCATAACCGCAGCTACTGTAAGTATCATATTTGTCACTATCATATGTACATACGGCATGCTGCATGCTACCGATACAAGGATAACGGAATATACAATAGAAGTGGAAAAAGAAGACGGAAAACTGGACAGCCTGAATGCGGTCCTTATAGCCGATACCCATATGGGATACAATATCGGATGTAAAGAGATGCAGAGGATGGCGGATCTTATCAATGAATGTGAGCCCGATATAGTGTTTTTTGCAGGAGATATATTTGATAACAGTTATGATGCACTTGATGATCCGGAAAAACTTATAGAGATATACAAAAGCATTAAGACAAAGTACGGCATATATGCCTGCTACGGCAATCATGATGTGAACGAGGCGGTACTGGCAGGATTCACTTTTAATTATTCGGGGAAAAAAGAAAGCGATCCGAGAATGGATGATTTCTTAGAGCGTGCGGGCATAAAACTTCTTATGGATGAAGGAGAGTTGATCGCGGACAGCTTCTATGTATACGGACGTCCCGATCTGGCTAAGCCCGGCAGAGGGATTACCGAAAGAAAAACACCTCTTGAGATCATGGAAGATGTACCCGAAGGATATCCCGTGATAGTACTCGATCATGAGCCTGATGAAGTAAGGGCTCTGGCAGCTGCGGGCGTGGATGTGGCACTGTGCGGGCATACGCATGACGGACAGGTATTTCCCGCCAATCTGCTGGTAAAACTGGTATTTGACAACTCCTACGGATATAAAAAATTCGGGGATATGGACAGCATAGTGACTTCCGGCGTGGGTCTGTTCGGACCGTTCATGCGTGTCGGAACCATTTCGGAAATATGTAATATCAAAATAAAATTTACTCCATAACA
>CACYIR010000031.1 GCA_902774525.1 uncultured Lachnospiraceae bacterium
GGCGTGATAGATGTCATCATCACCGCCAAGGACATTACCATGATCTTAAGGGATAAAGGCCCCGGCATCAAGGATGTCGACCTTGCCATGCAGGCAGGTTATTCCACCGCGTCCGAAAACGTAAGAGCCTTGGGCTTCGGTGCAGGCATGGGACTTCCGAACATGAAGAAGTATTCCGATGAGATGAATATCGAGACCGAGCTCGGAGTCGGGACCACCGTTACTATGAAGGTAAACTTTTAATATAACTGTCATCCTTTGTCATTATCGGGAAGGTTAATTTTATCTGTCATCCCGGGCAAAAGCGAAGGATCTTAATAAACAAGGAGAAGTAACAAAAAATGGGTGAATTTTACACATCGGTCCACCTGGACAAGGACCTATGTAAAGGGTGTATCAACTGTATCAAACGATGTCCGACCGAGGCCATCCGTGTACGTAACGGAAAGGCTGTCATTACCAAGGAATACTGCATTGACTGCGGTGAATGCATAAGAATATGTAAAAACCATGCGAAACTGGCTACCACGGACTCCATGGACAATATCCACAACTACAAATATGTTGTGGCACTGCCCGCACCGTCCCTGTACGCACAGGCAAATAATCTTGATGACGTTAACATCGTACTCTCCGCTCTTAAAGAGATGGGCTTTGATGATGTGTTTGAGGTAAGTGCCGCTGCGGAGGTAGTGAGTCTCCTTTCAAGAAAATATATAGAAGAACACAAGGACAAATGGCCTATCATCAGTACCGCATGTCCTTCAATAGTCCGTCTTATACGTGTACGTTTCCCTAATCTCCTAGAGCACCTGATGCCTATCAAGCCTCCCATGGAGATTGCGGCTGAAATGGCAAGGAAACGTGCCATAGAGAAAACAGGGCTTCCTTCAGAGGATATCGGCATCTTCTTCCTCTCTCCCTGTCCCGCAAAGGTTACCTCGGTCAAGTCTCCTATCGGCTACGAGAAGAGCAATGTTGACCAGGTCGTTGCCATAAAAGATATCTATCCCAAGCTTATCTCGGCCATGACTCACGTGGTTGAAGAGAACAAGGTTGAGGATCTGTCCGAATCAGGCCGCATCGGTATCGGCTGGGGCCGTATCGGTGGCGAAGCAGCCGGACTGCTTACTGATTCGTATCTTTCTGCCGACGGTATAGAAAATGTTATCAAAGTTCTTGAAGATCTCGAGGACAGCAAGTTTTCAAGCGAGCTGTCATTTATAGAGCTTAATGCCTGTACGGGCGGCTGCGTAGGCGGTGTTCTCCAGGTTGAGAATCCGTTCTTGGCTATCGTGAAACTTAAGAGTTTAAGAAAGTACCTGCCTGTTGCCAAGGTTCATGAGGCTCCCAAAGAGATCCATCCCGAGTGGACCAAGGATGTTAAGTATCTGCCTGTATTCAAGCTGGCTGACAGCTTATTGGAGTCACTCAACAAGATGGCTCAGGTTGACGAACTGTGCAAGAAATTCCCCGGTCTTGACTGCGGTTCCTGCGGTGCTCCTCGAGCTGTGTAAGAAGTTCCCCGGACTTGACTGCGGTTCCTGCGGTGCTCCTACCTGCAGGGCTCTGGCGAGGGATATCGTAAGGGGTGTGGCTAACGAGAAGGACTGCATCCATATCCTTCGTGAGTACATCCACAAGATTTCTGATGAGTTTTCGCATCTGTAAATGTTACATAAGGTACGGGCAGGCGGAAGCCGGTGTCTGCTATAAAAATCGTCACCGCTTAGTCGGGATATGCTAAACGACTGCTTCATCATTTCCGCTGCGGACACTCGCAAGCGTTCGTCCGCCTGATGCCGGACGAACTTATGCTTCGTTCAAAAATCGGTTTGGATAACCGATTTTTGCCTTGCTCCAATGATGCATCAGTCGAAGCATATCCTCGACACGCTTATATTTTTATACCAGACACCGGCTCCCGCCTGTCCTGGTTCCTACAATTAATTATAGTATATCCTCAATATGTCATCCTGAGCGAATGCGAAGGATCTAAATAAAATGGAGAAATATATGACTGTAAATGAATTGAAAAACATACCCGAGTTTACTCTTCTGAACGAGGGTGACATGAATAAAGAGATTACCCGTCCTTTTTGCTGTGACCTGCTCAGTGTTGCTATGAGCAAGGCTCCTGCAGGTGCTGCTTGGGTTACGATCATGGGAAATACAAATGCCCTGGCTGTATCCAGTCTTACTGATTGTGCGTGCATCATTCTCGCCGAAGGTACATCGCTCGATCCGAATGTAGTACATAAGGCACAGGTTCAGGAGATCACTCTGTTCGAGACAGAGCTTCCGATATTCGAGGCAGCACTCAAAGTTAACGAACTGCTTTCCCAAGCCTGAATAGATCGAAGGACTTTATCTTGGTAATCGGATTTAGATCCTTCGCTACGCTCAGGATGACAGATGTCATCTTCGGAAATAATGCGCATAAAGAAGGGATCATATCATGATAAACCTTAGTTACGATTTTCATATCCATACATGTCTGTCCCCTTGCGGCGACAATGATATGACTCCGGCCAACATCGTCGGTATGGCGGCTCTAAAGGGGCTTGATGCGATAGCCATCACGGATCACAACTCCTCTCTTAACTGCCCTGCTGCCATGAGGCTGGGTGAAGTGTACGGGGTACTTGTTATCCCGGGTATGGAACTTACCACCGAAGAGGAAGCTCATGTGGTGTGTCTGTTCCCTGCTTTAGAAAATGCCCTGGCTTTCAGCGAGTATGTATATGAACGTCTTCTTCCCATAAAAAATAAACCCGAAATCTTCGGTCATCAGCATATCATGGATGAAGATGAAAATATCACAGGAGAGATAGAACACCTGCTGATCAATGCAACCTCAATAGGTTTTTCGGACGTATCTAAAGAGCTTAAGCCCTTCGGCGGCGTCATGATACCGGCACATGTGGATAAAACCACGACAAGTATTATTTCAAACCTTGGTTTTATCCCGCCCGACAGTGATTTTAAGACATTTGAATGCAAGAATATGGCTAACCTGCATCAGTTAAGACGTGACCATCCGTATCTGCAGAACTGCAAGGTTATAACGGATTCCGATGCTCATTATCTCGAACACATCAATGAGCCGATCAATACCATATATATTAAGGATAAAAGCATTGCTTCAATTTTGGAATATCTGAACACCTAAAAAGACTCCCGGACTTTATGTCAGGGAGTCTTTGCAATATCTGTTATCTGTTCAATGGACTTCCGCAATGTACACAGAATTTACCGGTACCGCCGTTATTGCCGCAGGTAGGGCATACGTTAGGGTCTGCAGGAGGCGGAACGGGCCTGGAAGTAAGAGGTGCACTCTTCTCCTGTATCTTCTTGTCCTTAGGCCACGAGATGCTGTATGCTATCTCAAGCTCTATGCTGCTCGCGGGTTCTGCGTTGATCTCCCACTTTACTTCTCCCTTATCCACATCAAGTGAACCGTCGGAGAGTTTGTTTACATCTACCGAGATGGACTTGTCTGTCGATACGGGTATCTGGTCCTTTATGAGCACCTTTACATTCTCTTTCGAGTTATTGGTAAGGGTTATCTTATATGAACGTGCCTGCTTTTTCTGGTTCTTTATCAGGGCTTCCGAGGTCTTTCTCGGAAGTTCTGTCCTTACTACGGTAAGTCTTTCATCCTGTCCTAAGGATAATGAGAACTTCTCCGAAGGATCGGAATCGGGATCAACATATACATCGCCTGCGAAGAGGTCCTTGATGTATACCGATGCGTATGCGGGAGGCAGAGGCCAGTCCGCGTCAACTATCTCGGCGGTCAGGAAGCACTTATTGTCCACTCTGGGGATGCTTAAGAGATGGTAATCAGCCTTTACGTCAAAGTTCTGCAATACCACGAGGTTGCCTGTATTGGTCATGATATCCTTTAATCCGGGAAGTATATATGCAGACATAGTCTCTTCCTCGGATACTTCAGCTTCATCCATCTTGACCTGAGCCATCTTCATCATGGGAGCTGCTTCCGCCATTGCCATGCCCATAAATCCGTTGGCCTGGGCTGACATAGCCTGAGCACCCAAAAATGCGGATGCACCTGCAGCCATACCGTCCATCATGCCTCTGGCTCTCACCTGAGGCTCCTCATATATCGATACCTGTACGGGATCAAGTACGGGAAGTCCGTGGAACTGTGCGGGATTGCCGGTATAAAGAGAGGCTTTTACCTGCTTCCAGTCCTCATTTGAATTCTGGTAGATACGGGCCTTCATGCTTACCTCAAGAGGCTCTTCGTTGCTCTTAAACCTTACCTCATACTTCGGCTTCCAGCTGCAGGCCTTTTCCTGATATCTTAAGATAAAAGGTATGGTTCCTGCACTCTCGGATATAAGTTCTGCCATGATTATGGGCTTTGCCTCATCATCCACTGCCTTATCGTATTCTTTATTCAGTTTCTTCTTCTGATCGTTCAGCTCGTTCAGCTGCTTATGAAGGTCCATAAGCTGTCTGGGGAGCGCTACCATGTACTGCTCCTGTGCTTCAACGGACACATCCATCCTGCCCGAGAAATCACCGTTTGTTTCGCGGAGTTTCTTAAGCAGTGTACATGTTTCTATCTGATAATCTACTTCTTCTATCTGTCTCTTTATCTTCTCGGATTCCTTCTCTTCATCGGTATCGATGTCATCACGGAGAACTAACTGGATATTTGCAGCTTTGATATTCTCCGGGAACTTGAGGACAAAATCCTCCTGCTTGGCTGTAACCGTCATGCCGCCGATATATACGATATTGCGCCCTTCTGTAAGCTCAAGCTCACCGTTTCTGATGACCGAAGCACTGTTTCTGTAGATCTGAACCTCATTTACCGTACTTTTTGCTATCATACCTTCCTCCTTCAGGCAGGTCTTGCCAGATAATATCCCTGGTAGAAATCCACACCTATGCTCTTTAAGAACTCAAACTCTTCCTTGCGCTCTATACCCTCGGCTACCACAAGTATCTTTCGTCTGTGGAACTCCTGAACATGCTGCGTAACGAACTGCTGCTTAAACTTGTTCTGATCGATATCCATGATAAGCTCTCTGTCAAGCTTTACGATATGGGGCGCATAAAGATCGACTACCTCCATATTATTGATGCCTGACCCGAAGTCATCTATGGCGATCTTCAGATTATGACGGGCAGCCGCTATCTTCTTCTCTCTTACCGAAGAAAGATCGGTATAGGGATACTCCAGTATCTCTATGATATTCAGTCCGTCTATATCCCCGTAATAATCTATAAAAGCCTTGCCCTCATCCAGAGTAAAGGCCTCGGAAGGGAATGAATTCATACTGAGGTGCTCGGTATATCCGCGCAGCTGGTACTCCTGCATGGCTCCGAAGAATGTAGCCACCTCTAAGACATGCAGTTTATTCATTTCCTGATATTTAGCAATAAGCTCGGTTACAGTCATCTCGGTGGGACGCATCAGCGCTTCATAAGCATAGACCGTCTTTTTATCCGAGTAAAATATAGGCTGAAACACATAATTTATAGACAACTCCCCCAAAGCGTCCAATATATCTTTATCGAGGGGAAGATGATCAAAATAAATCATAGCATATGCCCTCCATCTGTTATGATTGTCAATGCCACCCTGAAATCCGTTTAATCCCCGGTAACCCGACATTTTCCGACAATATACAATTCCTATTATATTATATCACAGAAAATATTACTTTTCAAAGTTAATTTTTTATGAATAATGTTTATTCCCTATACATTAAATATCCCTTTGACATTTGTCTTAGGGAGCGCCATAAAGAAGTCATCCTTCTTTTCAAAACCGAACTTGGAATAGAAGCCCGAGGCCTTTGTGGTTCCCAAAAAACCCCACAGGTCCTTAAGTTCCGGTGCGCTCTTTATAAACTCCACAAAACGGCTGCCAAGACCCATTTTCTGATGGTCCTTGTCGATTACCACATCAGATACGTAAAACATGGTAGCATAGTCAGTGACCGTGCGGCCGAAAGCTATCTGTTTTCCGTACTCATCAAGTATTCCGAAGCACAGTGAATTCTCAATGGCCTTTGCCACGGTATCCCTGCTTCTCTTACATGCCCAATGTGTCTGTGATAAAAGATACATTATGTCATCAAGGATCATATTCTCCCTGCCCTTGACGAATCTGAACTTTGTACCTTTTTCTACGAGCTTGTCCACTATCTCGGCAAATCCCATACCGTGGGATGCCTTGACCAGGATAGTGTCGCCCTCTCTTATGCCGCATGTATTTAAGTTCTCATAGAACTCTTCCTTTGTCTCGTAATATACCGCTTTATTCCAGTTCTGCGGGCTTATACGTTTCTTATCCGTATATCCGTCAAACATGTTTTTGGCAAGCTTTCCGATAAATACGGTAAGGTCGATATTCCTGCCGGCCACATATGCTCCGGTCTCATAATGGAGCTTTTCCTCATCATTGCCAAGCTCAAACATGTCACCGAGCACCATGACTTTGCGGCCTTCGCTCTCACCCATAAGGTCAGCGGCTGCCATCATGGATTTGGGATTGGCATTGTATGAATCATCCACTACGAGGAATCTGTCGGTATAGTTTGGACAGCATCTGCCCTTTACCGGTCTGGCTGCTTCTATGCCCTTCGTAACGGCAAATACGTCCATGCCGGCTTCAAGACCGGCTATACATGCCGCTAAGGAATTCATCACCATATGCGTGCCCTGTATATGTACTCTTGCAGGTACAGTCTTGTCAGCAGCACTTAATGCACCCTTTTTAACGGTAAAATGGAAATTGCTTCCTTCAACTCCGCGGCTTTCAACATCCGAATATGATACCTCGCCTGTCTTACCATAGGATGCTACCCTTATATTTCTTAATGCCTGGTCCGCACCTGCAGCAAGTGAAGGAGTTTCAGACGTAAACTCTGATTTTTTATACTCATATACAGAACGGAGCTTTTCATCATCGGTATTAAGTACTAAAAGTCCGCCGGGCTTTATAAAGTTTAATACCTCTGTTTTTGCCTTAAGCACACCGTCTAAGTCGCCGAGCTTTTCAAGGTGGCAGGGACCGATATTGGTCATGATCACCGCATCGGGCTTAACCATGGCGCCCAATCTTTCCATCTCGCCGAAATCGCTGATACCCATTTCAACTACAGCCATCTCATGCTCCGGACTGATCCTGAACAGTGTAAGCGGAACGCCTATCTCATTATTGAAATTACCTTCTGTTTTAAGTGTTCTGTAACTTTCGGAAAGTACGGATGCCACAAGCTCCTTGGTGCTGGTCTTTCCGACACTTCCGACTATGCCGAATATTTTTACGTTATATATCTGCTGCCTGTAATAAGCCGCAAGATCCTTTAATGCCTTAAGAGTGCTCTCTACGAGGATATAAGCACCGTGTATGCATGCGGCCTCCGGCCCGTGATCGGTATCGATATCGTCATCGGCTTGCTTTTCATCAAAAAAGCCTTCCGGAAGCTTCTCACAGATGCAGCCCAACGCTCCTTTTGCAAGTACCGACTGCATATAGTTGTGGCCGTCGGTACGCTCACCCTTAACAGCCGCAAATATGTAGTTTTCCCGTGAAAGACGCGAGTCTATGACAACACCTTCCGCTTCGGTCGAGAGTCTGACATCGGCAGTATCCTGCCCGGTGAAGGAATCAGAACCATACTCCTTCCCGTCAATATACAGTTTTCCGTTCACAGCCTTTGCCACCTGCGGCAGGGTCATATTTTTCATGTGCTTCTCCTCGATCAACGTATGTCTTGTGTCATTTATACTTTTTAAGTGATACTTCTATGATCTGCTCACAGAGTGAAGGGAAATCAACTCCCACTGCAGCAGCTTCCTGAGGGATAAGGCTGGTGGGTGTCATACCCGGCAGGGTATTGGCCTCCAAGCAGTAAAACTGTCCTGTTTTCTCATCCATCATGAAATCCATACGTGCATATGTCTTAATGCCCAATGCATTAAATGCCTTTAAGGCGAGATCCTGTATGGTCTTTGTCTGTTCTTCGGTTATCTCGGCAGGACATGTTTCTATGGTAGAACCTGCCTGATACTTGTTCTTATAATCGTAGAAGCCCTCTTTGGGAGCGATCTCAACAACGGGAAGTGCCTTTCCGTCCATAACTCCGTCGGTAAACTCCCTGCCTTTGATATACTGCTCCACAAGCACCTTACCGTCATACTTAAATGCCGATTTTAAGGCCTCATTATACTCTGCAGCGTTATTTGCTATATATACACCGACAGAAGAACCGCCCGAGCATACCTTAACAACACAGGGGAACTCCGGATCATAGCTTTCGCCTTCCGAAAGGAGTACCGAATTCGGTGTAGGTATATCCGCCATCGCAAATATCTTCTTTGTTATCGATTTATCCATAGCCAGTGCAGAGCTTACATAGTCCGTACCGGTATATTTTATGTTATAAAGGTCAAAGGCTGCCTGAAGTCTTCCGTTCTCTCCGAAATCCCCGTGAAGCCCCATAAATACTATATCAGCCATACGACAGATATCTATCACGTTTTCTCCGAACAATACATCAGGATCCGTTTTGCGCAGCTTTTTTACCGCTTCTATATCGGGAGCCTGCTCCGAGATGCCCTGAGTCCTCTCCGCCCAGTCGATATCCTTGTCAAAGATACCGTCCGTATCTCCTGAGTATCCGAGATATACATCAAGCATGATAGCCTGATGGCCCTTTTTCTTTAAAGCTTTATAGACCTGTGTACCCGATACTAAGGATACATCGCGTTCTGTACTGATTCCGCCGCATAATACTACAATTTTCATTTCTGCCTCCAGTTTTACCGCAGCTCGCATAAGCCCGCAGTAAATAATCTCATACGACGCTTATTTTATCACAATTCAAGATTTTCTTCAATATAAAGGAGATATATTCTTGCTTTTTTTTGATTAAGTATATATAATTGGGACAAATGTGTTTTAAGAGGTGACTGAAAATGAAAAAAAATCCCATACGAATAATATGTATATTACTGATCCTGGCTTTAAGTCTTTCCGCCTGTGATATAGAAAAGGGCACACCTATAAGCCAGGTCAATAACCAGGGAAACGGTCAGGACACGGATATAACATTAAATCCCACCACTACTCCCACACCGACACCGAACCCCAAAAAGTCTTTAAGCTTTGAAGAGATCGAGAAGCTTGCGGAAGAATGTGCATTTCATGTTCACTGGTATACAAAGGATGGTGATTTTTCGGCAGGTACCGCATTTATCCTTGATTCGGCAAGTCAAAACCAGAAACTGCTTGTTACCGCATTCCATTTCCTGGTACCTGATGACGGGGAAGAGACATTTAAGGGTACGGATCTTCCCGGTTATGTGCTCGGCGGTGAAGTATCATATGCAAAAACCGGTAAAGACACAGGTATAAGACTTAAGAACTGTCTTGTGATCGAGGATGCAGCTCCCGTGCCCGACATAGAAAAGGACGTGGCTGCTTTTACCTTAAGCAACGGCGGAGAAGGATTAAAAACTCTTCCCATTACAGAAGATTCCGTTGCTACAGGTGAAAAGCTCTATCTTCTCGCAAACCTCTGGGACACCGATGATGTCCATGAAAACTGTGTATATGAATGTACTGCCGTTCTCGACAACAACGGCTATATAACCTACAAAATAGATCCCAAATACGGTACCACCGGTGCCAGCGGCGGTCCTGTCATAAACAGGTACGGTGAGGTTGTCGGCATCCATATGGCAAAGGGCGGCGACTTACATTACGCACATGCCTCACGCAGCTTCGTAAAGCAGATCGACGCAGCATCCATATCGGATATTACATATCCCGAGGATCTGTCCGGATACAGATCGGATGTTACAGACGGCGACGAACCCGAGGTATTATTCCATGACTCAGGCAAGTCCGCCGATACCACCTTCTTTAAGATAAGTATAAACGGTGCTTCCTACTCCGACACTTTAAATGATACGCCCGCTCCCGAAGGCAAGAAATATCTTACACTTGATGTATGCCTTGATACAAACGGTTACGGAGACGAAGATACTATCATCTACTTCTATGATTTTACCATGATATGGAAAAACGGAAATGCTACTTCATTAAAACTGTATGAAGGTTCGGACAACGGTGAGAGCCAGATCATAAAGGCCAATACCGAAAACAACATCAAGGTCACCTTCGAGATAGATGAGAATCCCGAGTCCCTTACACTGTTCTTCGTTGATTATTATGTTGATGATGAGGACAACAGCATACACGAAGTTGCCGACCATTACTTCAATGTCCCGGTAGAGGGCTTCTAAATCAGGACTTGATTTTTTAAAGATTATCATGTATACTGTTTAAAGTTAATGTCCCGCCTTATTTTAAGGCGGGGCGGCATGCGGATATAGTACATCGGTAGTACATGAGCTTCCCAAGCTTAGGAGGCGGGTCCGACTCCCGTTATCCGCTTTAATTAAAAAAGCAGCTGAATCATAAAAATCAGCTGCTTTTTTTATGCGGATAACAGGACTTGAACCTGCACGCTCGCGCACCAGAACCTAAATCTGGCGTGTCTGCCAATTCCACCATATCCGCTTAAAATACCGGTACTAAAGAAACCACGCGTAACATGATACCATCTTTCTCTCAAAAAGTCAATTCGATTGACAAAACAATATTTTTAATCTATTATGTTTCTCGGAGGCACTGCAGATATGGAAAATATATATTATGAAGGCATCCGGCGTTCGAAACGCCGCAGGAAAAAGGGACCTGTCATACTGATACTTCTCTTACTCGCTGCAGCCATCGGATTCGGCGGCTATAAGCTGGCCGGCATGCTCCTTGAAAAAGAAGATACTGATGAATCTTCAGCAGTGCAGGAAGTCTATGATACACCTTCCGCATCCTGGGCAAACTCCGATTCCAATCCGGATTCGGGCACAGGGGATGACGGTATATATAAACTCTGGACGGAAGCCACACCTACCGAAGCACCGGTAACATCCACAGTTCCGGACGATGAATATGTCTGGATGTCGGATTTTGTTGACACCAGGGAAAGAGTCGATGTCAAGGGTATCTATGTCTCTTCTGCATACATAAATAAAAAACTTGATGACGCATTAAAATTAGTCGATACCACTGAGCTTAACGCCATGGTAATAGACATAAAAAGCGACGGCGGCTACATAACCTACCGCATGGATTACCCGTTAGCCCGCGAGATAGGTGCATGTACATCCACTATAAGCGATATCAACGCCACTGTAAAAAAACTTAAGGAACACGGCGTATACCTGATAGCACGTATAGTATCCCTTAAGGATCCTGTCCTTGCCGAAAAGAAAAAGGAACTGGCTCTTAAAAACAAGGACGGCTCTATATTCAGGGATTCCTCGGGACTTGCATGGGTTAACCCTTATGAGGATGAGGTCTGGGAATACCTTACCGAGATCTGTAAGCAGTGTGTCGAAGTCGGTTTTGACGAAGTCAATCTTGACTACATCCGTTTCTCGACCGACAAGGGCATGAACAATGTGGATTTCGGACCCAAAGCAGAGGAAATGACACGTATAGAGGTTATCACCGAAGGTATCCGCAAGATATGTGAAGTCATAAAGCCCATGGGTGCGTTTGTATCCTGTGATGTATACGGTGCCATCATCTCAAGCTCAACCGATGCCCGTATCGTAGGCCAGAGCTACTTTAATATGTCAAAATACCTCGATTATATCTGCCCCATGGTATACCCTTCCCATTACGGGAACGGATACTACGGCTTGGATTACCCGGACACGCACCCTTACGAACTGGTATACCATGCACTTATGGATTCCCAGAAGGTGCTGTATATGATCGATCCCGCAGAAAACAAAGCGATAGTACGCCCCTGGCTTCAGGATTTCACCGCCACATGGGTATCCCACCATTTAAATTACGGTAAAGACGAAGTCCGCGCCCAGATAAAGGGTGTATACGACGCAGGCTATTCGGAATGGCTCCTGTGGAATGCGGGTATTTCCTACACAGGCGATGCTTTAAATAAAGAGTAGATAACTTAAAAGGATAAAATATGGATTTATTTCAGTTTATGGAGCAAAAGAAAAGGGACAGTGAGTCCCCTTTAGCTTCAAGGATGCGCCCCTCTTCACTTGATGAGGTGGTAGGTCAGGAGCACATAATCGGTAAAGACAAACTCTTATACCGTGCCATAAAGGCCGACCGCATAAGCTCCGTTATATTTTACGGTCCTCCCGGTACAGGAAAGACCACTCTGGCCAAAGTGATAGCATCTACCACCAGGTCGGATTTTAAGCAGATAAATGCTACTTCCGCCGGCAAAAAGGATATGGAGGAAGTGGTTGAGGAAGCAAAGAAAAACTTCGGAGGCTATGGTAAGCGTACCATACTCTTCATAGACGAGATACACCGGTTTAATAAAGGCCAGCAGGACTATCTCCTGCCCTTCGTTGAGGACGGTACTATAATCCTCATCGGTGCCACCACCGAAAACCCTTACTTTGAAGTAAACGGAGCTCTTCTTTCACGCTCCCATATATTTGAGCTCAAACCCTTAAGCAACGACAATATCAAGCAGCTTCTGCTCCGTGCGGTAAAAGACAGTGAAAAAGGCATGGGCTCATTTAAAGCGGTGATTGAGGATGACGCGCTCGAGTTTTTAAGTGAAATGGCAAACGGCGATGCCCGTACCGCACTCAACGCTTTGGAACTCGGAATACTTACGACAGAACGCAGGGAAGACGGTTACATACATATCGATCTTGATACCGCTTCGGAATGTATCCAGAAAAGAGTCCTTAAATATGACAAAGACGGGGACAATCACTATGATACCATCTCTGCCTTTATAAAAAGCATGCGGGGTTCAGACCCTGATGCCGCGATATACTACTTAGCACGGATGCTTGCCGCAGGTGAGGACATAAAATTCATAGCCAGACGTATTACCATCTGTGCTGCAGAGGATGTATCAAACGCCGATCCGATGGCTTTGGTCGTAGCAAATGCCGCAGCCGAATCGGTCGAGCGTATCGGCATGCCCGAATCACGCATAATCCTTGCACAGGCAGCTGCATATGTGGCATGTGCGCCCAAGAGCAATTCCGCAATCTGTGCCGTGGACGAATGTCTCGAGCTGGTACAGAAAGAGCATATAAACACTATCCCCCCGCACCTGCAGGATGCCCATTATAAAGGAGCAGGTAAGCTCGGTCACGGACTCGGATATAAATATGCCCATGATTTCAAAAACCATTACGTAAAGCAGCAATACCTGCCCGATGAGCTTAAAGACAGGACCTTCTATAAGCTCTCCGATATGGGATATGAAAAACAGTTAAAGGAATACCTGGAAAAAATCAGAAAAGAAAGTGAGTAAATAACAGAAATGGCTGAAACAAATCCCAAAAATAAACAGAATGAAACGGACAGCAAACAGACCGAAGCATCAGGAAAATCCGTTTTCTTAAGAATATTCGCCATATTCGGCATAGTGCTTATCGCAGGACTGTATATCCTTTCGCTCATAGCTTCATTAAGCGACTGGGAAAACTCCTTCGGTATATTCCTCGGAGCTCTTGCTGCTACAGTCTTTGTACCTATAATGATACATCTGATAAAGATTTTCCTGCCGAAAGAATGAGTCTTAACCGTTGTATCAGATCAATTTCATACTTAAAACATCAAACCCCCGATACCTTAAGGTACCAGGGGTTTGATTTTTATATTCTGTTTTAAAGATCGGATTTAAGGGTAATCCAAAGTTTTGTGGGGTCACCCTTTAGTGGGGTCTTTCCGTGGGGACATTCCGTGGGGGCTTTTAGTAGGGGCTGATTTATATGTAAAAATAATAAAGGGAAGGATATTTTTATTGTCCTTCCCTGCCTCTTTTTGTAAGATATTTTTGCACACTATTTTACTTAAAGGAGGCTACATGTATAATATCACAGATTTACTGAACTTAGAAGATACTAATTTAAACGTAACTTCTATCATTTCCGAAGGTACTGTTAAAACAATCACCATTGAAACCGATGTAACATCCCATTACTGTCCATGCTGTGGCTTCAGGATGCATTCCAGAGGTATACGACAGAGAAAAATCTCCCATCCTATCCTGCAGGATGGCTGTTCATTGTTCTTATTACTAAAGCAGCGGCGCTGGCGTTGTACCAACAATGATTGTCGGTACGAGATAAATGATAGTTTCCGCTTTGTTGATAAACGTCGCAGAAGCACCAACGCCACAGATATGCTCATTATCTCTTCTTTCAGGGAATTATCTTACTCTGCAGCTGACATTGCCAGAAAATTCAAAACCTCAGATACACATGTGCTCGATGTATTTGACCGTTATGTCAGGCTTGATAGACTTCCACTAACAGACATCATATCTGTAGATGAAGTGTATACCGACATGGCTGATGATTGTAAATATGCACTTGTAATACAGGATTTTTATACCGGTGATCCCATAGACATCATCCGCAGTAGAAGGACCAACGTAACGGAACCTTATTTTACTTCTATCCCAAGAGAAGAACGCTGCAAGGTTAAATACCTACTTTCCGATATGTATAACCCTTATATCGCATATGTTGATAAATACTTTCCTAATGCTGTACCTGTAGTGGATTCCTTTCATGTGATCCAATGGGTTAACCGTTCCCTCGATAATTATATCAGAAATCTTGAAAAGCGTTTTCGTCAGCGCGACCGCGAGCTTCAGGCACAAAAATCGGCCGATGCCGGACATCCTGTTACTCTGCCTGAATCCGACGAATTATATATGCTCAGAAAATACCGTTGGATCATTCTTATGAATCAGGACAATATCTGGTATCATTCCGATTTACGTATGGACCGGCATTTTCACTGTATGATGAACACGTATGATTATGAAGAAAGACTTTTCCGTATCGACCAGCGCCTTGAAAGACTTCGTGACCTAAAGGAACTGTATGTCCAATTCAATTCCCGAAATGCCGGTCGTCCATTATCGGCGGCTGAAGAACTTGATGATCTAATCGCACAATACTTCTATAGCAACGATGGTATTTTCGTAAGCTTTGCACAGCTTTTAGTCCGTTACAAAGAACCGATAATCAATTCATTTGTTATGGTGGAAAAACAAGGACCAGGTAAGATATACAACAGCCGGCTCTCAAACGGACCTATAGAAGCTCTCAACAGGAAAGTTAAAGACTTAAAACGCCTTGGTAGAGGCTTCAGGAATTTCGAACATTTTAGAAACAGATTTCTTTTTGCTACCAGAAACAATCCAACCTTAGATGGTGTTGAAGACAATGATCTTGTCCAATACTTCGAAGAAGATGATGAATAAAAAAGTGGAGCCCCCACTAAGTGACCCCACTAAACAGGCATAAAAAACAGGGCAGCCCCCACGGACTGCCCCCACTTAACTTTGGGAAACCCCACTAAACTTTGGATATCCGATTTAAGCAAAAGCCTTAATCATCATAAACGTCATCCTCTGCTCCGATCTGATGGCCTTCACCGAAGAGATCCTCATCGTTACCCGTATCATCATCTTCTGCTCCCGGCTTGGTATGCTTATCGCAGATATGCTCCGGATTATATACATACGGTGTATCCCATGTAGAATATCCGCCCGAATATTTGCTGCCCTCAGGATACTTCGATGCATCTTCATTCTTTATCAAAAGCACTACAGTAACCTTACTCTTTTCAGGACAATAAGGACCTGCCGGAAGTTTGGACTTCTTACATATGGTCACTCTTGCATGGCATGTACACTTTCTTGTAGGAACTGTACCCTTTGCAAAGTATTCCTTCTTGATACACGATCCGCCTTCAGCTTCATCACAGAGACCGAATACAGCAAGATTTCCGCACTTGGTACATATCGTAGCCTCCACTATCGAGTCCGGCTTCTCCCATTCCTTGTATTCCAATTGCTTCGAGGAATGGATCTCTTCCATTATGTTACGCCACAGATCCTGCTGGTAAGTTTTATTTCTCTGACTGAACTGATGATCATATCCTGTCCATACCGCACATGTATAATAAGGTGTATAGCCAACAAACCAAAGGTCACTGTTCTTGCTGGCGGTACCTGTTTTTCCTGCTACAGGCATCTTGTAATTACGGAATGCAAGCCTTGTACCGGTACCTCCGGTAGTAACATCATGCATCGCATCGGTAAGAAGCCATGCTGTTGAAGTCTTCATAACCTGATTGGGTTCCGTCCTGTTACTTAAAAGGACGTTTCCTTCACGGTCCACTACCTTTGTATAGAAGATGGGCTTATTGTACAATCCGCCATTTGCTATGGCAGCGTAAGCCGCAGTGATCTCGGTATTTGTAACACCGTCCGTAAGACCGCCGAGTGCTATGGCAAGGTTTACATCCGAGTATGTCTTTCCTTCACGTGTCTCATATTTTACCAGAGTTGAGAAACCTAACTTCTCCAGATACTCAAAACCTAACGGTGCCCCTATCTGTTCAAGTGTCTTAACCGCTACAATGTTCAGTGAGTTCTTGATACCGGTCCTTATAGACTGCAGTCCTCTGAATCCGGTGCTATACCAGTTGATGACTTCCTTTCCGCCATTAGGATAGTAGTAAGGAGAGTCATCCTGTACGGAAGCAAGTGTAAGTCCGCCCGCATCAAGTGCAGGAAGGAAGGATGCAAGTACCTTGAAGGTAGAACCAACCGCACGGGTAGTTCCGTATGCACGGTTAAGTGTAAGGCTGCCCTGCTTTTCTCCACG
>CACYIR010000032.1 GCA_902774525.1 uncultured Lachnospiraceae bacterium
AAGGTAAGGTTAAGGACCTTTAATCCTGCTTTATCACATACAGAATACAATCCGTCTATTACATCCCTCGGAAGGAAGGTGGCAAGTACATCGGCCGATATCTTATTGCCGCGGTGGCCTATGAGGTTGGTGAGCTGGACATTTCCTAAGTAATACTTTACGATGGAGTATCCGACACAGTAGTATTCCGTGCCGTCTTTTTCCAAGGACCGGAGTTTTGCATGGGCCTGCTCCATCCCCATGAGCTCCATGGTATATACCATATCCTCGGTAACTACCATGTCGTCACCTAAGTCATAATCCATCCTTATATTAATAGTCTTAAGGACTCTGCCCGCTGCGGCTATGCACACTTTGTCGAGCTGTGTATCGAGCTCCTTCTCAAGCTCGTACTTGATATGGCATACGGTATCCGCCACCTTGCCGATATCGTGTATCTGACCGTCGAGCATGGCTCTCGTCTCATGGCAGGCAGACTTCTGCGCTAAGATGATAAATTCTCCGGAAGGCTTTCTGTATCCGACCGTACCCACTACGCTCCTGGTACCTATATCAAGACCGAATACCATATTATCAAAGGCTTTAACCTCGTCCATTTGTTTTTTCTCCTTAAACTTACACGGTTTTAGCTGTTCAGATAGGCCGATATGATGTGGATCATATCTTCTTCGGTGACATCCTCACCGTTCGGTATGGTCCTGTCGGCACGTCTTAAAAACTCTTCATCGGACTGCTGGTTTTTAAGGAACATTTCAGCCTTTTCCGGACTGTATCCCCTTATCTCTATCAATCGGAAGCTCCTGGTAACTATCGGGGCATATACATACCAGACTTCATCGCACATCTTGTCGATCCCTGCCTCATACAGAAGCGCCGTCTCTATAAGGACTGCGGAGTATTTTCCCCTGTCCTTTTCGATGGCGATGATCGCATAAAGCTCATTTATCACCGCAGGATGGGTGATCGCGTTAAGCTTCTTTAAAAGCTCCGGATCGTTCATCACTATCCTCGATAGTTCGGGACGGTTGATCTCACCGTCTTCGCATAAAAGGTTGTCGGTGTATCCGGAGAATTCTTCTACCACACCTTTAAAGCTTACGCCGCCCTTCTGCATCTGCCTTCTGGCTATCTCATCCGTACTGATATGAAGTATGGGGAAATTCTTTTCGGCTACACCAGCCACAAAGGATTTTCCGCTTCCTATACCTCCGGTAAGTCCGATTATCTTCATACCGCACCCGTCCTTTCTTTTATCTTAGTGTGCGTCATACCAGCTCTTTCCCGATGATGCTCCTACCTCGAGCACTACAGGAAAATCAGCTGCTGCCTGCATTTCTTCCGTCATTATCTTTTTAACCTGGTCAAGGTCCTTTTCCTCTGCTTCCACTAAAAGCTCATCGTGTATCTGGAGCAGCAGTTTTGCGGAAGGGATCTCCTTCTTTAATCTCTTATATACCTTAAGCATGGCGATCTTTATGATGTCTGCCGCGCTGCCCTGTACGGGCGAATTCATGGCTATCCTCTCTCCGAAGGATCTCTGCATGAAATTGGATGATGAAAGCTCCGGTATCGGTCTTCTGCGGCCGAATGCCGTGGTGCTGTATCCGTTTTTGGCTGCTTCGGACTTACATTCATCAAGGTATTTTTTTACTCCCGGATAGGTCTCAAAGTAGCTTTTGATGTACTCTTCCGCTTCTTTTCTCGGGATGTTGAGGCCGGTGCCGAGTCCGAACGAGCTGATACCGTATACTATACCGAAGTTGACCGCCTTGGCCCGGGATCTGAGCTCCTTAGTCACCTTTTCTTCAGGTACCTTGAATACAGCTGCCGCAGTGCTTAAGTGTATATCCGCCGAATTCTTATAGGCTGATATGAGCTTTTCGTCTCCTGAAAGAGAGGCAAGTATCCTCAGCTCTATCTGTGAATAATCCGCATCTACGAGGACTTTTCCCGGCTCCGATACGAATACTTTTCTCAGTTCCCTTCCAAGCTTCTCCCTTATGGGGATATTCTGGAGGTTGGGCTCGGTACTTGAAAGCCTGCCCGTAGCCGTAACCGTCTGGTTGAGGCTGGTCCTTAT
The DNA here is from genome assembly GCA_902774525.1 of uncultured Lachnospiraceae bacterium. Lineage (GTDB taxonomy): Bacteria > Bacillota > Clostridia > Lachnospirales > Lachnospiraceae > RUG11977. The sequence goes on from CACYIR010000032.1 coordinate 2,081, forward strand.
CCTTCCGTCCTCATCAATGTATTCGTTAAGGCCGTCGGCATATGTGGACTTAAGCTTGGTAAGCTGCCTGTAGTTTAATATCTTTTCTACTACAGGATCCTCTATCTTTAACTGCTCAAGTATATCCGCCGAAGTGGAGTATCCGGTCTTGGTCTTTTTCCCGCCCGGAAGCTTCAGCTTTTCAAACAGGATGACACCGAGCTGTTTCGGTGAATTGATGTTAAATACTTCACCGCAGCCGGCATATATTTCTTCTTCAAGTACCTTTATATCGGCATCTAGCTTCTGACCGAAGCTTTTAAGCTCATCCTTTAAGATCGCGATGCCGTTCTCTTCCATCTCTTTTAATACTACCGTGAGGGGAAGCTCGATATCATTATATAAGGAAGACATTCCTGTATCTGAGAGCATTGTCTTTAATATAGGAGTGCATTTTGCAAGTGTTTCCGCTTCCGTAAAAAGGTATCTCGTAAGGGTCTCACGGTCGTCAGTGAAACTCAAGGCAAGTGTCTTTTTACCGAGTATATCCTGACGCGATGCAGGTATATCAAGCTCTGCCACGGAGGCTGCTACCGTATAGTCGTAGCTGCCGGTAAGGGGATTAATAAGGTATGCGGCAATAGATACGTCAAAGCAGCTGCCGTATTCGCTCAACCCTGTATATTTCATGAACTTCTTTAAGTCTGCTGCAGCAAGGACCGCTCCGCTTTTTACGAGACGTCCCAGGTATTCCGCTATGACCGCACCTGTGATAAAGCCCTCGGTATATACGGCGTAATCCTTATCTCCCGCACATAATGCGGCACCTAATATCTTTTCGGGCTTAAAGCCGTGAAATCTCTCTGTATCATCTACAGCCAGGGATACACCTATGACATCTTTACTGCCGGACAGATTGCTTATAAGGGATGCAAATTCCGAATAATCGGAAATGATGATCTCTTCGTTCTTCTTTACGGGCTTTGCTTCTTCCGCGTCTTCTATACGTAAGGAGGAAAACTCCAGCTTCATGAACTCCTGTCTTGCCTTTGCGGTATCAAGATGAAGCTCTAAACTATCAAGTGTTACGTCATCTAAGGGTATGTCACATTTGATATCTGCAAGCTTCCTGCTGATCATCGCAGCTTCTTCTCCGACAAGATCTGTCTCGCTCTTCTTTAAGAGCTGACCCATGGGAGACCTTGATATACCGAGTTTTTCTTTCCATTCGAGGGCTTTTGCCTTCTGTCCCTTCTCATCGAGATCCCTTATATCATCATACAGTGCCTCTACCGAACCGTATGCTGCTATAAGCGATACTGCGGTGGCAGGTCCGACACCGGGTACACCCTTTATGTTATCTGATGAGTCACCCTGTAATCCTTTAAGGGAGCTGATCGATTTAGGCTCCACTCCGAACTCGCTCTTTACAAGCTCGGGAGTCAGGTTGAATGCCCTGTCGGGCACGCTGTCATCATGCTTTATACCGTATTTTTTATACAGTGCGTCCGTCTTATCGGAGCTAGCATGCATGAGCCACAGGTTTGTCTTCTCTGTAACCAGCTGGAGATAATCATTGTCCTTGGTAAGTATCTTAACGGGGACACTGGCTTCAAACTTACGGGAAAGCGAACCGCAGAAGTCGTCCGCTTCAAACCTGTCATCCATGAACTGCTTTATATTCATGGAGCTTAAGAGCTCTTCACACAGGATAAACTGCTCCTTTAAGGGTGCGGGAGTCTCACCTCTGTTACCCTTATAGTCAGCATATATCTCGCGTCTGAAGGTGTTCCTGCTCTTATCCCAGGCTACCGCTAAATACTTGGGTTTCTGGCTTTTAAGGATTTTAAGGAGCGTACGCATAAAACCGTATACGGCATTGGTATATACGCCGCCTGCGGTCTGCATGATCTTGTGATAATGCTTCTTTTTTTCCTCGTCTGTTTTTGCAAATAATATCTCACGCGGAAGGTTGCCGTAATACTGTGTTGTAAGCAGGCTCGAACCGTCCACCAAAAGTAAGTAATCGTTATCCATTTTCTTCTCCGTCCGCTTTAAACTTAGCGGATCTGTTATTTTTATCCGAACAGCAGGAGCGCCATGCCGGCTATTATCGCCGATACTCCCGCGATCAGGAAGCCGTATGCCGCATCCGCTCTTTTGTCCCTGGTATCGTTCTTTCCGCCGGCACCGAGCTTTCTTTCAAGCGTCTCCATATAATTGGAGGTTTCCTTGCCCGAATCGTTATCAAGCTCTTCTATGACGGAGAATATTACGTGATATATCTCGAGCTCTTCATGGCAGGTCTTACATTCCTTTACATGCTCGATGAAGTTCTGCCGGTCATATCCGGAAAGCTTTCCCTCTAGGAAACTCTCTACCATGGACTGGTATTTTAAACATTCTCTTTTCATATACCGTTTTCCCGCATTATATGCATATGTATCAGTTTCCCGCTCCAAGTCTTGAGGCAGGCAGTTCATATCCCGGAAGGATCACTGTCATCTTTTCCAGTACGAATCCCGGGGAAAGAGGGCTTACCGTTATGGTATTTTCGCCCTGTTCCAAGTCGATTGTGACCTTAGTCCTTCTGACATTTTCTATGACTGCAACGCACCATTCCCTGCAGGAGTTTTCTCCACCGACGTAACCTTCGGGTATGGTATCGACCTTTTTTACTTCGCCGCCGTTTACCTTGAGTAAGCAGGATATCCTGTTACATGGCGCCGAAGGATTGGAAGGAGCTGTAAACAGATACATCGTATAACTTCCCTTAACAGGTGCGTACAGCTTATACTCTGCTTCCGGTGCATCCTTAAATGATATATCCTGGGGATATGCCTTTAAGGCACCGCCCATCTCTTTCGGAAGAAGCCTTCCGAAGCTTTCTATTACTTTAAACTCACCGTCGCTGCCCTTAGTAAGCTTAGCATACTTATCCGCTGCTATCTCCGAGACGCATCCGGTAAATGTGTGTACGTCATTACCTGCAGCTGTAACTTTTTCTTCTGCTTTAAGCTCGAAGAATACTTTTACGTTGCCCGCACTAGTCTTTATTACAAATGAATGCTGCCCTTCCGCTGCTCCTTCTTTTGCACTGACATTTATCACTGCGTCGTTTTCAGCATCGGCATGTCCGGATAATACAAACTTGTTGTCTTTTCCAAAGAATTCTATGTCCTTATCCTCGCACTCTATCGTATATGTGACGGGATTTCTGCCTGCGGATGATACGGTAAATCCGCCGCATCCCCTGTAATCAAAGCCTGTAAGTCTTAAAGGTCTCGAAGTCCATGCTCCGCCGCCGCTATATGCATCGGAATCGTTATCCGATACCACTACTTCGTTACCTGCTTCCGGCTCCACATATACCATTACGGGCATCCTGCAGCCTTCTTCATTCCAGTTCTTAAATCCTATATGCTTCGACATGCCCATGCCGTACCATTTTCCGAATTTCATGGTATGAAACTGTTCCGTAAGCTCTTTGTCCTTCTTTATGCATTCCTTTATCATATCCGCATATCTGTTGGCGATGACCCTGCCTTCATATGCGCATTTTTTATTGTATGCGGAATATATCTGCATCTTTATAAGGTTATATGAGGCAAGTGCCTGGAAGCCTATGAGGCTGAAAAACGCATCCTTTTCATCGGCATCAAGCTTAGCCATGATATTTTCCGTTTTTCTCTCAAGATCGTTGCATATATCAAGGACCTTACCGGCTTCACCGTAACGGTTGATGTTGAAGGTCTCGGCCGAGCATACCTCGGGCTTTACTATGTTGTTGAGCCTCATATATCCGTCTGCGGTCTCGATGATATCCTTTAAGGTCTCCTTGTCAACCTGCTTAAACTGGGCTGCGATAAGATTTTCAAGGTATCCCTTATAGTTGCCGGGAGCGCTTGTTCCGTATTTATCAAAGTCATATGCCAGATCCATGAAATAGCTTAACGGGATCTCCTGGTTCTTGAGGTCGCCTACATTAACGATCCAGATATCACGGATGCCGAAATCATATGCGGTAGTCATCTGTTCCCATATCTTCGGAAGATATGAGCTGTTTACCCACTCGTAGGATACGGGGCCGCCGTGATAATCGAAATGATAATACATTCCGTATCCTGCCGCATGTCCTCGTTTGTCGTCATCCATCATGAGACGTAAGTTTCCGAAGTTGTCGTCGCAGAGCATAAGGGTAACATCGTCGAGTCCGTCCCAGTCCTTAAGTCCCGGCACTTCATCGCTTCCCTTGTAATAATCCTCCACTTCCTTATATACCGCAAGCATGAGCGGGCTTTTCCCGTCCGTGTATTTTGCTATAAGTTCCTTCTGGCATTCTATGACGCTTTTAAGGACATTTATATTGTCAGCAAGTCCGAAATCAGCAAACAGCTTGGAATCCTGCTCTCCGCGCATGCCGACGGTGATGACGTTTTCAAATCTGCCGTTACGCTTAAGTCCGTCCTCCCAGAACTTTATGATGCCTTCCCTGTTGGTAAGGAAGTTCCAGGCTTTGCCGTATTCGGTATGCTCTTTGTTGAGGTTTACGAACTCGGAGCCTGCCCTGCAGCAGGGCTCATGATGCGAAGTACCCATGACTACGCCCAGCTCGTCTGCCAGCTCAGCGGATGCGGTACCGGGACCGTCCTCACTGAAGGTCGAGCTCCACATTGCGGGCCACATATAATTGCCCTTAAGTCTTAAAAGGTATTCGAATACTTTTTCATAGCACTTAACGGTAAATCCGTTAAAGTTCTTGTTGCACCAGTTGCCGAATGCGGGCCATTCGTCATTTATAAAGAATCCTCTGTATTTTACCGAAGGTTCTTTTGATACGCCGGACACGCTTACGACAAGGGTATCTTTTGCCGTATCGGCACCGGTTCCGGTCTCATTGTCTTCCTTAAAATATATCTTATTGTATTTTACGGGTACGGTATCTCCGAAATAGCATAGAGGTGTTACGCCTATAGCCTCGGAGAGGTGGAGTAAGCCGTATATGGTGCCTCTCTTCTCGCTTCCGGCTACTATCACTTTGTCCCTTAAGACATATATACCGTATACTTCACGTTTTCCTTTTATGTCTCTTACATCGATACCGTAAGCTGCCACAGCCAGATCTATAAGAGTGGACACTCCTACGGTACCTGCTATGATCCCTTTTATGTTTTTTATATCAAAAGTTCCGGGAGCGATATTTTTTACATCGGCTTCCTTCCCCGTGATATATCCTATATCTCCTGCCAGCCAGCCGGCAGCTGTCTTTACTCCGTTATATTCTTCTGTATCAAGGTAGATCCCCGACGTGTTGACCCCGTCAGAAAGCAGATATGCCATATCATTATCCTCCCGAACGATTATTTGGATTATCCGCACAGATAACCAATTTACATTTTAGCATTTTCAAGCCAAAAAGTAAAGGAAACCTAAATATTAATTATTTATAAAAATCAATTCCCGACTTGTAATTAATTTCATTATTTGCTATACTACTTAAGTTGTAAGATTTTACATCTTGTTTTAAAAACTACATTCCATTGAATGTAATACTACATAGGAAGTATAAAATGTATAAGTATGGTATTGATATAGGATCCACTACCGTCAAAGTAGTGCTCCTTGACGAAAACAACAATAAGCTTTTCAGCGATTACAGAAGGCATTTTGCCAATATCCAGGAGACTTTGGCCGACTTAACGGACGAAGCCTTAAAGCAGTATCCCGATATTGAAGCAGCCTGTTCCATCACCGGTTCGGGCGGACTTGCCATAGCCGAATTCCTCGGTATCCCTTTTACCCAGGAGGTTATAGCCGTATCCACTGCCATCGAGTCGCTTCCCGTTAAGCCCGACGTAGCCATAGAGCTCGGCGGTGAGGATGCAAAGATCATATATTTCGGCTCCACTATCGAGCAGCGTATGAACGGTATCTGTGCCGGCGGTACAGGTTCATTCATCGATCAGATGGCATCTTTACTCAAGACCGATGCTTCAGGCCTTAACGAATATGCAAAGACTTATAAAGCCATATACCCTATCGCAGCCCGCTGCGGTGTATTTGCCAAGAGCGATATCCAGCCCCTGATCAACGAAGGTGCGACAAAGCCGGATCTTGCGGCTTCCATCTTCCAGGCGGTTGTAAACCAGACCATAAGCGGTCTTGCCTGCGGTAAGCCAATAAGAGGTAAGGTCGTATTCTTAGGCGGTCCCCTTACATTCCTTTCGGAATTAAAGGCTGCATTTATCCGTACACTTAACCTTAATGACGAGACAGCCATCTCTCCTAAAGATTCTCATCTTTTTGCGGCTACGGGTGCTGCTCTCTCATCGTGTCTCCTTCCCGGAGGTCATCCGAAGGCTGAGAAGGACATCCAGTATTTTAGCCTTAAAGATTTATATACAACCTTAAGGAACCATGTAAACATCAAGTTTGAAGTAAGCCGTATGGCACCTCTTTTCTCGACTAAGGAAGACTTTGAAGCCTTTAAGAAAAGACATGCTTCCCATTCGGTTAAAAAAGCTTCTCTAGATGACTACAAGGGTAATGCTTATCTCGGAATCGACGCCGGCTCCACCACCACAAAGGTTGCTTTAGTCGGTGAAAACGGCGAGCTTTTATACTCATTCTATTCAAACAACAACGGCAGTCCTTTAAAGACTGCCATCAGATCCATAAAAGAAATATACGGTAAGCTGCCCGAAGGCGTAAAGATCGTGCGCTCCTGCTCTACCGGATACGGCGAGGCTCTTATCAAGGCTGCGCTTATGCTTGACCAGGGCGAGGTAGAAACCGTAGCACATTATCAGGCTGCTGCATTCTTCGACCCGGAAGTAGACTGTATCCTCGATATCGGCGGTCAGGACATGAAATGCATCCGTATCAAGGACGGTGCGGTTAACTCCGTACAGCTGAACGAGGCATGTTCTTCAGGCTGCGGTTCCTTTATCGAGACATTTGCAAAATCACTTGATTACGAGATATCTGATTTCTCGGAAATCGCTCTTTTTGCGGAGAATCCCATAGACTTAGGAAGCCGCTGTACCGTATTCATGAACTCGAAGGTTAAGCAGGCTCAGAAGGAAGGCGCTACCGTAGCCGATATTTCCGCAGGTCTTGCTTATTCCGTTATCAAGAATGCTTTATATAAGGTAATAAAGGTTACCGATCCCAAGGACCTCGGCGATCACATCGTTGTTCAGGGCGGTACCTTCTATAATAACGCTGTTTTACGTGCTTTAGAGTCAATCCTCGGCTGCGACGCCATCCGTCCCGATATCGCAGGTATCATGGGTGCTTTCGGTGCTGCGCTTATCGCAAGACGTGATTATGACAAGAGCACTCCCACCACCATGCTTACGATCGAGCAGATATCCGCTCTTACCTTTGAGACATCCATGAGCAGATGTAAGGGCTGTACCAATACCTGTATGCTCACGATCAACAAGTTCAGTGACGGCCGCCGCTTTATATCCGGCAATCGCTGCGAGCGTGGTATCGGCGGTGAGAAAAACAAGGATAACATCCCCAATCTTTATGATTATAAGCTGGACAGGGTATTCGGATACACTTCTCTTCCGGAAGCAGAAGCTTCCCGAGGCATTGTAGGTATCCCGAGAGTACTCAATATCTATGAGAATTATCCCTTCTGGCATACATTCTTTACAAAGCTTAAATACAGGGTAGTGCTTTCTCCTCTTTCCAGCAGAAAGATATACGAGATGGGTATCGAATCCATCCCTTCGGAGTCCGAATGCTATCCCGCAAAGCTTGCACACGGCCATATCATGTGGCTTTTAAAGCAGGGCTGCAAGTTCATCTTCTATCCCTGCATACCTTACGAGAGGATCGAGGCCGAAGGAGCCGGCAACCATTATAACTGCCCTATAGTTACCTCCTACGGCGAAAATATCAAGAACAATGTGGAAGAACTTCGTGCGGATGATATCATCTACATGGATCCCTTCCTTTCATTAGAGAGCGAGGAGATCGTTACCGACAGACTTGTGAAGCTGTTCTGTGACGAGAAAGCTCCTTATTATCAGAATTTCACTCATGACGAGGTTATGGCTGCAGCAAAGGCCGCATGGCTCGAGCTTAATTCGGCCAGACGTGATGTGGAGAGAAAGGGCGAGGAAACTCTTGATTATCTTAAGCGTACCGGAAGAAAGGGTATAGTTCTTGCCGGACGTCCTTACCATATCGATCCCGAGATCAATCACGGTATCCCTGAGATGATCAACTCCTATGGTGTGGCTGTCCTTACAGAAGACAGTATCTCCCACTTGGGAAAGGTTGACCGTCCTCTTATCGTAGTAGACCAGTGGATGTACCACTCAAGACTTTACGCAGCGGCTTCATATGTGCGTACCCAGAAGAACTTAGAGCTCGTACAGCTCAACTCTTTCGGATGCGGTCTTGATGCTGTCACCACGGACGGTGTATCGGATATCCTTAATGCTTCGGGCAGGATCTACACCGTATTAAAGATCGATGAGGTTAACAACTTAGGTGCTGCAAGGATAAGGATCCGTTCTCTTCTCTCAGCCGTAAAGGACAGGGAAAAGAACAATTACGTTCCTCATGTGCACTCCGCAGCTGTCGAGCGTGTGGTATTTACCAAGGCCATGAAGAAGAACTACACACTGCTCGCTCCCAAGATGTCACCCATCCATTTTGAAGTCTTAGAGGCTGCCATCAAGTCGGCCGGCTACAACTTGGAGATCCTTCAGAATGATGACAGAAGTGCTATAGATGTCGGACTTAAATACGTTAACAATGATGCCTGCTATCCTTCTCTTATCGTAGTTGGACAGGTTATCCAGGCTCTTCAGTCCGGTAAATATGATGTTAACCGTGTAGGTGTCATCTACACCCAGACCGGCGGCGGCTGCCGTGCTACCAACTATATCGGTCTTATAAGACGTGCTCTTGCCAAGGCCGGCATGCCTCAGGTTCCCGTTCTTTCCATAAGTACGCAGGGACTTGAGAAGAACCCCGGATTTAAGTTTACTCCGGCTCTGATCGTCAAAGTTATGCACGGTCTCTGCTACGGTGATATTTTCCAGAAGGTTCTGTACCGTACACGTCCTTACGAGCTTGTACCCGGGTCCGCAAACGCCCTGCACAAGAAATGGCTTGATATCGTTACCAAGTCCCTCCAGAGGAATGATTTCAGCTACACGTTCTTCTGGAAGGAATACAAGAAAAACGTCCGCAATATCATTAAGGAGTTTGATGAGCTTCCTTTAAAAGAGGGCCTTGTAAAGCCCCGTGTCGGTATAGTCGGCGAGATCCTTGTAAAGTACGCTCCCATGGCTAACAACAACTTAGTTGACCTGCTTGAGCGTGAAGGTGCCGAGGCTGTATGTCCCGAGCTTATCAATTTCATCCTGTACTGTTCGTTTGATGCGAAGTTCAAGTACGAGTGCTTAGGTAAGAGCAAGAAGGATGTTAAGTTTAACAAGATGATCATCAAGATCATAGAGTTCTGCCGCAAGGAGTCACGTCTTGCTTTCGAAAAGAGCAAACGTTTCGAGCCTCCTATGAGGATAGAGCATTTAGCTGAGCTTGCTTCTCCCATCTGTTCTCTGGGCAACCAGACCGGTGAAGGCTGGTTCCTTACCGGCGAGATGGTCGAGCTTATCAAGTCCGGTGTTCCCAACATCGTATGTGCTCAGCCCTTCGCATGTCTGCCGAACCATATCGTGGGCAAGGGCGTGATCAAGGAGCTGAGACGTCAGTATCCTGAGTCCAATATCGTGGCTGTCGACTACGATCCCGGTGCCAGCGAGGTTAACCAGCTGAACCGTATCAAGCTGATGCTGTCGGCGGCTCTGAGGAAGCTGGATGAGTGATTTTACTTAACTTAGTGACGGGCGGCAGGGATGGCTGTGAGGTAGTAACGGGCAGTGGAATGGCTGCTCAGGGATAAAATCCGTCTACGCTATCCGCAGGGATGTGCCCGGTTCTGAACATATTTCGACATAATACGCTTGCAATCGGGGGTCCGCTTGATACCGGACCCCCTTGTGCTACGCTAAAAAAACGGTTTGGATAACCGTTTTTTTATTATGCCTCAACATGTCCACAACCGTGGCACATCCTCTGCGCGCTTTATGATTTTATCCCTGAGCAGCCATTCCGCCGCCCTGTTTATCATCTTAATCCGAGAGCAGCCATCCCCGCCGCCCTGCTTATCATCTTTATCACAGAGCAGCCATCTCCGATGCCCTGTCTCTTTGTTCCGGTACATCCATCAAATAAGCTGCACTGTTCATTGCCATGCTTTGGGTTCTTTTTCATCCATATCAAAAAAGGCTCTGATATCAGAGCCTTACGGGTATGTTATGTTTATTCAGATAGTCTTTTAGATCGGAGATCTCCATCTCTTTGTAGTGGAATAATGATGCTGCGAGTACTGCATCGGCATGTCCGATCTCGAAAGCGTCGAGGAAATGCTCAAATGTACCTGCACCGCCTGATGCGATAACGGGGATATCGACTACGTCGGATACCGCACGGGTAAGTTCACAGTCATAGCCGGCCTTGGTTCCGTCGCAGTCCATACTGGTGAGAAGTATTTCTCCGGCTCCGAGCTCGTATGCCTTTCTTGCCCACTGTACTGCATCTATTCCCATATCAATTCTTCCGCCGTGCTTATAGATGGTCCAGCCGTTACCGTCTGCCCTGCGCTTGGCGTCTATAGCACATACTACGCACTGGCTTCCGAACTTGCCTGCCGCATCACTTATGACCTGCGGATTATCTATGGCTGCGGAGTTTACCGCTACCTTATCGGCTCCGGCTCTTAAGATGGTCCTGAAGTCGTCTACCGTACGTATGCCGCCGCCTACGGTGAAGGGGATGAATACGTTCTCTGCTACCTTTCTGACCATATCTACCACGGTGTTTCTTTTATCTGATGATGCCGTGATATCCAGGAATACCAGTTCATCGGCTCCGTTTTTACTGTAGTTGGCACCGACTTCCACAGGGTCGCCGGCGTCTCTTAAGTTTATAAAATTAGTTCCCTTTACTACCCTTCCGTCTTTTACATCCAGGCAGGGGATAATTCTCTTAGTAAACATTGTAAATCCTCATATCATATATTACAGAAATTCTTGAGTATTTCCATGCCGACGTCGCCGCTTTTCTCGGGATGGAACTGGCATCCGAAGATATTGCCGTGTTCTATCGCACTGTCAAAGGTGATGCCGTAATCGGTGGTGGTTGCGACATCTGCACGGTTTACTGCGTTCAGGAAGTAAGAATGAACGAAATATACAAAGCTTCCGTCATTTATGCCCTTAAACAGTCTGGACCCGGGATTTACTTTATTCAGGGAATTCCAGCCCATATGAGGTACCTTTAATACCGAAGTGTCTGCCTGACCTACGGGGAATAAGGGATTTTCCTTAAATCCGGTGATGCTGCCGGGAAGGATACCGAGTCCTTCGATATGGTCCTTATCGGTCTCGCCGACGTTTTCGGTGCTGTAATCGAAAAGCATCTGCATTCCGAGACATATACCGATAAAGGGTGTGCCTTTAGTGATGATCTCCTTTATGGGATCGATCAGCTTATATTCCCTTACCTTATTCATGCAGTCGGCATATGCTCCGACTCCGGGGAATACTACGTGGTCTGCTTTGTATAATACTGCCGGATCGTTTGAAAGCTCTACTTCATACCCTAAGAATTTAAGGGCATTCATAACACTCATGGTGTTACCGGCATCGTAATCTATTACTGCTATTTTTGACATTTCATTTTCCTATCCGTTTTCATAAACTTGAGGATATCAGCTCTCTTCCAACAGATCGAGCTCTTCATATTCTCCGAGCAGGCTGTAGATATATTCGCTGTAATCTACCGAATCATCGACCTTTACGAGGCCGTATGCTTCTTCCTCGGTCATATTGAACTCTTTGTCAAGCTCATGGAGTATCTCGCTCTTTACGTAATTGAGATCGTCCGTGATATTTAATATCTGAGCCAGCTGGAGATATTTTTCATATCGCTGGAGTCCTTTAAGCAGGGAATCAAGTGCTTTTTCCCTGTTGTTGGATGTCATGTAATACTCGTATGAATTGAGCTGGTGGTTTACGAACATAACGGTCATGATCCTGTCGTAAAGCTCTATATCTTCATCCTTTATCTTAAGGCCGTATACCTCATAATATGCTTCGTTATATTTCTGTACGTTGAAATCTTCCTGGGCATTTTTGATACTCAGGTTATATGAATATATATTGCTGCCGATGATGATGACTATGGTCAGTACCGCGAATATGACAAACAGGATGGTCGCACCGGCTTTATTGATCTTGCCGTGTTCTACTTCATATTCTGCTATGGCAAGGGCTGCTTCACGCTTCTGCTTTTCCTTTTCCTTGGCTGCAGCCTTCTTCTCCATGGCAAGAGCCATTTTCCTGTTGCGTTCTGCATCGGCTTCTGCCTTTTTCCTTGCTTTTTCAGCTTCGGCTTCGGCTTTCTTTTCTTCGGCCAAGCGCTTCTTTTCTTCCTTAGCAAGCTGCGCCTTTTCTTCCTCTTCCTGCTTGGCAAGGCGGTCGGCCTCGATCATCTCGGGAGTTACGTCTTCATTTATGTTTCCGAAGAGACGCTTGAAGAATCCGGGCTTCTTTTTCTTCTTTTTAGGCTGTACGGATATTTCTTCATCTATGGGATTGAAATCGGAAAATGCTGCATGGGGTGATACCATACCGGCATTCTCGCCCTGCAGGCTTTCATTTATCATGTTGAGCTCGGATTCATCCTGCTCGGGTAAGCCTTCTTTTGCTTCCCCGCCGATGCCTGAATCGATATCAACGAATAAAGCATCAACGTCTGCCTGGGACTCTGTGCCTTCTCCGCCGTTCTTCCACTCGACATCTATCAGTTCGTCCATGTTTTCATCGGGGATAGCGGG
>CACYIR010000033.1 GCA_902774525.1 uncultured Lachnospiraceae bacterium
GATTGTATTCTGTATGTGATAAAGCGTGATTAAAGGTCCTTAACCTTACCTTAGAGCCCATAGCGGCCATCAATGTGGCTATACCCGAGAAGTTCAGGTTACTTAACCTTGCGCTTGTAGATATAGGTGCGGGTACTTCCGATATCTGTATCACACGTGAGGGCAGCATCACGGGCTACGGTATGCTTCCGTGTGCGGGAGATTATCTTACCGAGAGCATAATGTATGCACTGCTTACCGATTTTGCGACAGCGGAGCAGGTAAAGCTTGACTTCTCCGCCAATGTGGAGAATATCCCTTACACCGATGTTATGGGAACGAAGCAGACCGTTACTTCGTCTTATATAAAAGAGGTACTTGCTGAGCCTTTTAAGAAGCTGGCTCATCTTATATCGGATAAGATCACCGAATTAAACGGCGGTGAAAGAGTAGGCGCCGTATTTATCGTCGGAGGCGGCGGAAAGAACCCCGAATTTGCAGGACTCCTCTCAGAAGCGATAGGACTTCCGGAATCCCGTGTGGCACTCCGCGGAGAAGAAGTATTTACCAATATCGTGACTCCGGACAATACTCCGGTAAACGACCCCATGATGGTAACTCCCATCGGTATATGCCTTAACTACTATGAGCAGAACAACAACTTCATAGTGGTAAAGATCAACGGAGTGGACATCAAGCTGTATGACAACGGCAAACTGAACGTCATGGATGCTGTACTTAGCATCGGCATGGGAAATGCGGACATATTCCCCAAGAAGGGCAAGGACCTCACCTTTACCGTAAACGGCAATACAAAGACCGTAAAGGGACATAACGGAGAATCTGCATTTATCATGGTAAACGGCGAAGAAGCCGGAGTCATCACACCCGTAAAATGCAATGATATAATCAATGTCAAGGGATCGACCGTGGGCGAAGACGGACATATGAAAGCCGGCGGACTTGACGAATATAAAAAAGGTATCTTCTTTATTATAAACGGCAAACAGGTAAGGTTTGAAAGAAAGATAAAGGTAAACGGAAGGGAAGAAGGCAGGGACTACGATATACTCACCGGAGACAGCGTAGAGATATCGGATTATATTAACGCGGGAGAGCTGTTTAAGAAGCTCGATGTACCCGAAGGACATAAGCTGATACTCAACAACCGTGTGATAGACCTTGACAACTTTGACCCTTACGAGAAGATCTATGAAAACTACATAATAGATATCGTGAAGAACGGCGATAACAGCATCTCTCAGATAGTTAACAACAAGCCGGAAACAAAGGATAAGAATGAAGAAACATCAGCCTTAAAGGACCGGTATGAACAGCTTGTTGAAAAGACAAAGGTACTTTCGGAAGAGCTTGACAAGATCAAATCCATGGGTGTAAATGTTGAAGGTATGAAAGTTACCGAGCTGTTATCAAAAGACGTACAGGTAACGGTCAACAACGTGCCGGTACTTCTCCAGGGTAAACATACATACACGTTTGTGGATGTTCTGGATTTTTATCCGTTTAATACTTCAACCCTGCAGGGAACAAGGATCGTATGCAAGAGAAACGGAGCAGAGACGGACTTCTTCTCACCTGTGGCGGAGGGAGATATATTGGAATTATACTGGGCATAAAAGCCCATAATCCCGGCACCCGGCCGGGAACTATAGAAACTCGGAGGCTATCAAAGTGGAATTCTGCAGTATTGCGAGCGGCAGCAGCGGCAATTGTATATTTGTCGGGACGGATGAGGCAAATATTCTGATAGATGCCGGCATAAGCGCAAAAAAGATATGTGAAGGTTTAAAAGGGATAGATATAGACCCTTCGGATATAGACGGTATATTTGTCACACATGAACATATAGATCATATACAGGGTATATCTACTTTTGTAAAAAAATATCCCATGGAGATCTTCGGAACGAAAAAAACATTAAAGGCTCTTTCGGCCAAGTTTGACGGGGATTTCGGGGACAGCGTGTTTACGGAAATCGTTCCTGATGTTGACTTTTTTTATAAAGATGCTATAATACATCCGTTTGCAGTTTCACATGACGCGGCGGATCCGGTAGGGTACCGTATAGAGTCCGAAGGCAAAAGATTCGCGGTAGCGACCGATATGGGCTTCTTTGACGACAGAATAGTCAACTGCTTAAAAGATCTTGATGCCATATGCATCGAAGCCAACCATGATATAAACATGCTCATGGTCGGAAAGTACCCGTATAATCTCAAGCAGCGTGTAGCGGGACCTAAGGGGCATCTCTCAAATGATGCGGCAGCTGACTTACTCTGCAGGATATTCAGCGAGAGACTGAAATATATCATGCTGATCCATTTGAGCAAGGATAACAATTACGCGGAGCTCGCATATGAGACTGTAAGAGCGGAACTGCTCACCAGATGCTGCAACAGCCCGGTGATACTGGATGTAGCGGGAAGAAGTTCGGTTTCGGACATATATAATATAATATAACAAAACGATGTGTAGCATCGTTTTGTTACCGAGGAAACGCCGGAGGCGTTTTCGAGGTAATCTTAGCCTTGCATCTTTATATTACCGGGGAAACGCAGGAGGCGTTTTCGAGGTGACAGTGATTGATTACGTAAAAGTTTTACTTAGATGTAACATTTATGTCATATATATGTAACATTTTGCAATTAAAATAAACTTACAAGGAAAATGAAAGTATTTAAAGCTTATAAGGAGGACGTAAGTATGCAGAAAGTGGTTATCACCGTTGTAGGTAAGGATAAGGTCGGTATCATGGCCAGGGTATGTACCTATCTTGCTGATAACGGTATAAACATTCTTGATATCTCACAGACCATCGTATCGGGATACTTCAATATGATGATGATCGCGGATATGGGTGAAAAGATCAAGGATTTTGAGAAGGTAAAATCGGAGCTCGATGAAATGGGCACATCAATAGGAGTGCAGATACGTCTTCAGCGTGAAGAAATATTCGATATGATGCACCGCATCTAAAACTAGGAGTATGATCTCATGATAAATATATCGGAAGTAACTGAAACAAATGAAATGATCCAGCATGAAAACCTGGATGTGCGTACCATCACGATGGGCATAAGCCTTTTTGACTGTATCGACAGTTCACTTGATGCATGCACGAAAAAGATATATGACAAGATATGCAGGAAGGCCGGAAAGCTTGTAGAGACAGGTGAACATATCTCACAGAGCTTCGGTATCCCGGTAGTAAACAAGCGTATATCGGTAACTCCGATCGCGACAGTAGGATCTTCCGCATGCAACACGGAAGAAGACTATATAAAGATAGCAGAGACTCTTGACAAGGCGGCAGCAAATGTAGGAGTCAACCTTATAGGCGGTTATTCGGCTATGCTTGCCAAAGGCAATACGGATAAGGAAATGATATTCCTTAATTCCATACCCGAGGCACTTAAGGTTACAAGCCGTGTCTGCAGCTCGGTAAATGTAGGTTCATCACGTACCGGTATCAATATGGATGCCGTAAGACGCATGGGAGATATCGTACTTGAGACAGCGAGAGCATCATACGGTACCGACAGCTTAGGCGCAGCAAAGCTGGTAGTATTCTGCAACGCTCCCGATGACAATCCTTTCATGGCAGGGGCATTCCACGGCATCACCGAGGGTGAGTCAGTCATCAATGTCGGCGTAAGCGGACCCGGCGTAGTAAAGAAAGCTTTGGAAGCAGCCAGAGGCGCAGACTTTGAAGTACTCTGCGAGACCATAAAGAAGACGGCATTTAAGATTACACGTGTAGGACAGCTTGTAGCACGTGAGGCAGCATCACAGCTGGGAGTTCCTTTCGGTATAGTAGACCTGTCACTTGCTCCCACACCCGCTGTAGGCGACAGTGTGGCTGAGATACTGCAGGAGATAGGACTTGAGTATCCCGGTGCACCCGGTACCACAGCGGCACTTGCACTTCTTAATGACCAGGTAAAGAAGGGCGGAGTAATGGCAAGCTCATATGTAGGCGGCTTAAGCGGAGCATTCATCCCCGTCAGCGAGGATCAGGGCATGATAGATGCCGTAGAAGCAGGAGCACTTACCTTAGAGAAGCTTGAAGCCATGACATGCGTATGCTCTGTAGGACTTGATATGATCGCCATACCCGGCGACACCCCCGCAGAATCAGTAGCAGGTGTCATCGCGGATGAGATGGCCATCGGTATGATAAACAATAAAACAACGGCAGTAAGACTGATACCTGCCATCGGAATGAAGGTCGGCGATACGCTCAACTTCGGCGGATTGTTCGGCTACGCTCCGGTTATGCCCGTAAATACCTTCTCCTGCGATAAATTCGTAAACAGAGGCGGAAGGATACCGGCACCAATACACAGCTTTAAGAACTAAAACTATTCGCAGCTAAATCTGTGGAAAGCAAAGCGCAAGCTTGCTTGCAGATTTGCTTATACACAGATTAAGCTACGAAAGCTGGGCAAAACTAACGAGTAAACAAAAGCCGCTTTAGCGGCGGCTTACGGCGAAGCCGGAAGGTTTATGAGTGGTTTTGAGCAGCGGCGAATAGTTTATAACAAATATATGAGGAACTTCAAATGAGTGATTTTGACGACGATGATCTTGAGTTTGATGATGATCTCCCGGAACTTGACTTAAACGACCTCGACAACATCGAGGAAGTAAGAAACGCACGGGCATCAGGAAGCTTGGCGATCACTAAATACGAGCAGCTTGACGATATAGCTGAAGAAGGCGATATCGACGCTCTTATAGAATATGAGGCGATGCGCGCCCTTGATATAAATGAATACGGCGATGACCCCGAAGAAATGCTTTTGGACGACGAGGACGATGCCGAGTATTATGATTATACCGAAGAGGATTTTGAGGACGAAGTGAAAAAGAAAAAAGGCGGAAAGAAAGCCTTAAAGATCTTTATCGGAATACTTATATTCCTGCTCGCCTTTGCGGCATTTTTAAGATTTACAAAACCCGGAAGACAGATAGCATATAAGATTGCCGCAATGTGGATACACAGCAATGTCAATCAGGAACCCGTAGACGATCCGGATGACAATACCGTGTTCGTACCCGGCGATACCGAAGACACCGACCCGGTAAATACAGACGATCCCGTTGTAACACCTGAGATCACACCCGAACTCATAGATAACCCCGATGTCGTGGAAGTGGTAAAGGAGCCGAGGTCCGAGGATTATGTAAGGACATACCTTTTGTTCGGTGTGGAAAGCATATATGTGGATAATGACGGCGTGATCAGATTTGACAGCTCAAGCTCCGGAAATACCGACGCCATCATACTTCTCTCTGTCAATACCCGTGATAATTCGATAAAGCTTACTTCGCTTTTAAGAGACACGTATGTTGAGATACCCGGATACAAGGAAAGTGTGGACGGTGTACCTTACGGAGACAAGATCAATTCCGTATATTCCAAGGGCTTCAGGACCGGTGAAACTGCTGAAGAAAAGAAGAGAAACGGCGCAGAGCTTCTTATGAAGGTCATTGAGAACACCTATGACATAGATATCACAGGCTATGCATTCGTTAACTTCTCAAGCTTTGAAAAGATCATCGACAGATTGGGCGGTATCGATCTCCAGCTCGGAGAAAAGGAAGCCGCATACCTGTGCAAGACCAATTATATATCAAAGGAACAGTACAGGACCGTACAGCCCGGCTGGAACCACATGAACGGCAACCAGGTACTCGGATACTGCCGTGTAAGAAAAGAAGTTACATTAGGCGGAGCCAGCAACGATTACGGAAGGACCCAGAGACAGAGACGTGTGATCAATGCCGTAGTACAGCAGTATAAGAGCTTAAGCTTTACCAGCATGTACTCCGTACTTAAGGACTGTCTCGGATATATCAATACCAATCTTACAGAGGACCAGTTTGCGGAGCTTCTGGAAAATGTCGTAGAGAACAAAACATATACCATCAACCAGATGAGACTTCCCGCCGACGAGCTTTTTGTCGACAGCGGAAGAAAAGGAAAATGGAACGGATATGCAAATATAACTTACGCTATTGTACTTGACGGTTACTTAGAGCAGAACATCAAGAGACTTCATCAGTTTGTATTCCTTGATGAAGAGGAGGAGTCTGCGCCACAGTAAGGAGTATTTAAATGGAAGAAAACAAGGATGAGCTGATCCATGTACCGGAAACGGATACAGAGGAAACAGCCGCTGAGAAAGTGACGGAAGTTACGGAAACAGTTACGGAAGCGGTCACGGAAACAGCCACGGATTTAGTTCCGGAACCGGAAGAGGATGACTTTGCTGACGAGCTCCTCGAAATGGAACACGAGGAAGCCGATAATGAGATCATAGAAGGTCTCGGCGAGTCCATCAATAAGCAGGTAGCTTTAGAGATCGATCCTTTGGTACCCGAGGAACCCGCAGGGGGTCCGGACGGCTCCGGCAGCAATGGAAACGGAGAAGATAAGGAAGAGAAAAAAGGCATATTGGGATTCCTTAAAAAGATACCCAAATGGGCCTATATTACGGGTGGCATAGTACTTTTCATCGTACTGCTCGTAGTGATACTCAATTTAAGCGGACTGGGCGTAAAGATTGTCAGCTGGTTTATTGACAGAAACGTAAGGCATGAGGAGATAGATGCCAATGTATCACCGGTACCTACACTTCCCGAGGATGATATAGATAAGTTTAAGGACCTCCTTACACCTATCCCTACCTCGGCTACCACACCTACACCCGAGCCGACAGCCGTACCGCTCAAATTTGATAAGACGATCATGAACATACTGCTTATCGGTGTGGAAAACGTCGATCCCGTAACAGGCGAGAGCCTGACAGGTAAGACCACCAGCCGGGGCAGGACTGACTCCATCGTACTTTTGACCATCAATTCCGAGGATAAGACAGTTAAGCTTACCTCATTTATGAGAGACTGTTACGTAAGCATCCCCGGCAAGGAGAGCAACAGGATAAATGCCGCATATGCGAAGGGCGGAGTAGCACTTTTATATGATACCTTAAAGGAAAACTTCGGTATAGTGCCGGATAATTATGCACTGGTCAACTTTGAAGATTTCAGGACGATAGTTGATTCTTTAGGCGGAATAGATATTAAGCTTTCGAAGAAAGAAGCCGATTATCTTAATAAGACCAACTATATCTCCGATCCCAAGAACCGTAACGTGCAGGAAGGCTTAAACCACATGAACGGCGACCAGGCATTGGGGTACAGCAGGGTAAGACATGTGGCTACAAAAGAGAACGAGAAGAGCGATTTCGGACGTACCGACAGACACCGCGAGGTTATAAGAGCTATAATCGACCAGCTTAAAAAACTGGGCTATGTGGATCTGTTTAAGTTCGGTCTCGAATGTCTGCCGCTTGTCACCACGGACGCTGACGCTGAGACCATAGAGAAATATCTGAATATGGTGATCGATATCGGAGTAAATAATGTTGAGCTTGAAGATTTCCGTATACCGCAGGACCACACATACAATTATCTGACAGTCGACAAGATGAGCGTATTACAGATCGATATCGCAAAGAACAGGGATCTTCTGTGGAAATTTATATATGGGGAATCAGAAGAGGAAGTAAAGAAGAAACAGCAACAATAAAATAAACATGATCGGAGAAGGTTATGGAAATACAAATGTGGAGGGAAATCCTTGAACCGTACGCCTTAGCGGTGGACGAGCTCAAGGTAAAGTTTGAGCATGTACAGAATGCTTACAGGAATGCGGGACTTTATTCACCCATAGAGCAGATATACGGCAGGGTAAAATCCATATCGTCACTTTTGGAAAAGGTTCAGAAGAAGCATATTTCCCTTGATGATATCGAGGATCATATCGATGATATAGCCGGAATCCGTATCATATGTCAGTTCGTGGAGGACATATATAAGGTAGCCGAGCTTATAGGCAAGCGAAGCGACATGATCGTCATCGAGGAGCAGGACTACGTAAAGGACAGGAAGGCCTCGGGATACAGAAGCTACCATATGGTAGTAAAATATGTCGTAGAGACTATAAACGGACCCAAAGAACTGCATGTGGAGATCCAGATAAGGACCTTAGCCATGAACTTCTGGGCTACCATAGAGCATTCCCTGCAGTACAAGTACAAGCAGAACATGCCTGCATCCCTGCGCGCAAGACTGCTTAAGGCAGCAGACGCCATCGGAGTCCTTGACAGTGAGATGGCAGAGGTACGAGAGGAGATCATGGACGCACAGAACATGTTCACGCTGCGTTCCAACCTTGTGGCAGATATCCTCAACAATATCCAGAACCTGTACAAGGCTGCCAATAAACGCGAGATCATAAAGATACAGGATGAATTCTTTAAGATATATGCATCCGAGGATCTGGAGCATCTGGAAAGATTTGCAAAAGAACTCGACACCATATCCGAAGGTTACAGAGCACAGAGCCTGAGGTAACATAACAAGCCTTATAAAGGCTTCCCCTTGAGGGGAAGCTGTCAGCCGAAGGCTGACTGATGAGGTGTAATCCTAAAATAGGGACAGAACATAATCATGGACAATACCAGATCATGGCTTCCTTTAAAATTCCTGCAGGAAATGCAGACACTTTTAGGGAGCGAATATGAAGCATTCCTTGCTTCATACGACAATGACCACTATCGGGGGATAAGGTGCAACACCTTAAAAGTCACTCCCGATGTGTTCGAGAAAAAAGTTCCGTTTGTATCGGGAAAGGTATCCTGGACCGAAAACGGATATTATACGAATGAAGAAGAGCAGCCTGCAAAGCATCCTTATTACTTTGCAGGTCTGTACTATATTCAGGAGCCTTCAGCCATGCTTCCCGCAGCACTTCTTGACGTGCGTCCGGGAGACAGGGTCCTTGACTTATGCGCAGCTCCCGGAGGAAAGACCACCGAGCTCGGAGCAAAGCTTAAGGGAAAAGGGATGCTCGTCAGCAACGACATCAGTGCGTCGAGAGCCAAGGCATTGGTTAAGAACGTAGAGCTGTTCGGTATAAAGAACGCAGTGGTGGTAAGTGAGGCACCGGAAAAGCTTGCGGAAAGATTTGAAGGATATTTTGATAAGATACTGGTAGATGCACCGTGCTCCGGCGAAGGCATGTTCAGAAAGGTACATTCCATAGCGAAAAACTGGGAGCAGTACGGATCGCAGTATTATGCGGATATCCAACGTACGGTATTTCCTGCGGCGGTAAAAATGCTTAAGCCCGGCGGACTCATGCTGTATTCCAC
Organism: uncultured Lachnospiraceae bacterium; assembly: GCA_902774525.1. Classification (GTDB taxonomy): domain Bacteria; phylum Bacillota; class Clostridia; order Lachnospirales; family Lachnospiraceae; genus RUG11977. Next base: position 9,225 of record CACYIR010000033.1, read on the forward strand.
ATGTACATTCTCTAAATTAGAGGATGAGGATAGCGTAAGATTTATCCTTGACAGCTTCCCCGATATGGAAGTGGCCGACGTGATAGATTTTGACGATCCGAGATATGAAGGATTCGCCAGAGGCTTCACAGGTGGTGCTGACGATAAGACCGGTGAGGTAGCAGGAGATGAGCATGAGAAAGCTGAGAAGGCTGGAGACGGTTACGGTCTGAGTAAAACCATCCGGCTCTTCCCTCATAGGATAAAGGGTGAGGGTCACTATGCGGCACTCCTGCGTAAGAAGGGCGATGGGATAAGATCCTTCGGAGCTGAAGCTCCTCAGGATGACAAAAAAATTTTCATTCTGAGCGGAGCGAAGAATCTTTACGACACCCGCACAAGAGCAAGATACAAAAAGATCAGTGACGAAGCCTTTGATTTCTTTGAAAAGATCGGATTTGAGATAGACGCTTCACGTCTGTGGATAAATGACAACAAGATATTCCTTCTGCCGGAGGATATGCCTGACTTTTCAAAGCTCAGAGTCTTAAGGACGGGACTTTTCTTAGGAGAGATGAAGACCGGAAGGTTTGAACCCTCACAGTCGTTAGCCCTTGCATTAACGGCGGATGAATACGATAATGTGCTGAACCTCGCTGTAGATGACGACCGTACGGTGAGATACTTAAAGTGCGAGAGCATAGATACAGAAGACGGTGAGACAAAAGACGGATACTGCTTAGTTGCGGTAGACGGATACCCGTTAGGATGGGCAAAAACAGATAAGGGCAGATTGAAAAACAAGTATCTGCCGTCATGGAGATTACAATAACAGTTAAAGCCGACCGGATAAATGCACGGTCGGCTTTTTTCATTGACATAAAAAAACGATAGATATATAATGTAATATAGGTTCATATATGCTAAAAGGGGAAGGAGCTAATACTCATTATGAAAAGTAATGGTATCCATTTAAGAAAACTCAATATAGTAATGCTTATTGCTGCCGTAGCGTTTTCCATAGGCTTGATAATAGCGATGAACATGACCGGAAAGCTCAACAATGATGCGAACAAATTTACACAGCAGATAATCGACCGCAAAAACAGTTCATCAGACCTGATGCGTGCGTCCGATTATCTTACCGAGCAAATGCAGGTATTCACCGTTACCGGTAACAGACAATATCTGGATAACTATTTCACCGAGGCCAAAGTGACCAGAAGACGTGAAAATGCGCTCCAGGTCTTAAGCCAGGGCAATACCAGATCTGATGCATATCTTGACTTAAGTGCCGCTATGGATGAGTCTGTAAGCCTGATGAATACCGAGTATTATGCTGCAAGGCTTACTGTTATCGCATACGGTTTAAATATCACCGATTTCCCTGAAGAGATACAGATCGTTCAGCTTGATGTGGAAGACCTTGCTTTATCACAGAATGATCCTGAGGCTCTGAAGGAAAAGGCCGCGTTTATTATGCACGGGGAGGAATACCAGAAGAGTAAGGATAAGATCTCTTCCAACATCGATAAATGTTTACAGAACCTTGACAAGGAAATGGATGAAAAGCAGAAGGATTATGCTGACAGATTATCCCGCCAGCTTGTGATCGAAAACATCCTGACCATTCTCATCGTCATCACCATGCTTGCCATGGTATTTATCACATACAGGCTGGTAATACGTCCTCTCAAGTATTCGGTAGACCTCATACGTGACGAGCAGGATCTTCCCGTAAGCGGAGCATATGAGATACGTTTCCTTGCCAAAACCTATAACCTCATGCATCATACCAATATGCAGAGCAAGGAAAAACTTACATACGAAGCTACACATGACAAACTGACAGGACTTTACAACAGACGCGGATATGATTTCCTGATGGAAAATGTCGACTTGGAGACATCTGCACTGTTACTCTTTGATATAGATAACTTTAAGAGTATAAACGATACTTACGGACATGACGCCGGCGACAGGATACTTACCAGAGTATCGGATACCATATTCGGCAACTTCAGGGCGCAGGATTATATCTGCAGGATTGGCGGAGATGAGATGGCCGTTATCATGGTACATACCGATATGTCACTGGCTTCCCTGATAGAGAGTAAAGTTAAGAAGCTCAATAAGACATTAAGCGAAAAAGACGGTCAGGATCCTTCGGTACAGGTAAGCTGCGGCGTAGCGTTCGGTGAGAGCGGCATAAACGCTGAGACTATATTCAAGAGAGCGGATACATGCCTGTACGAGGTAAAGGATGGGGAAAAAGAGATGATCTCCATCTGCAAGCCTGAAAAGAAAAAGAAAAAACAGTAAAGAAGGCTTAAAGGAGCCGCAATGGGTATTTTAGACAACATTGATGCAGTGATATTTGACATGGACGGGACTCTGATCGACTCCATGTGGATGTGGGAACAGATAGATATAGATTATCTTGCAAGATTCGGATATACGCTTCCCGCAGACCTTCAGGAAAGCATAGAAGGGATGAGTTTTAAGGAGACAGCCGATTATATCCAGAAAAGATTTAATATCCCCGAAGATACCGATACCATGATGAAAACATGGATTGACATGGCCTATGAGTTTTACAGGACAAAGGTGGATTTTAAGCCCGGAGCCAGAGAGTTCCTTACAGAGCTTAAACGGCGCGGGATAAAGATCGGAATGGCTACCAGCAACGCCATGGAGCTTGTGGATGTGGTCCTGGATCATCTTGATGCGCATTCGTATTTTGATGAGATACATGTTTCATCAGAAGTAAAGCACGGTAAGCCGTTTCCTGACATATATCTCTTAGTAGCTGAAAAGCTGGGAGTTAGCCATGACAGATGTCTTGTGTTTGAAGACATACTTCCCGGCATCCGGGCAGGCAGGGCAGCCAGGATGAAGGTATGCTCCGTATATGACAGATACGCCCATCAGGAGATAAACATCGCCATGAGATATTCTGATTATTACATCAGGGGATTTGATGTGCTGATGGATACACCGTCACTTTTTTAATAGAGGTACCCCATGGAACGACTCGATAAAATCCTCTCCAATTACGGCGGACTCACCAGGTCTGATGCCAAGCAGGCATTAAAAGCCGGCCGTGTGAAAGTAAACGGAGCCGTGATAAAGGATCCGGCTGTAAAAGCGGCTGAAACCGATGAGGTAACCTTAGACGGAAAGCAGCTTGTATTATCAAAATACAGATATTTTATGTTAAATAAGCCCGCGGGATACATATCATCCACTGAACCCGAACCCGGGGATATGAGTCCTAATGTTATAAGCTTATTTAAGAATGAAGGTGTAAAAGGTCTTTTCCCTGTGGGAAGGCTGGATAAGGATACTACGGGGCTGCTCATCGTGACCAATGACGGAGAGATCGGACACAGGCTCACAGCACCCGGTAAGCACGTGGATAAGACATATGTGGCGAAGGTAAAGGGAGAGCTTAACGACAGTGCGGTAGAAGCATTTGCTGCAGGGTTTGAATTTAAAGAGTTCACTTCGGCACCGGCCGTGTTGGAGATTATAGAGACAGGCTTAGATTCTGATGGCGGTGAGTGCGCAGTGGCAAAGGTCACCATACATGAAGGCAAGTTCCACCAGGTAAAAAGGATGTTCCAAAAGGTCGGGTGTGAGGTAGCGGAGCTAAAACGTATATCCATGGGTGCACTTAACCTGGATGAAACACTTAAGCCGGGTGAATACAGGGAATTAAAGCCTGAAGAATTGAAAAATATAATGCCGTGACAGGTATGATCGTTACCCTTAAGCCGTGATATTATCGGCTTGAGGGTATTTATCTTGACGAAACATGTAATAAGTTATAAGATAAAATGAAACCTGTAATAAGTTATAAGATGATTTATATTCAAAAATGATTTGGAGGAAGAATCCGGTGACATTTAAAAGAAAAGGTGAGCAGGGATACTTGAGCTTTATGAAAAAGTTCAACCTGCTTGTAACAATTGTGTGTTTTCTGCTTGCGGCAGGCCTGTTCCTGATAGGCATATCGATATATGAGACTAAGGCTAATGTCCTGACCATAGTAGGAGCATTGTTCGTAATACCCGCAGCCAGATTTATGACTGTGTGGATACTGTTTTTACCGCATAAGTCGGTGACAGAGGAAGAGTATAACAAAGTATTCAAAGCCATGAAGGCAGGAAATCTGCTCTATGCAGATGTTCTCTTTACTTCTACGGAAAAAGCTTACGCAGCATCATTTGTGGTAGTCACGGGAGACAAGATATTCGCCTATGCGGAAAAAAATGTGAATAAGCTTGAGGAATATCTTAAGGATATACTAAAGAGAAGAGCTTTTGCGATAAAGGCTACATGTACCGATGATAAGGGCAAGTTCATGAACTTCTTAAAGAGCGCCGATGCATACGGCGAGAAGGTATATGAGAGTGCAGAAGAAAAAGAAGCTGATGAGCTCGAAAGAAAGAGACTCTGTGAAGTACTTGAAAGTTTCATGGCATGAGGGTGTAAATGCAGATCATTACAGTCGGAAAAAATGAAGAGGGCCAGCGCCTGGACAGGATCCTGATACGGCTACTGCCGAATGCCGGAAAGGGACTTCTTTTTAAGATGCTCAGAAAAAAGAATATAGTCCTTAACGGGAAAAAAGCCGAAGGCAGTGAACGTCTGGAACCCGGCGATGAGATAAAGATGTTTTTTTCCGAAGAATCATATGCTAAGCTTTCGGGCAGGGAAACGGCCGGATTAGCAGAAACAGATGGAAACAGGCCGGCGTCCGCCAACAGCGAAACAACGGATAATAAATACAGAAATAAGGACTTGGCGGATAAACTGCATTCAATGATAGTCTACGAAGACGACGATGTTGTAATCCTTGATAAACCCAAAGGAGTATTATCCCAGAAGGCAGAGAATACCGATATCTCGCTCAACGAAATGCTTATCGTATATATGACGGATAAAGGCGAGCTGAGCAAAGAACAGATGGCCACATTTAAGCCGTCCATGTGCAACCGCCTGGACAGGAATACTTCCGGGCTTATATGCGGAGGAAAGACCTTAAAAGGCTTAAGAGGACTATCTGAACTGTTTAGATCAAGGGACCTCGACAAATACTACCTGTGTATAGTAAAGGGTAAGATTGAAAAGCCTCAAAGGATAGAAGGATATCTTATAAAAGACGAGGCCTCAAACAAAGTATTCGTAAAGCCGGTTTCA
>CACYIR010000034.1 GCA_902774525.1 uncultured Lachnospiraceae bacterium
CATAACTCGATATTCCCCGGTATCAGGTCAACACCTTCTTCATGTCTTACAATGCCTTCCCTGGGATTGATCTGTTCGCCGGTTATCATTTTCACTAATGCTGTGGCAAGTGAATGATCAAGCATATCAGGATTGTCTATCCCTAATCCAAGCGACATTGAACCCTGCGGGTCATTATCTACCAGCAGAACCCTGTAACCCTTATTTGCAAGGCCTATCCCTAAGTTTATGGCAGTTGTACTTTTCCCTGTTCCGCCCTTACAATTTGATACCACTATGACTTTACAGTCAAAATTCTTTTTCGCACTTAACGCTGAAATTTTGTTCATCTTCATTCCTCCTGATTTTTTTCAATTTCCAAGTGAACCCGTTTTAATTTGATTGATCCTTTAACCGGCAGATTGTCGGATATATGGCTGGCATTTATCTTTTTGTTCCGGCATATCTGCTTGACAGCCCATCTTAATTCATAGGGTGTTCCAATCAACCGCACCTTTACCACATTCTCACCTCCTTTCCCAAGGAAAACAAAAAGAGACCGGACAATTACTCAATGAGTATTTGTACAGTCTCTCTTATTGGAGATGTTATTTAAATGTAGATGTCTAAAACAATCTCTTTGAAACGTCTTGGTACGGTTTGTTCGTTTGAGGCTATCGCAAAATCTCTAGCCTCATCCTCCGAAATCACCAGGGTCATGAAGTAATATCTGACCTTATTGCCTACTTTCGTTAATCGCAGCCTGTGCTGCTGCTAACCTTGCGATCGGTACACGGAAAGGTGAACATGATACATAATCAAGTCCGATCTTGTGGCAGAACTCTACGGATGAAGGATCTCCGCCGTGCTCACCGCAGATACCGATATGGAGGTTAGGATTTACAGGCTTTCCGAGCTCAATAGCGAGCTTCATGAGCTTTCCTACACCTACCTGGTCAAGCTTTGCAAAAGGATCATTCTCTAAGATCTTTGCATCATAGTAAGCTGTTAAGAACTTACCAGCATCATCTCTTGAGAAGCCGTAGGTCATCTGTGTAAGGTCGTTGGTACCGAAGCAGAAGAAGTCAGCGTCTTTTGCGATAACGTCTGCTGTAAGTGCTGCTCTGGGGATCTCGATCATGGTACCTACCTGGTACTTAAGATCTATGCCTGCTGCTGCGATCTCAGCGTCTGCTGTCTCTACAACGAATTTCTTTACATACTTAAGCTCAAGAGCTTCTGATACAAGAGGGATCATTATCTCGGGCTCAACTGTCCAGTCGGGATGTGCCTTCTTGGTGTTGATAGCTGCACGGATAACTGCCTTGGTCTGCATCTTTGCAATCTCAGGATATGTAACTGCAAGACGGCATCCACGATGTCCCATCATGGGGTTGAACTCATGAAGTGCATTGATAAATGCCTTGATCTCTTCTACGGGCTTGCCCTGTGCTTCTGCAAGTTTCTTGATATCTGCTTCTTCTGTAGGTACGAACTCATGAAGAGGGGGATCAAGGAATCTGATACATACGGGACATCCCTCAAGTGCTTCGTAAAGCTTTTCAAAGTCGCCCTGCTGATAAGGAAGGATCTTGTCGAGTGCCTTCTCTCTTTCCTCAGCTGTATCGGAACAGATCATCTCTCTGAATGCTGCGATCCTGTCTGCTTCGAAGAACATATGCTCTGTACGGCAAAGGCCGATGCCTTCTGCTCCGAGCTCACGTGCCTTCTTTGCATCCTGAGGTGTGTCTGCGTTGGTTCTTACTTTAAGTCTTCTGTATTTATCTGCCCAAGCCATGATGCGTCCGAACTCGCCTGCGATGGATGCATCTACTGTCTTGATGATACCGTCATAGATATTACCTGTGGTACCGTCGATGGAGATCTCATCTCCCTCTTTGAAGAGCTTGCCTGCTAAGGTGAACTGCTTGTTCTCTTCGTCCATGTTGATATCGCCGCAGCCTGATACACAGCACTTACCCATACCACGTGCTACTACTGCTGCATGGCTGGTCATACCGCCACGTACTGTAAGGATACCCTGTGCAGCCTTCATACCGGTGATATCCTCAGGTGAGGTCTCAAGACGTACAAGTACTACCTTCTTGCCGTTTGCTGCCCACTTCTCTGCGTCATCTGCTGTAAATACTACCTGGCCGCAAGCTGCTCCGGGTGAAGCACCAAGACCCTTGCCGAGAGGTGTGTTTTCCTTTAATGCCTTTACATCAAAACAAGCGATCTTAAGAGCAGCCTGAGCGGTACGCTTACCGTTACGGCACTGGAGCATATAGAGCTTCTTGTTCTCTACGGTAAACTCCATATCCTGCATGTCATGGTAGTGATTTTCAAGAGTCTCACATACCTGTACGAACTGCTTGTATGCATCAGGGAACTGCTCTTCCATCTGGGTGATGGGCATAGGTGTACGAACACCTGCTACTACGTCCTCGCCCTGTGCATTTACAAGGAACTCGCCCATGAGCTTCTTCTCGCCTGTAGCGGGATCACGGGTGAATGCAACACCGGTACCTGACTCGTTGTTGAGGTTACCGAATACCATGGGCATCACGTTAACTGCTGTACCCCATGAATAAGGGATGTCGTTGTCACGGCGGTATACGTTAGCTCTGGGGTTATCCCATGAACGGAATACGGCGCGGATTGCTTCCTTTAACTGTACAACGGGATCTGAAGGGAAATCGGTACCTAACTGGTTCTTGTACTCAGCCTTGAACTGGTTGGCAAGTTCCTTAAGGTCAGCTGCTGTTAAGTCTACATCGAACTTAACACCTTTTTCTTCTTTCATCTTGTCGATGAGCTGCTCGAAGTACTTCTTTCCGACTTCCATAACTACGTCAGAGAACATCTGGATGAAACGTCTGTATGAATCATAAACGAAACGCTCAAACTTAGGATCGGGGTTGCCCTTGATCATAGCGGCAACAACGTCATCGTTAAGTCCGAGGTTAAGAATGGTATCCATCATACCGGGCATGGATGCACGCGCACCTGAACGAACTGATACTAATAGAGGATTTTGAAGATCTCCGAACTTCTTGCCATTGATCTCTTCCATCTTTGCGACATATTCCATAATCTGTCCCATGATCTCGTCGTTGATCTGACGGTCATCCTCATAATACTGTGTACATGCTTCAGTAGTGATAGTGAAGCCCTGAGGTACGGGAAGTCCGATTTTGGTCATTTCTGCAAGGTTAGCGCCCTTGCCGCCCAAGAGATTTCTCATGGTAGCGTCGCCTTCGGTAAATAAATATACCCATTTCTTCATTAAAATATATCCTCCTGTGATATTTTTATTGCAGACTAAAAACGCTAAAAGGAGCGTAGTAACCCAAACCCTCAACGGACAAATGTCCGTGTGAGAGAAACATTTACTATGCCTGCAATTTTCCGTCAGTTATTATAGCATACTTTTGCAAAAAAATAAATATATTTTTTGAAAATTAGGGGAAATTTTTTCAGAGTTGTTTGTATTTAGTGTGACAAGGGGACGGTTCTCCTGTCACACTCATGTCATACTCAGGACTTGTATGATCCGACCATGTAAGAACATAAAGCGAGCAGCGCATATAAATATCCCTGCGAAGCGAAAGTGGTTCTTACATGGTCAGATCATATGAGTCCGTCATAAAAAAAGTGTGACAAGAGAACCGTCCCCTTGTCACACGCCGTGGATAGTAACTTAGAACTCCATCTTCTTCTCGAAATATGCCTTAAGATCTGCGATGGCTATCCTCTCCTGCTGCATGGTGTCTCTGTCACGTACGGTTACGCAGCCGTCTGTCTCTGAATCGAAATCGTAGGTAACACACCAGGGTGTTCCGATCTCATCGAGACGTCTGTAACGCTTACCGATGGTGCCTCTGTCATCGAATTCGCAGTTCCAGTATTTACTAAGTTCGTCAAATACCTTCTCAGCACCCTCATTGAGCTTCTTGGAAAGAGGAAGCACACCAACCTTAACGGGTGCAAGTGCGGGATGGAAATGAAGTACTGTACGTACATCTCCGCCCTCAAGCTCTTCCTCGTCATATGCTGCACAGAGGAATGCAAGTGTTACACGGTCAGCACCGAGTGAAGGCTCTACTACGTAAGGAACGAAACGTGCATTCTTTTCCTCATCAAAGTAAGTAAGGTCTTCCTTAGAAAGGTTCTGATGCTGTGTAAGGTCGTAGTCTGTTCTGTCTGCGATACCCCAAAGCTCGCCCCAGCCGAACGGGAATAAGAACTCGATATCTGTGGTGCCTTTAGAGTAGAAGCAAAGCTCTTCGGGACTATGGTCACGAAGCCTCATCTCGTCTTCCTTGATGCCAAGTGAGAGCAGCCAGTCACGGCAGAAGCCTCTCCAGTACCGGAACCACTCAAGGTCTGTACCGGGCTCGCAGAAGAACTCAAGCTCCATCTGCTCGAACTCTCTGGTTCTGAATGTGAAGTTACCGGGTGTTATCTCATTTCTGAAGGACTTTCCTATCTGGCCGATACCGAAAGGAAGCTTTTTCCTTGATGTACGCTGTACGTTCTTGAAGTTAACGAATATACCCTGTGCTGTCTCAGGTCTTAAGTATACTGTGTTCTTCGCATCCTCTGTTACACCCTGGAAGGTCTTGAACATGAGGTTGAACTGACGGATATCGGTGAAATTATGCTTTCCGCATGTAGGGCAGGGAATCTTGTTCTCTTCGATGAAATTCTTCATCTTTTCCTGTGACCAGCCGTCTACGCTGCCGTCAAGAGTGATGCCTTTTTCTTCTGCAAAATCTTCGATGAGCTTGTCTGCTCTGAATCTTTCGTGGCACTCTTTACAGTCCATAAGGGGATCCGAGAATCCGCCTAAATGTCCTGAAGCAACCCATGTCTGAGGGTTCATGAGGATGGCACAGTCCACACCTACATTGTACTTGTTTTCCTGGATGAACTTCTTCCACCATGCTTTTTTAACATTGTTCTTAAGCTCAACGCCCAGGTTGCCGTAGTCCCAGGTATTTGCAAGGCCGCCGTAGATCTCAGATCCGGGATATACAAAGCCTCTTGCTTTTGCCAGTGCTACGATCTTGTCCATTGTCTTTTCCATTTGAAAGTCCTCTTTTCTATTACTTTTCTTTTATTATTTCTTCTTTGAAGGATCGAGGAATTTGTACACGATGGCTGCAAGGATGCCGCCTACTAAAGGAGCGAGTACAAATACCCATACGTTTGTAAGAGCGTCGCCGCCTACGAAGATAGCAGGTCCGAAGCTTCTTGCAGGGTTAACGCTGGTGCCGGTAAGCGGGATTCCGATAAGGTGTACAAGCACAAGTGCGAGACCTATAACGATTCCTGCTACGTTTCCGTTTTCTGTCTTGGATGTAACGCCGAGTATAGCAATAACGAAGACAAATGTCAATATGATTTCTATAACAAATGAAATACCTGCGTCTCCTTTATAAAGACCGTTGGTACCGAGACCGGTCTCCTTTCCTACTATACCCATGAGTACTGCAGCACCTGCGATAGCGCCTAAGAACTGAGCTACAAGATAGCCTGCAAAGTCCTTTAACGTAATCTTGCCGCTTACTAACATGGCGATGGATACTGCGGGATTGATATGGCAGCCGGATACGTTTCCTATGGAATATGCCATAGCAACGATTACAAGTCCGAAAGCTAAAGCGGTTGCTACATAACCTGCCTCGGGTACTTTACATCCGGTCACTGCAGCAACGCCGCAGGCACAGAGAACAAGTACAAATGTTCCGATAAATTCAGCTACATACTTTTTTAAAGATTCCATGATAATACCTCCTGTTGGTTTTGTATCTGACTGATATCAGTCAGGTTATTTACACGGATTATATGCCGTCTGTACAAATACACTCATAAACCGTCCGGCTTGCGCTGTGCTTTCAAGCGTATATATCCGCATATAATCCTATTGTTACACATTATAATCAACTCCGTCAAGTAATTCAAGTGTTTTTAACGGCTTGTCGACATGAATTTTCAAATACTGTCCGACAGCCTTTTCAAAAACAGCCAAAACCTCGGGACTCAAGTTAAAACTAAACAGTGATTTATACTGCGATGTAATGACATAATGCATGGTGTATCTGACGGTCTCGGACATCTTTATAACATCACTCTTAAAACCTTCAGCCTGTCCCGCTCCTCCTGCTCTTGCGCAGTCAGCGCAGCTTATGACTCCCCTGCCGATATCAAATACCCATTCCTTTACATCTTCTTTTTTCCTGCATACGGAGCATTCAAATACATTCGGTGCTTCTCCGTAATTGGCCAGGGCTCTAAGTTCAAATATCCTCCTTATGAGAGGAAGCGGTATATGCCCTTTTATGAGCGCTTTCATGGCCGTAAATAAGAGCTTCACCTGTTCCTTTTCGTCAGAGTTTTCACGGGTGAAATACTCAAGGAGCTCACAGAAATACATCCCGTAATATGTTTTTTCCGGGTCCATCGTGATCTCATCAAAATAGACCGGGTTCTCACAATTTGTCACCGAGTATGAATCCCGCCAGGCATATACGGTGAAGGTCGCATATGTGAACAGCCGGCTGGCCGCCCTTAATGCCGACATGGGGCGCCGCGCTCCTTTGGCAAAGGCCGAGATACGGCCTTTTTCGACGGTGAGCAGGCTTATCCGCCTGTCATAGTCCCCCATCGGCACGGAGCCTAGCACTATGCCGGTAAGTTTTATTTCTCCTGTCATACTGTTTCCTTTTTTAATCTGCACCTCATCCGGTACTTTGTGCCACCTTCCCCTGCTTTTAATCCGGCTCTATATCGAAGCCGTAATTTTTTAAGAGGAATGAACTGTCTCTCCAGTCCTTTTTTACCTTTACGAACAGCTTTAAGTTTATCCTGCAGCCTAAGAGTGACTCTGCCTCTATGCGGGCAGCCGTACCGATTTTCTTAAGCATGGCGCCCTGTTTTCCGATGATAATACCCTTATGTGATTCCCTTTCGCATACTATCGAAGCCTCTATGTCGTAAAAGGGGTCTGACCCCTTTAGTGTGGTGAAGGGGTCTGACCCCTTCTGAGGTCTTTCCTTCATCTTTTCTATGGCGACCGCTATACCGTGCGGTATTTCGTCGCTCAGCATCCTTAATGCTTTTTCACGGATCAGCTCTGCCACTATCTGACGCTCGGGCTGGTCGGTAAGTTCGTCCTCATCATAGTACATGGGGCCTTCGGGCAGGAGCTTGAAGATGATCTTTTTCAGCACATCCTCATTATAACCCTTTAACGCACTGATGGGCACTATCTCGTCGAAATCACACAGGTCCTTATATCTTTCTATCAGCTTAGCCAGCTCTTCCCTGGAGATTGTGTCGGTCTTATTTATAACAAGCACCTTGGGTATCCCTGCTATTATGCTCCTGTTTTCATCCTCATTCCCGGCGTCACTTACGCGCCCGTCACTGTTTCCGGCATCCTTACCCTGATATCCGGTCTTATCATCCGTCCCGGCTCCGTTCTTTTTCCCGAGCATCTCCGCGATGTGCCTATCACCCGTTCCTATGTAGTCCGAGGGCTCTATGAGCCAGAGGATCAGGTCCGCTTCAGCTACGGTACGCTCGGCTGTGGTTACCATATATTCCCCGAGCTTGGTCTTAGCCTTATGTATGCCCGGAGTGTCAAGAAATACAGCCTGTCCTTCTTCTGTCGTAAGTATAGTACGTATCTTGGTCCTGGTGGTCTGTGGCTTATTGGACGTGATGGCTATCTTCTGTCCTATAAGCCTGTTCATAAGTGTTGATTTTCCTACATTTGTCCTACCTATCAGGGCCACAAATCCCGACTTGAATTTTCCCATGCCGTATCTCCTCTGTTCTTTATAAAAAACGGGTTGTTTCTTACAATTATTTATGATATAAATACATTGAAACCCATAAACCGTGTTAATTATATCAAAAAAATGCAAATTTCTCAAATATTTCTTAAAAAAACGTAAATTTATTTTGACTTTTTCGCATTATTGTGGTACAGTTATAAAGGATGTTATAGTAACATCTATATTTATATTTTTTTTGGAGGCAGTATAATGAAAAAGGGAACTGTAAAGTGGTTCAATTCCAAGAAGGGTTACGGATTCATCTCTGATGAAGAAGGCAATGATGTATTTGTTCATTTCTCAGCACTGAACATGGAAGGTTACAAGTCACTTGACGAGGGTCAGGCAGTTACTTTCGATGTAGTTGACGGCGAGAAGGGACCTCAGGCTGCAAACGTAACTAAGTGCTGATAACGGCACCCCAGGTTATAATCGAATGGACTAATAGCTTTATTTATAAATATATTTATAAAAGAAATATTAGAAAAAAGGTTGTAACAAAAAACCGTCCGGTTTTCCGGACGGTTTTATTTATGCCTTTCAAACAAAACATATCAAAGCAGATCGCTCTCGCTAAGTTCACTCTCATACTCGTCAAACAGCGAAACAAATACGGGCGCAAGTCCTACCATTTCACATCCGTAGAATATCGTGCCGTCTTTTCCTATCTCACGTCTGATGATCTTTACCACACAGTAAAGCTTGGCATCGTCATGCCCCATCTGTATGCATGCATTGAAATAATACCCCAGAGGTATATCGGTCTTCGATGAAAAGCCAATGCCGCCTTTAGATACGTTCTGAACCTCTATCGGCGCATCAAGGTTTTTGATCACCTCGTTATCCTGTTTAAAGAGGGAACTGATCTCGAGCTTCATCGAGAACACGGGAAGCCTCTTGTCTCTTCTCTTCTCCTGCATAAAATACCTGCCCTTTCTGTAGGTGTGTCTGTTAGTCTCCTTTATCTATACTACAACGTTTTTTATTATTTTGCAACTTATTTATTCTGACTTCGGGTAATGCGGCCTTTCCGTCACCACATTCGGGATATAATCCATGATGCTCTTGTAATAGTTGTTGAGCAGTATGCTCTTTGAAATATTAAACTTATTTTTTACCACTGCCATTACATTTGATATGTAATTATCAGGAAGCTGTACGTCCTTTAACATGGTAGTCTTGCCGTTGTTTACGTTATACATACAGTAATCGGTGATAAAGCTCTTATCCGAGAAAATGACAAGGGCGGGTGAATCGGAAAGTATATCCGTACCCATAAGGAGTCTTGAATCATACTCAAGTCCGAACAGGTTCGACAATGTGGGTACAAGGTCAAGGCTTGAGCAGGGCTTGTCAATGACGATGGGCTCCTTTATCGATGCTGACCAGATAACTCCGCAGTTCTTGTAAAGCTCGAATTCCTTTTCCACCTCGTGTCCTGCCAGCTCGTCTATGCACTCTTTCTCCAAGCCGTAAGGATAATGGTCGGCTGAGAATGCTATGACTGTCTTATCGGCGATACCCTTTGCCTCAAGCTCGGCTATAAGGTACTCCAATGCTTTATCAAGCTCCTTGTTGCAGGCGATATATGCCTTTGCATTGGATGAATAAGGAAGATCCTTTACCGCATCCTTATTGTGGGACGCCTGGGTATTGCCCGAGAAGGTGTACTCCATATGTCCCGATACCGTCATGTAATAAACATGGAAATGTTCATCATCGATATAATCGGGAAGCGAATTCTGTATCATCTCAAGGTCCGATTCGGGCCATACATTTGTGATCTTAAGTCCCGCGTTCTTGGCCTTAAATTCATAGCCTAAGTTGGGATGTGTCTCATTTCTTCCGTAATATGTGGCGGTATGTGCATGATATGCCCTGCTGGTGTATCCGAGCTTTAAGAACTGCCAGCCGAAGCACATGGGCAGCGCATTGTTCTTGGAACGCTTGAAGCTGTTCGCACTGTAGGGAATAAGCCCCTGAAGCGCCACATACTCGCCGTCACTGGTACTGGTGTACCAGATGGGTGTATAGAAGTTGGTAAATACAAAGCCCTCATGTGTAAGCTTGTACAGGGTAGGTGTGACATTTTCATCTATAGCCCAGGGTGAAAAGCCTTCGCATACAAGATATATCAGGTTATAGCCCTTAAACATTCCCGTATATTCGTTTTTCTTTGTAGGCTGTGCGTCGGCCATATACTTGTGTATAGCCTTTATCTCGCTGTTTTTCTCCGTCTCGGCGAGTGCCGCAAAATCTATATCAAGTACATTGGGTGAAGTATCAATGGGTGTAGGTGTGGGAAGAGGTGTCGCCGTAGGTATGGGTGTAGCTCCGTCTTCCGTACCCCGGTTGTTCTTATCAGGATCTGTCGGTGCCTCCGTAGGGATAACGGGAGGTGTGGGTGTAGTTGTCACAACGGGCTCTATCACAAGGCTTGAAAGATCTGTAGTGTCCTCGATATTGATCTCCTCGCTGTCACCGAACAGGAAGTTATTGATATCTTTTCTGGTACCGGTGATGACACCGAGTCTCTCGATACCCAAGTCAAGCATGAAGTCATTATGGTAAAGGTCATATGCTGAGAAGTTCTCCTTACCTGCTGCAGGGAGTACAAGCACAGCTATGATATAGAATACGATACCTCCCCCTAAGCATATGCCCTGGTAGATAAAGCTCTGCTTCTTCTCTTCCGTGCCGCTGCAGATAAAGTCTTTTCTGATCATGATGGCCAGAAGTACAATGGGGATTATGAGTACAAAGATAAGCCCGGGGATACAGTCGATGATACCGTGTACAGCCTGTTTCCAGAACTCGGTGGCATCCCCTGCGTTTTCAGCTACGGAGCTTAACGGGATGAACCTTGTGAATATATGTCCGTATACCATCTGCAGGCTGCAGAATATCGCTACGAACAATGTGGCTATCCAGGCTATGATGATATTTGCTATCCTGCTGAAAAAGCCTGTAAGCGCCGATACGGCAAAACCGAACGAAAATGCGAACAATACGGCAAACAGTACATATATATCGACTCTGCCGTAATAATAGATATGGAAAGCGATTTCCATAAAACTGAACAGTAAAGGAAAGAATAAAGCTCGTTTATTCTTTTTTACAAACTCGGACATTTCTTTTTGCTCCTGTTACTACTTTTATTTTGGCTGTTACACCTCATCCGTCACGCCTTTGGCGTGACACCTTCCCCTTGAGGGGAAGGCTGTAAGATCCTTCGCATACGCTCAGGATGACATCTTATGCTCAGATAACTCCCGAAAATACTTCCACTGCCGGACCGGTCATAAGGACGCGGCCGCTCGCCTTATCGTAGCTGATATAGAGTTTGCCGCCTAAAAGGGTTACCTCTACATCTGTCCCGGTGAGGCCGTTTTCGGCACATGCAACTACTGCCGCACATGCACCGGTACCGCAGGCAAACGTCTCTCCCGAGCCCCTCTCCCACACGCGCATATCGATATGCGAAGCATCATTGACTTTTATAAACTCTATGTTGGCCTTTTCAGGGAAAAGCTCGTGTACCTCAGCCTCGGGACCGTATTTAACGATATCCAGTGTCTTTGTGTCATCTATGAATGTGACAGCATGAGGATTGCCCATGGATACAAAAGTAAATCCGAATGTTTTGTCCTTAATGGTCACGGGTATGTTCTTAACACACTCTCCGTTTTTAAATGCACTGCTTTCGGGGATGGCAGCCAATGCTTTTGTATTAAGCGGGATCATCTCAGGCCTGAACTCAGCGGTACCCATGTCCACTCTTACTTTCTCAATCTTCCCGTCATCTCCCGGGAAAAGGGTCAGGGTTTTAATACCGGAAAGTGTCTCTACCGTGATCTCGGTCTTATCGACTATGCCGTGGTCATATGCATATTTTCCGACGCATCTGATGCCGTTTCCGCACATCTTGCCGCGTGAGCCGTCTAAGTTATACATATCCATCATACAGTCGGCGACCTTGGAAGGTCTGATGAATATAACTCCGTCACCGCCTATACCAAAATGCCTGTCAGAAAGCTTAATTGCAAGTTCCCCGGGATTCTGCGGATCCTCTTCGAAACAGTTTATATATACATAATCATTGCCGCAGCCCTGCATTTTTGTAAATTTCATTTTACAGTCCTCTTTTTCTTCAGTACTCTTATTTAAAGTAATTGTCTATACCGTCAGCTATGCCTGTAACGATCTTTTTCTGGTACTCTGCATCTGCAAGCTTCTTATCCTCATCGGGATTGGTCATAAATCCCATCTCGACGATAGTCACGGGTACATCTGACCAGTTGATGCCGCTCATGGTATCGGTCTCCCATACTCCGCGGTTCTTGCCGCCTGTGGCTGATACCATGCCTTCAAGTACGGTGTCCGAAAGTTTCCTGCACTTGGAATAAATATCACCGTTGGCTTTATTGTTTTTAGTCTGGCAGATAGTCTCTATGCCGCTTACCGCACTGTTGTCGCTTCCGTTCGCATGGATGCGGACAAATGCATCTACATTGTTTGCGTTGGCTATGCCCGCTCTTTCGATATTTGATATGTTTACATCATTCTGGTTACGGGTCATGACTACCCTGTAGCCTCGTTTTACAAGCTCGTCCTTAAGCTGCATGGCAACGTTTAGGTTCAGCTTATACTCCGGGTTACCCGTGGATACTCCGGCTGTACCTGATGATACCTTTGCCTTCTTTTCCGATGAATTGGGTGCTACGGGTTCGGTATCATAATTGCCCTTGGTCTGGTGTCCGGGATCTATGCATATGAGCTTGCCGGAACCGGAGCCATAAAATATACCACCGGAAGCGTTTCCGCTTCCGGTTCCGTCATCAGTATCTGTTCCGTTGTTCTCCGGTTCACGCTCCGCCTTGTCCGAAACCCCGGTGATAAGATATGTGGCGATATAACAGGTCTGTCCTTCGTATTCGACTCTGGTCCAGTCCTTATTATATCCCGTACGCTTAAGTCTTAATGACTTTTCGATATATGCCACGCGTTCGCTCTCTGTTGAGGGCTCTTTTCTGATATTTATATTGTCCTTGGTATCGACGTAATCGGATTTTTCCTCAAATGTTATCTGAGCCACGGTATTCTCACCGTTTTCAGTACCTGTGCCGTTTTCAGTACCTGTGCCGTTCTCAGTACCGGTACCGTTTTCAGTACCGTCCGGTACAGGATCGCGCTCTGCCTTGTCCGATACTCCCGTAACGAGGAATGTGGCAAGATAGCATGTCTTTCCGTTATACTCGACTCTGGTCCAGTCCTTATTATATCCGGTACGTTTTAATCTTTCGGACTTCTCAAGATGAGCAACAAGGTCACTTTCCGTCGAAGGCTCTTTTCTTAAGTTTACGCCGTCCTTTGTATCGACATAATCCGATTTGGCATCAAATGTAATTCCATCCACAGGTGCGGAAGTAGGTGTGATCCCCTCATCTATGGTAGCGACACTTCTTACGATAAGCGAAGTGGCTATGTAGCACTCCATCTCATTGTATATGACTCTGGTCCATTCCGAATTGTATCCGGTACGTTCAAGTCTCTTGCTCTTATCAAGATGTGCCACTACCGCGGTATCGGTAGATGCTCCGGCACGGAGATTGACGCCGTCCTTTGTATCTACGAAATCGGACTTCTCGGTAAATACGAAACCGAACTCGTTGTCCTGTATGGTCACAGGCTCTTTAGTAGGCTCCGGTGTAACATCAACGTTGTCTCCACCCTGAGGATCGTCAGGTGTGCTTGTAGCCACAGGATCTTTATCTGTCTGATTTTTATCGGGCTGATTTATATCCACACCGTCATTTTTCCAGTCCACAGGCTTATCCTGTGCATTAGTGGGTGTACCCGCATCTGCTACGTTCTGACCGGCATTATCATTCTCAGGCTTGCTTTCAAGTCCGCCGAGGATGATCAGTACGACCAGGATCACGATGAGTCCCGCAAGTACAAACGGCATTGTTCTCAGTAATTTATTGAAATTCATGATTGTCCTTTCCTATACCGGTATGACCGTTATATCAAAGTCCCTGATTTAAATATGCTTTCTGTTCTTCGGTAAGAACATCTATCTTCTTTCCCAATGTTTCAAGCTTCTTCAATGCCACGGTCTTATCTACGTCCTCAGGCACACGGATAAGCATATCCCTGATACTGCCTGCATTCTGAACAAGATATCTGGCAGATAAAGCCTGGATGGCAAAACTCATGTCCATGATCTCTGCGGGATGTCCGTCGCCGGCTGCTAAGTTCACCAGCCTGCCTTCGGCAAGGATGTATATCCAGTTACCGTTAGAAAGCTTATATCCCATGATGTTGTTGCGCATGGGAGCTGATTCAACTGCCATCTCTTTTAATCTTGCAACATCGACCTCTACATCAAAGTGTCCTGCGTTGCAGCAGATGGCTCCGTCCTTCATCTTAAGGAAATCTTTTTCGGTAACGACACCGCTGCAGCCTGTAACCGTAACAAAGAAATCACCTAAAGCTGCCGCCTCGTTCATCGGCATTACCTCAAAGCCGTCCATAACAGCCTCAATGGCACGTACCGGATCAACCTCGGTAACCACAACCTTTGCACCGAAGCCCTTGGCCCTCATGGCTACGCCCTTGCCGCACCAGCCGTATCCGGCTACTACTACGGTCTTGCCTGCCACGATGAGGTTCGTGGTCCTGTTGATGCCATCCCATACGGACTGGCCTGTACCGTATCTGTTATCAAACAGGTGCTTGCAGTCTGCGTCATTTACCAGTACCATGGGGAAAAGAAGCTCGCCCTTTTCAGCCATAGCCTTAAGTCTTATGATACCTGTGGTGGTCTCTTCGCAGCCGCCGATAACAAAGGAAAGCCTGTCCTTCATTTCAGTGTGGAGCTTATGTACCAGGTCACCGCCGTCATCAATGATGATATTGCAGTTGTTTTCAAGTACATGTGTAAGATGTGTCTCATACTCTTCAGGAGTGGTACCGTGCCATGCATGTACCTCCATGCCTTCGGAACAGAGAGCCGCAGCTACATCATCCTGTGTGGAAAGCGGATTGCTGCCGGTGATATACATCTCGGCACCGCCGCTTTTAAGTACCTCACAAAGATATGCCGTCTTAGCTTCAAGATGTACCGATAATGCTATCTTCTTACCCTTGAAGGGCTGTTCTTTTTCAAAATCTTTTTTGATCAGTGTCAGAAGCGGGCAGTTACGTCTTACCCATTCGATTTTTCTTAATCCGGACTCCGCAAGTCCGATATCTTTTATTTCAGAACCGTTCATTTTTTCCCCCGGTATTGTATTTACTGTTCATAATTATAGCCTAATTGCCTTATATTATCAACCACAAAAATACTGAATGTAAAAAAAAGTTGTATAAATATTCCTTTTTTTTACCTGCTCCAAAAAAATATTCAAATTATTAACGGAATATTCATATTTTTAACATACGCAGTTCATAATCGTATGTTATATTGATTACAGTGAAAAGCAGAAAACCTCTAGGGTTTTTCAAAATATTTTTTTCATAAACTTTTAAGCTCAACAGTCTCCTCCCCCCTCTGTTGGGCTTCTCCTCATTTTTAGGGGTCTTTTTTTATTTCCGGTATGAATTCCAGATAACTTGCAAGATATTTTCCGGGATAATTTCAATATCAAAATTACAAAGACAAGAAGCAAATAAAAATGTCATCCTGAGCTTTAGAGAAGAATCTTAAAGATCCATCTCCACAATCAGGATGACATTATTTTGTTCCGTATGACATTTATTTTTCCGGATGATGCTGCCGTAATGTTTTTACTGGGAAATATAATTGATCAGGTGGAAGTCGATGTTCTTGTGTGCCTTGAACAGTGTTCCAACATCCTTACCTTCCAATACATCGTTTAATTTATTCAGATCGTCCGCATTGGTGATGACCATGTCTGCACCGGAGTCGGTAGCGATACGTGCTGCGGATATCTTGGTGGACATGCCGCCCTTACCTACGCTTGAACCTGCACCTTTTCCCATGGCCAGAATCCTGTCATCGATCACATCAACGGTATCTATAAACTGTGCATCGGGATTTTTCCCGGGGTCATCGGTGTAAAGGCCGTCTTTGTCGGTAAGAAGGATCAGCAGGTCCGCATGTACAAGTGCGGCAACGATAGCGGAAAGTGTATCGTTATCACCGAATTCAATCTCGTCCGTAGATACTGTATCGTTTTCATTAACGATCGGTACCACGCCCATCTTTAAAAGCTCATCAAATGTACTTCTCGCATTGTGACGGCTCTCGGGGTCGATCATGGTATTTTTGGTCATAAGTATCTGTGCTGCGGTGCGGAGGTATTCCGCAAACAGCTTCTGGTATACCATCATGAGTCTTGCCTGGCCTACTGCGGCACATGCCTGCTCTCCCGCTTTATAGTCCGGTCTTTTGGAAAGTCCTAATGCCTTGATCCCGACAGCTATAGCTCCCGAACTTACGAGAACAACATCCTTCCCCTGATTTCTCAGATTGCAAAGTTCACGCACAAGGACATCGAGCTTTGTATAGTCAAGATCTCCTGTTTGAGGGTGCTGCAAAGAAGAAGAACCGATCTTAATGACATTGATCGCGCTAAGTGT
>CACYIR010000035.1 GCA_902774525.1 uncultured Lachnospiraceae bacterium
CAATAAGAAGGGTAAGAATACCGAGCTTATCGTAAAGCAGCTTTACGATCTGGCTATGCTTAGCCATAAGCCTTTGGCTCCCGAGGCTATGACCGCATTCATCGAGAGAAGCAACGAGATAATGCAGATCCTCACTCAGGCAGAAGTTAATGAATAATTAATACACAGGACAAAGATTTATATTTACAGCCGCCTTAAAAAGGGTTATAATTTTAAGGCGGCTGTATTTTCGGATACAGAATGATTGGGATAAATATAGATCGGGGTTTATATGAACAGCAGAGAAGATTTGCTCATGCAGATATGGCGTGACTACTATGATGAGATACTTGACGTAAGCCTTGACCGCGGGACATTTGAAAGTCTGATGGATCCCGAGGGAAGGAATGTCAGAAAAGGCTTTATAGAGCTGGAAGTGATGCTTACGGCACAAAGACAGGTGCATCCGGACGACAGGACTGCTTTTATCCAGTTCTTTGATAAAAAGGTGATAGAAGAAGGCTTAAGGAACGGAGTATTTGTCAGGAAGCTTAACTTCAGGATGGATAACGGCGACGGCAGGTATTTCTGGGTTAAGGTAAAGGGCATCATGCCTTCGGAAGGCAATGACGAAGAGAAAAGATATTTCGTCTGCTTCAGGATCTTAGACAATGCGTCAGACGAGGACATGAGCTATCGTAAGCTGCTCTCGGTATCACTTATGCATGAAAAAGAGATATCCAGCCAGCTTAAAGGCCTCTTTGAGAAGTTTGCATCTCTTATGAAGGACCCGTTAAATGATATCATAGGACTATCCGATATAGCAAAAAGCAGTGTATCCGATACCGATAAAACGGTAGAACGTCTTGAACTGATAACGGAAAAGACCAATGAGATAGATACCCTCATGGAGCAGATGCTTAAGGAAAGCCGCGAAATGAACGAAGAGATAGCTTTAAGGGATGATGAGAGTTACCGTGAACTCGTGGCAAAGACCGGAAAGAACATGATATCTGAGCAGCATAAAGATACTCACCAGAAAAAAGATGAGGAAAGGATCCGGGTAAAGAGTAACGAGGAAAAGGCAATCTTAAAGATCGGTACTCCCGCTGTAAGGACCACGGCTGATCCGGGTGATTTCGACTTTACCGGGAAAAATGTGCTGCTTGTTCCCGACAGTGAGCTTGCGGGCGAGATAATGGCAGAAATGATGTCAAAAAGAGGAGCAAAAGTACTTACCGTACTTGACGGCAAGGCTGCCGTAAAAGAGTTCATCAAGAATCCTGCGGGCACATATGATATGGTCCTGGTAGATACAGGAGCTAGTGAACTTGACGGATATTCCATAGCTCACTGCATAAGGCTTTCCTGTAAGGATGATGCGGAAAAGATCCCTGTATTTGCGGTATCCAATAAGGGCGTAGCCGAATCCATAGTAAAAACAAAGGAAAACGGCGTAAACATGATCTTCTCAAAACCTCTGGATTATGGCCTCCTGTTTTTGAAGATGCATGAAGCCATGGGAACCGAAAAAAGGGCATAAAAATAAAGCTGAGAAAGGGACTTGAACCCTCGACCTACTGATTACGAATCAGTCGCTCTACCGACTGAGCTATCCCAGCTTGTTTTCACACCCTATTAATATACAGAGTATATAATAAAATGTCAATGTTTTTTTAAAAAAGGTGCAATATGAAAATATCGTTAGGTGCAAAAGTAAACTATTATTCAAAATGTCCGTTCTGCGGTACCGCAAGAGCGGAAGGAAGCGAAAAATGCATTAACTGCGGAAAGAGCCTGTTGCAGATAACAGAACAGGAAAATACCATCCCGGATGAAGATAAGGACATGGCTCTTTATCAGGCAAGGGATGAAAAATCCGCATCGGAAACCTTTAAGTCCCTGAGCGGAAAAGGAAAGCTCAGATATTTTAAGGACTATTACCTGGGCAAGGTGGTACTCGGTGTTATCATAGCGGCACTGGCCATAGGACTGTTATACTCGTTCTTAAAGCCCAGACAGACACCCGCATTATACACGGTTATAGTAGTCAATCCGTTTACACCCACCGGATACGATCAGTTTATGGCTGACCTCGAGGAAATGCTTATCACGGATCCCAAACATCAGAATATAGTCCTTGATAACAGCTACAGCTCCCTGGTTGCCGATTACAATTCAAGTATGGCCTATACCATGCATATGGCAGCAGGCGAGATCGATATGATCATATTCAACAAGGACGAGCTGAAATACCAGGTTAACAGCGAGGCACTTATCCCTGTAGACCAGGCTATATCAAAAGAAGTATATGACAAGCTTCCCGATGATATAAAGATAAAAGTCGTACCTACTTACCCTCAAGAGAATGGTGATTTCAAGGAGGGAGAGGAAGCTGTATACGGATTAAACATCGAGAAGTTCCTCGAGAGGATCAACGGCTTTGAAACATCAAGCAAATACTGTGTTGCATTTACCAGGATCACTGAAAAACACGATACTTTGGATAAAGTAGTTAAGTACATGTTCGATATTAACTAAGTTTTGACACCCTGATATGATGAAAATGCCCTGTTTTACTTGTGAAAAGTATACAAAACAGGGCATTTGTTACATAAAAATAATGTACATATTAAACAAAAATTAAAATATTATAAAAAAAGTTGTTGATTTATTATCAAAAACAGTTATAATAGGATACTGTTAAGGGCGTCGGACGAACACATTTGGGTGTCGGCTGATGTCTTTATTTATTTTATGGGGTAACGCCTAAGGCGTTTTTAAGGTGGCATTGACAGTGCAGACAAACGGAGAGGAGCACCTATGGAGATAGAGCATAAGTATCTTATAAAAGAGATGCCGAAAAATCTTTCAAAGTATAAAAAGAAAGAAATAGAGCAGGGATATCTGAACCGTTCGCCGGTCCTAAGGATCAGGAAGAGCAATGACGATTACATCCTTACTTATAAGCTTAAAAAAGAAAAGGTATCGGAAAACGATCCCATCTGCAATGAGGAGATAGAAGCACCGCTGACTTTAGATGCATATGAGCATCTTAAAACAAAGATCGATTTTAACCTGATAATAAAAACACGGTATATAATACCTTATAAGACAGGAGACAAAACATACAGAATAGAGCTTGATGTTTTCCACGGAAAACTTGAGGGGCTCGTATTTGCGGAAGTCGAATTCGAAAGCGTGGAAGATGCGAAAAGTTTTAAGAAACCCCGCTGGTTCGGCAAAAAGGTGTCGGGGGATAAGAGGTACAAAAACGGATTCCTTACCACCCAGGAAAATTTAGATTGTTTTAAAGAATAAAAATTTTTTAAAAGTTTAAAAAAAACTTGAAATTTTCGCATAAAAGTGGCATACTTTTTATTGTTTATTTTTTATCGGTTTATCTAAGGACTATCATATCGTTCGTAATATGAGCGGAGAAAGGAAGCCGCAAGGCAAAAGGGAAGAGTATATGTCGCAGCTTAACATTCCGAAAAATTATTCTTCAGCTTTAAGCATCAAAGAGACTCAGCATGCTATCAAGTACATTAAGGACCATTTTGAGCGTCAGCTTGCAAAACAACTGAATCTGACCAGAGTATCGGCACCTCTTTTTGTAAGACCCGAATCAGGACTTAATGATAACCTTAACGGAGTAGAGCGCCCCGTTAAATTTGACATAAAGGATTTAGGCGGAGCAGGTGTTGAAGTAGTACATTCCCTTGCAAAGTGGAAGAGAATGGCTCTTAAGGATTACGGATTCGGATACGGCGAAGGTCTTTATACCGACATGACCGCCATCAGACGTGATGAGGAGCTTGATAATCTTCATTCGATATATGTTGACCAGTGGGACTGGGAGAAAGTGATCCTTAAGGATGAGAGAAACATCGATACACTTAAGGGTGTTGTAAGGAGCATTTTCCAGGCATTAAAAGATACCGAGCATTATATAGCCGACAAGTATTCTTATATAGAGGAGATACTTCCCGAGGAGATCTCATTTGTGACCACACAGGAGCTTGAGAATATGTGGCCCGATGCTACTCCCAAGGAGAGAGAGAACAATATCTGCCGTCTTAAGAAAGCAGTATTTCTTATGCAGATAGGCGATAAGCTTGCTTCAGGTGAGAGGCATGACGGACGTGCTCCGGACTATGATGACTGGCAGCTTAACGGTGATATCCTGGTATACTATCCCGTGCTTGATTCAGCATTTGAGATTTCTTCCATGGGTATCAGAGTAGATGAGAATTCTCTTGCAAGCCAGCTTAAAAAGGCAGGCTGTGAGGAGCGTGCGGAGCTTCCTTTCCAGAAAGCTATCCTCAATAAGGAACTCCCCTACACCGTAGGCGGCGGTATCGGCCAGTCCAGAATGTGCATGTATTTCTTAAGAAAAGCACATATCGGAGAGGTACATTCCTCTGTATGGCCCGATGATATGAAGAAGCAGGCACTTGATGCAGGCATCCAGATACTTTAATATGTAATTTTTCCCGGCTTTAAGATAAGCCGGGATTTTTTTATAAAAATATGGAAAAAAGACTTAAAAAGGATACATCTTTCTGCTATTATAATATCAGGAAAACGGAATTGACCTGTTACGGTTTTTACAGTAACGGTTTGGAGGGATAGATGTTTAAAAAGCTTAAAGAGTTCAGAAATAAAAGACCGGTGCTTTCAATGATAGCCGGGTATACCTTTTTCTGGCTTTTACTGTGTGTTGTGTTTACCATGGCACTGGGTAATAGAGAACTTAATATCGGCACCTATAGAATAAAAGCAAGTCTGGAGAAACGGTTCAGAGATACAACCGAAATACTTAAGGAAAGGGTAACGGCCCGGGATTTTAGCTACGAAAATGATAAAGGCCTGCTTCAGTATACCATGCAGGCCCTGCTTTCGGATGTCTCTTTAGAGATGGAAGGGGATGTCGAAGGACTGGGGTACTGCTGGATATATGATTGGGAGAAGGCTAAGCCGATGGTATGGTTTTCTGAGGTAATAGAAAATGAACTTTCTACGGAGCAAAATGACCTGGTTTTTCTTATAAGGCATCCGGATGATGTCTATTACAGGAAAGAAGTATTATCATGTCCTAAAAGCTATTTTAATGATGTCATTAATGAGACTTTCAAGGTAAAGAAAAACGAAAGAACACAATGGAGCGGAGGGAGCAGCTTAAATTGTTGGAGGATACAATTACTCGAAGGCTACAGAAAAGGCAATGAGTTCAGACCGGGGAAGGTGGTTGTAACTTACCTCATACAGGATAAGGAAGATGAAAGACGTTATGAAGCTGCAACCTATAAGATAATTGACTGCGCCCATGGGGTGGTACCTGAAGGGTTTGAGGAAATGGAGTTCCGTGTTTATGAAAGCGGTAAAACCGTCCCTGAAACAATTCTTTTTCCTCAGGATACGGATAACTGGAAGGAATTATCATTAGAAGATATAAAAGCTGTACCCAATGATGATTTATATGCTGAAGGAATAGGGGAATTCTTTTCTCAAAGTGAAACCGAAGCCAAAACTGTTTCTACCGGTTACAGTGTCTTTGCTCAGCGTTCGACAAAAACATTTTCTGTTTTCAACACGGATATGTGTATAACTTATATCGACGATATTCCGGCAGCTAACGGTAAACATATAAGATTATTCATGTTCTACAGTCTTAAAGATTGCCTTCAGGTGTACAGGAGGGACTTCTTTAAATCAATGCTGTGGTATTACCTGGGCTTTGCTTTGTTTTTTGCATTACTTGCATGGTATAACTACAGACGTTTTTACTCGCTTCAGGGCAAGAACCGCTTCCACAAGTCGCTTATCAATTCCATGGCCCATGACCTTAAATCCCCTCTTATGGTCATGCAGGGATTCAGTGAAAATCTTAAGGAAAATGTTCACTCTGAAAAGAAAGAGTACTATTCAGAGGAAATATTTAACAATGTGCAGTATCTGAACGGCCTCATAGATAAGAACTTAAGCTTTTCAAAGAAAAACGACTTTGAATCCGCGGATGAAGATAATGTATATCTGTCGGATCTGGTGGACAGGACAGTGGCCAGGTATAAAGAGAAGATGGAGGAGAAAAATCTTAAGGTCAGGATGAAGGGTGATTCGTTCCTAAAGGGTGATCCCGATATCCTGGGGCTGATACTTGATAATCTGATAAGTAACGCAATAAAGTATACCCTGGACGGTGAAGTAATAGATGTAGTCGGAAAGAACAGATCATTCTCTGTCGGCAACAAAGCGATACTTCATTATAAGAAGAATCTTCAGCATCTGCTGGATCCTTTGGAGATGGGCGAAGAGAGCCGAACCGCAGGTGCGGGTACCGGTCTCGGGCTTTCCATAGCCAACGGCATAGTACAGGAACGCGGATGGCATATGAAGCTGTCCTACAATAAAAAAACAAAATATTTTGTCTGCAAGGTTATACTTAGCAGGTGGTTTTAAAGGAAACGGCCCACTACGGGCCGCTTTTTTAGTCCGGGACATCCGTACAATTTGATACATTAAAAAACTGTTGCTAAAAAAGTATAAATCGGGTAAAATAGATGCGTATTGTTTGTAATTATTTTTATCGCGGGGGAGGCGACAGAAATGATTCTAAAACCGGTATTAATACCAAAAGAAAAACGAGGGGACTTTTATCAGAGTAAATACGATCATTTTAAAAACCTGACGCTATGGGTTGTGACTATATCATGTATAGTTGAAATGACTTTCTTTGTTTCGGACTGCAGCGCTGTTTTAGGTTTTTCGAAACAGACCTTTTTACCGAGATTTGCAATACTCATCCCCCTTGTATTGTATCTGATAGCATTCAGATATGTATCATCATATAAGATCATGACTGCTTTTTCGTATATAATGGTACATGCGTGCATGCTATCCGTAATATGGGTAGGACATAACATAAGAAATGTCACGAACTTAAGGGAAAGCTTCCTTTTAATGACATTGATGTTTCTGGTTGTGGGTATCAGTGCCCCCAGAAGATATCATCTTTTCTTCCACCTGCTCATGCTCGGCGAATTTGTACTCGCATATATGTATTCGGGACTGACAGGGGTAGATACGTTTATCTCATTGGACGGAGCTGCTCTTGTATCGGTATGCGCTTTCGAGTATATATTTGAAATTGCATATGCCGAACAGTACAATGCACAGAAGAAGCTCGAGGACATTTCACTTCACGATCAGCTTACAGGTGCCTTCAACAGGACAAAGCTTAAAATGCTCTGTATGGAGGATACGGATGAGCTGGTATTTAAAAATGCGGGATTTATTTTACTTGATATAAATGATTTCAAGAAGATAAACGAGAATTTCGGACATGATACAGGCGATCGGATCATAAAAGAACTGTATAAAGGTATCACCATATGTACCAGACTCGATGACGTGTGCATACGTATGGGCGGCGAACAGTTCCTGATCCTTGTACCCAACCAGGGACTTGCCCGTACCAAGGAAATAGGAGAGCGTATCAGGACATATGTTTCCAAAGCCACCGATTTCCCCTGCACATTCAAGGTATCGGTCGGCGTAGCCATATATAAGGGCGGAGACTACCACGTAACCATCAACTTAGCAGATAAAGCATTACGCTTTGCGAAAGAGAACGATGTAGACATGGTAGTTGCTTATGAAGACATGTGAAACAATTCTATTCAAGGTTAATCAGCGCAAATGCAAATCGCAAGCTCGCTTGCAGATTTGTAATTGCGCTGATTGAACCATGGAGGCTGGGTAAAACACACGAGTAAACAAAAGCCGCTTTAGCGGCGACTCACGGCGGAGCCGGGAGGTTTATGAGTGGGTTTTAACCTGCCTTGAATAGAATTATTTCACCCCATGTAGGCTGAACAAAACACACGAGGTTTTTTCTATGGCTTCAAACCATAAACTTAAACTTTTATATCTCAAGACCATCCTGCTTGAAAAAACCGATAAAGATCACGGCCTTACCATGCAGGAAATACTTGAGGAACTGGAAAAGAATGACATACAGGCCGAAAGAAAAGCGATATACCGCGATCTTAAGACGCTTGAGGACTCGGGCCTTGCCGTAAAAAAGAAAAAAAGCGGTAAGGAATATACCTATCGTGTGGAGGAAAGGGAATTTGAGCTGGCAGAGCTCAAGCTCCTTGTGGATGCCATCCAGTCCTGCAGATTCATTACAGAGAAAAAGTCCCGTGAGCTTATCGGAAAGCTTGAGGGCTTATGCAGCAAAAACGAAGCCGGAAAGCTTCAGAGACAGGTATATGTATACGGACGTATAAAGTCCATGAATGAAAGCATATACGCAAGTGTTGACACCATATACAATGCCATAGGCGACAACCGGATTATAAAGTTTCAGTATGGAAGCTGGAACTTAAAGAAAGAACTGGAACTTAAAAAGGGCGGTGCATTCTATCATATAAGCCCCTGGGCCCTGGCCTGGACCAATGAAAACTATTATATGATAGGATACGACAGCGAAGCCGGTATCATAAAACATTACAGGGTCGACAAGATGTCGAGGATATCGGTGACTGATGAAAAAAGGAACGGGGCGGAGTTCTTTAAGAGCTTTAACCTTGCCGATTACACCAGAAAAAACATAAGCATGTATGAGGGCGAGGAACGTACCGTTACCATAGAGATTGAAAATGAGATACTTGGTGTATTTATCGACAGGTTCGGTAAAAACGAGATAACCGTCATCCCGGGAAATAACGGGAAATCCACCATCAGATTCACAGCCAATATCAATCCGCAGCTTATCGGATGGATATTCTCACTTGGGGAAAAAGCAAGGATCATAGGACCCGCATCAGTGGTCAAAAGCGTAAAAGACACGATCCTTGATCTAAATAAAATGTATACGGATAAATGAAAGGCTTAGTAAAATGATACACGCTGTTACAGCCGTGATAATCATGATAGTCCTGCTGCTTTTGTACGGAACCATGATGCTTTTCACGGATTATATCAAGATATCTTCATATCTGAAAGGAGTTTTCTTAAACTGTATCTGGTTTTTGGTAGCTGAAGGATACAGTGAATACGAGATATATTATCCTGAGATATTCGAAAACAGATGGCTCAACTTCTTTATCATGAATGTGGCCATATTGCTTCTGGTATTTGAGGTATCAAAGTATATCAAGCTCAGAAATGCATTCCTGGTATCGTTCGGTACTGCGGAGCATATGATAATCGCTTTTATGATCATGAATTTCTGCGGCGGATTCCCGGGATGGGCAGCTTCGATATTCTATACCGTATCGGCACTTATAGTACTGGGCATCCATCTTGCAGCCATATACGGTGGGAAAAACACCTCGACGGAAAGCTTTATGTCAAGGTTCCTGGCCGGACTGCTTCTGATGCCGTCTCCGTTTATGATCACGGCCGGCTGTCTGATGCTTATCGGTACAAATAAGGGTAAGATATTAGAGGCTGAACCGCTGATGGATTTTATCTACCGCGTATTTGATTTCATAAAGGACCCCGAGTATAACTATTCGGGAGAACTTATGATATCCGGACTTGAGTTTACCAGAGAGATGTTCCTTACATCGCTTATCGTAGCCATAGTAGTCTTTGTGGTATACCTGATAGCTGATTCCACCGTGGATTACAGGATGGGCTTAAAGGAGAGACACAGAAGTAAGACGGAAGCAGAAAAGGAAAGAGTAAGAGCGGAGATATCCTCACGTATCCACGCACAGCTTGAAAAGATCGACTCCTGTATGGCATATATCAGTACCAACTACAAGGTGCTTAAAGTAGCCGATGAGGATATGAAGACATTAAGAGGCCTGTATGATGAGGCCACCAGGATAAAATACAGCTATAACGGTGCTGCCAGCGGACCTATCTTAAAGAGGGTTACCGATATCAAGACCGAAATATATATGATAAGGGATAAGATATTAGCCGGCGAAAGCGGCAGCAAGACAGCAGAGGAGGCAGCAAAAGAAACGAATACCGCACAGAAGGAAACAAGGGAACGTGATCCCAAGGTCGGATACTTTAACGGCTGTACCACAGAGGATGAGATAAAAAAGCGTTACAGGGATCTGTGCAAGGTATTTCATCCCGATTCGGATAACGGCGATCAGGAGACCTTCCTTAAGATAAAAGAGGACTATGAGGCGCTTTTGGGCACTATGACGGCCGATACGGCTGAAAAGGAGCCTGCAGCGGGTGAAGCCGCTACTTAAAACTGAAGACAAAAAGAAAACCGGACATCTGATGTCCGGTTTTTTAGTAGCGAGAGGGGGATTCGAACCCTCGACACCGCGGGTATGAACCGCGTGCTCTGGCCAACTGAGCTATCTCGCCACAGTAGATAGGTGTTACTGATGGGACCTACAGGGCTCGAACCTGTGACCCTCTGCTTGTAAGGCAGATGCTCTCCCAGCTGAGCTAAGATCCCGTGTGCGTCAACAAAAGCCATTATATAGTCTCGGGTAATATTTGTCAAGCATTTTTTCTTAAGATTTTAAAATAATTCAATTGACAATAGATATGTGTTTATGATAACATAGTTCGGAAGGAGGTTGGACATGAAAACTTTACTTTCAAACGCCAAAGTATTTACCCACGGTAGCTTCTTAGAGACGAACGTTCTTATAGAAGATGGTGTGGTTTTTTCTTTATCCGACTCTATCGACGTATTAGCGGCAGACCCTTCTGTCAGCGTTATTGATTATTCCGGAAAATACATTTTCCCCGGTTTCGTTGATGTGCATGTGCATTTTCGCGAGCCGGGTTTTTTATATAAAGAAGACATAGCTACCGGATCGAGGGCGGCTGCAAGGGGAGGGTACACGCACGTATTTACCATGCCGAATCTTAACCCTGTGCCCGACAGCATAGAAAACATGAATGAAGAGCTTAAGGCCATCCATGAGAAAGCCTGTGTCAAGGTATACCCTTATGCTTCGATAACCAAAGGGGAAAAGGGCGAAGAGCTTGTGGACTTTGAGGAGATAGCAGAGTACTTTGAGCTTTTAGACGACGGAAGGACGGAGGACTTTGAAAAGAAAACATCCGCATCGGCCATAAAGCTTGCGGGATTCTCCGATGACGGTACGGGAGTGGAAGACGGCGCCTACATGGAAGAAGCCATGACGAGGGTGGCAGCCTTAGGCGGCATCATCTCTGCACATTGTGAGATAAAGAGCATCTTAGGCGGGAAGAACGTACATGACGGAGTGCTTGCCAAAGAACTTGGATATAAAGGCATATCTTCCGAAAGCGAATGGAAGATGGTCGAAAGAGATATAGCCTTAAGCAAAGAAACAGGCTGCAGATACCATGTATGTCATGTTTCCACAAAAGAAAGCGTGGAGCTTATACGTAAGGCCAAAAAGGAAGGAGTGGACATCACCTGCGAGACAGGTCCCCACTACCTGCTTTTAAACGACGAGGATGTGCTGGCCGAGGTATTAAAGGCAAAACAGGCCGGTACCGAAGGGGTAATTACCGGAACGGATGGCTATAAGATAAAATACGGTCTCGGAAGATTTAAGATGAATCCTCCCATAAGGAGCGAGGAAGACCGAAAAGCACTGATAGAAGGCATAAAGGACGGCACGGTCGACATGATCGCCACAGACCATGCACCGCATTCTTTAGAAGAAAAGTCAAAGGGCTTTGACGGACCCATGGGAGTCGTAGGACTTGAGTGTACATTCCCGGTACTTTACACGGGACTTGTAAAAACAGGGGTCATAACTTTAGAGAAGCTCATAGACTTAATGAGCATAAAGCCTTCCGAAAGATTTGATGTGGAGCACGGTATAGAGGTAGGGGCTCCTGCTGATCTTACGGTATATGACCTTGATGAAGAATATGTTATCGATCCCGATACTTTTGCGACAAAGGGCAGATTTACACCGTTTGAAGGCAGAAAAGTGTTCGGCAGATGCATAGCGACCTACGTAGACGGTAAACCGGTGTTTTAATAAAGATAAGAGGTAAATTGGTTTGGAAGACATAATAAAAAAACAGATCGATCAGGAACTTACGATAGTTTCTAACGAACAGATAGCCGACAAGGTATTTAAGATGAGGCTTAAAGGTGATACATCACTGTTAACGGCCCCCGGACAGTTTATAAATATAAAACTTACAGGCTTTTACTTAAGGCGTCCCATATCGGTATCGGACTATGACGGCGAAGGGCTTACCATCATATATAAAGTGGTGGGAAACGGTACTGACTTGCTTAGTACCATGAAATCAGGTGAAAAGCTCATGTGCCTCATGGGACTCGGAAACGGGTTTGATACTAAAGCTTGCGGAAACCACGTACTTTTAGTAGGCGGTGGAGTAGGTACACCTCCCATGTACGGACTTGCAAAGGAGCTTTTAAAGCAGGGAAAAAGAGTGAGCGTGGTACTCGGGTTTAATTCGGTGACCGACGTGTTCTACGATCATGAGTTTGCAGCGTTAAAGCAGGAGATCCCCGGAAGTGATATCGAAGTGAGAGTATCCACGGTGGACGGAAGCTTTGGTACAAAAGGATTTGTAACCGACTGCCTTACAGGACTTGAAGATATCACGGATTATTGTGCATGCGGTCCCATGCCGATGTTAAAAGCACTTTACAAATACTATGACGGGAAGAAGACAGGCCAGCTGAGCTTCGAAGAAAGAATGGGCTGCGGCTTCGGCGCATGTGTGGGCTGCTCGATAAGCACAAACAGCGGTTTCAAGAAGGTATGTAAAGACGGTCCCGTTTTCTCTAGTGAAGACGTATTATTATGATCAGGAGATAAAAATGGCAGATATAAGCACAGAACTTAGCGGGATAAAGCTTGACAATCCCATAATACCGGCCAGCGGAACATTCGGGTTCGGAGCAGAATTCAAGAATTTGTATGATATAAACATACTCGGATCGTTCTCATTCAAGGGTACGACAAAAGAACCCAGATTCGGAAACCCCACTCCAAGAATAGCTGAATGCCGTGAAGGCATGATCAATTCGGTAGGTCTGGCCAATCCGGGTATAGACAAGGTCATATCGGAAGAACTCCCCGCATTAAGGGAGATATTCCGCAAACCCATAATAGCAAACATCAGCGGTTTTTCGGTAGATGAATACAAATACTGCTGTGAGAGGATAAACAAAGAGGAGCAGGTGGAGATCATCGAGGTCAACATCAGCTGTCCCAACGTGCATGCGGGCGGTATGGCGTTCGGCACCAGCCCCGATGCGGCTGCAGAGGTGACCGCTGCGGTAAAATCAGTAACGGACAAGCCTGTGTACATGAAGCTGAGCCCCAACGTGACCAGTATCACAGATATAGCAAAGGCCTGTGAAGCTGCGGGAGCTGACGGCATAAGCCTTATCAATACGCTTCTCGGTATGAGGATAGACATAAGACGCGGACGCCCTGTCATAGCCAACAAGATGGGCGGTTTTTCCGGACCTGCCATATTCCCTGTAGCGGTACGTATGGTATATCAGGTGTACGACGCCGTAAATATCCCGATCATAGGTATGGGCGGAGTATCCACGGCTGAAGATGTGATAGAGATGATGATGGCCGGAGCTTCAGCGGTAGAGATAGGAGCACAGAACCTTGTGGATCCTTATGTCTGCCCCAAGATCATAGAGAGGCTTCCTGTACTCTGCGAAGAGCTGGGCATAAAGAAGTTATCCAACATCATCGGCAAGGCTCACGGTTGATATTAACAACGGTAATAATAAATAATTATATAAAAAAGAAAAACGGGAGGACATCAACATGGAACAGAAAAGAGATGTTATCATTGCCTGCGATTTCGCAAGTGCAGAAGAAACCTTAGCGTTTCTTGACAGATTTACAGACGTAAAACCGTTTGTAAAGATCGGAATGGAGCTTTATTATGCAGCCGGCCCCGATATGGTAAGACAGATAAAGGCCAGAGGACACAAGATATTCCCGGATCTTAAGCTTCATGATATCCCCAATTCCGTAAA
>CACYIR010000036.1 GCA_902774525.1 uncultured Lachnospiraceae bacterium
TCCTGCGGAGTAAGCTCAATACCTGCAGAAGGAATCTCTGTATGGCAGGCATTGACGCTGTTGGGAAGAAGTGCCTGTTTGTGGCTTACTATCTTGTATATCTCTTCAGCCTTTTTCTCTATAATTGAAGCATATGTTTTATTTGTCTCAAACTCGATATGGTCCGCAACATAAGTGCATATACCGTCGCATACCATTCCGCCCAAGGTCTCCCATGCATCTGCCACATCCTCCAAAGCACGCCTCTCGCCCTTGGTGGTAGCAACTATCACGGGGAACATATATAATGATTTAAGCTTCTTTTTGTCGGCATAGAGCCAGCATGAATCAAGGAAAGTCTGCATCAGGCCGCCTATACCGCACCACTCCACATTTACAGCCAATATAACCGCATCGGCATCCTTAAATGTATTGGGCAGCATGGATATCCCGTTTTTCTGTTCATGCAGATTGTATCTGCCCACATTTACACGGAGTTCCGTCAGCACTTCCTGTATCTTATTTATGACATACAGCGTTGGATCCCCTATCAGTCCCCTGCCGCCATAATAAATATTTACCTTCATGTAAACCCTGCCTTTCATTTCCCTCTAAAAGCGTATTCAAAAAATACTCCACTCTTAATTATACTATAAGCGGATTTTTTGTGCAAGTATTTCCCTTTACTCATAAAAGAAAAAGCCACACCTTTTTTCAGGTGTGGCCTAAAGACCATCAGGCAAATAAATACCGGCGGTTGAGAGTTGAAAATACAATTTGAGAACATTCCACATTGTTAAGTTTTGCCATTTCCGGCGCGGCTTCGATAACACGACGAAGGAGCTCATCATAAGATTCCGATTCCAAAGCTATACCCAGACTGTCACAGACCGCAACCCAGACCTTTGCTTCTTCATCCCAAAAGATATTTACAATTACCATATCAATCGCCTTTCTCCTTTCCTTTTGCCAAACAGTTCGTTTTCCGATTTATGAAAATATACCACAATTTCATAAAAAAATCAAACCGCTGTTTGTCAAAAAAATTAATGATACACATATTCGCACAGACCTATTTTTATGTGATCCCCCTTGCATATTTTAACCGGTCTGTTCACAGAAATACGGGTACCGTTATGGTAAACACCATTCGTACTGTTCAGATCAGCAATATAGATATCCCCGTCTATGCAGTCTACCTTCATGTGGTACCGTGAAACACCTGTCGCATTGAGGCAATAATCCATATGTGCCTCATCCTTCCCGATATAAAACGGGAAGGAATTGATATTTATATCCGGATAAGAATCCGAGACAAGCACTATGCCGGCAGGCTTGGAATCCCCGGTACCTGCAATCTCCGAAAGAAGTTCAGTTGCCTCATCTGACACTACATCATAAATCCGGCTCTTTTCAGAAAGAACCGTTTCCGTTCTGCCCGGCATCTTCCCCTCAGGTATTTTTTTGCAGATATACCATCCTGCGACCAGGCCCACTGCAGCCACCGCACCTATCTTCAAAACATCCGGTTTCCCTTCAGGTTTCACCAGCAATCCCAGTTTCCATGCCACCAAAACCAACATAACCGGAAGAACGGTCATGAGCGCAGGCTTCAGATATTTCAGATATTTATCATATTCTGTCTTTTTCTTAATCTTATGTTTTTCAGATTTTTCAGACACGGTATATGGTTTGGAAATGTCGTCCGATTCAGTTCCGTATTCCGGTTCAAAGCCTCCCTTTTTTTCATAAAAAGGCTCTTCTTTAAAGGCCGTTAGTCCGGGGCCGGGTCTGATGTATTCATTATCATCGCCTGCTTTCGGTCTCTGTTCAGATATCTTATCACCGCCGGACTCGATATATTCCTTTAGTTCATATACTCCAAAGCCTTCCTCCCTGCTCCTCATATATATGGTATACACCATCAGGACCGCCTTCTGGTCATGATAATCTATCCTGTTCATCAGGTACTCGGACAGATTCTCAAGCTGCTTGCGGAGAGGCTGCCCGTATCCTGTGTGATAAGCAAGATGCGGATCCCCCTTTGTATCAAAAAAAATATATGCCGGATCCATGATATAGTCCTTTTCGTCAAGCATATATTTTGCTCCTCGTATGACAATATCGGCTATCCCTAAAAGAATAGACTTTATCCTGTCGCAGGACAGCTCCTCATGCAGGGAAACATACTCCAATGTAACCATGCCCGCGGTATCATACTCATATATCTTTTCACGGTCAACGATATTCACGCTGAATTCAAGCAGGCCTTTGATATGATTATTTCTGACCATCTTTTCCCTGAAATCCGTCCTTGCCAAGTAGGCTCCCTCTTCAATTTCATCTGTTATTATCAAACTGTTTTTGTCTTTATCCTTAAAGATGCTTTTCATATTTATTTTCCTTTACCGCCGTCGTCCTTTTTGTCCGGGAGTATATCCTTTATCAGCTCCGATGCAGCCTTAACTATCCTTGTTATCCCCGTCTTGTTCGGGATATCCGCTTCACTTACATGCTCTATACTCCGTAACCCCGACACAATACTTCCGAGTATCCCTTCTTCAGGCAGATCAAGTCCGACTTTTATACTCGCAATAATGCTTCTGCCGTCCCTTTCAACATATGCACTCTCAACTCCTGCTCCGAAATACCCGTTAATTTCCCGTTCAATATCATTCTCCACGTGGCTGTCCGGCATCCTGTCCAAAGCGTACTCCTTTTCGGCCATAAATACCGCCATGTCTGCATCAGCTGTTACCTTTACGGAATTATACAGATAAAACACTGCCCATATCAGACCCACTATCCCGAATATGATGATCGGGATTATAAATGCAGCTTCTATCGTAAACGAACCCTTAACTCTGTATCTCATAACTACCTCTCAGCTCCGGCTCTGCTTCATCATACTTTTTCCAGTCTTTTACCCGTATCTTAAAAAAACGAAAGAATATATCCTGCAAACAGAAACGGGATAAAAGGAAGCGTACTTTTTCTTTTAAGCTTCCGCATAACAAGCATTACTCCCGAAAAGACCGTTATCAGCAAAAGCGCCGCAGTAAGTATCCTTATAACTGTCTCTATCCCAAGCGAAGCTCCGAGCATCATTACCAGGCACCCGTCTCCGACACCTATCTGTCCCCTGCTTACAAACGATATGACAAGCAGCATCGCCCCCGGTATGAGCCCTAAAATATTGTCAGCTATAGATATGCTCTCCGCTCCTTCGGTGAGCAGTCCTGCCGGGATAAATAATACCCCCGCTGCAAGCAGTGCTACAGGGACCGATTTTTTAAGCAGATCTTCCAAAGACAGTACGGCAATATAAATACCGAATATGACATAAAGAACTATACGCATCACAGATCCTCGGTCCCTTTCTTACTCTTACATCTTTTGCATTCCCTTCGTTTCCCGACTTCCGATATGCCTACGGTGAGTATCGTCCTTTTCAGTCCCTGGCACTTACCGTCATAATGATATCTGTCACCGTCAGGCGTAATATAGCATTCATCCTGCTCAGGCTTGCCTTTTACACAGAATTCACAAGGATAATATTTTGCTCCTCCGTCATTGCGCAGTCCGGACACAGCGGAAAAGAAGACCTTCTTCGGCCGGACATTTAACGCCGGACAGGAATGGATATAGTGATAACAATATCCCGTATCGGTTATGAGTACTTTCTCCTCTTCCTCCTGTTCCTCTTTCGGCTCCTCATCATCGGGCTTTACCTCCTCTAAGAGAGATACAACCTTTGTACCGGTAAAATATCTGTACCGTATGCTGTGCTCTACCGGGATGGTTATATCAGGAAAAAGTACCAACGGCACCCTGAACTTATAGCTGCATTTCATGACAAGGCATCTGTCGATATCGAACAGGATGCTTCCGTCACATGTAAGTCCCGAACTTCCGCCGTCTATATATTTAAATACTTCGTCAGGGAATCTGGAAGACAAGAACGCTTCTATCAATAAACTGTCTGCAGTATTCGAGACAAAGTTTTTAATACTGAACCCGTTCGTCTCCGGCAGGAGTGCGGACACAGCCTCTACCGCCCGTGCTGCTACAGCTCTTTTGGTATCTTTTCCGTACAGGGAATCCTCCGCTTCCCTAAGCACACTGTTCCTGAGCTCCGCCACAGGTTCTACCAGGCTTCCGTATGCACTGAGGTCACGGGCCGCAGTATACATTTCCCGTTGTATTACATACTGGGTTTTGATAAATATAAAAAGATAACACAGAGCCATGCAGGCAAAAAAGAATATAGGGAATGCAAGGGCCGCCTCGACTGTGATCGAGGCTCCCGTCTTTTTCCTGCTTATACTCTGTTTCTCTGCCGGATACGGCATCTGCTTTGACATTAAAAACTCCTTCCGGTCAGACTTTTGTGACATGTTGATTCATCTTTGAGAGTAGTTTTGCTTTACACGAATAATATAGCTGTCAAAACAGATGCCGTATCCGGCAGCAAGCCTTCTAATGATATGCCACGCTGTCACTGACCTTGACTTTTGTATATCCGTCCGCCCTCCATATACCGGACAGAGCCTTAGAAAATACCGCCGGTGCCTCAAATACAGCATCACAGGAAAATCCCGTAACAGCATTACTTATCAGAAAATCCTCATCATATTTATATCTTAGGTTTTCCTGGATTATATCCATCGCACGTGAAGCCTGCGTCGTCTGTCCCTGGAGCAGCAGCAATACCAGAAGATAATTCTCATAATCAAGATATATCTCCGATTCATTGAAATTATCTGCTTTTTCCGATACCAGCGATGCAAATGCAGGAAGTTCCGCAAGCGTCAGGCAGAAGCTTTTATCATTCGGTATGATGGGGACCTTCTTGCCGCGCATTATGGCAGCAGTCTCTATCACAGCCTGTGCCGCCGCCCATAGGAAAAGTATCAGATACTTTACTATCGTTATCAAAAAGGGCAGACCGGTAAAACCTACTATGGACGCAGCCAATACTCCGGCCTCACCGCGTTTCTTGCTGTTGCTCATGGTATAGATAGTGCAGAGTGCAAGACGGAGCAGCATTATCTTTGTAGCTGCCGCGGACAGATTTG
This sequence comes from uncultured Lachnospiraceae bacterium, assembly GCA_902774525.1. Taxonomy (GTDB): domain Bacteria; phylum Bacillota; class Clostridia; order Lachnospirales; family Lachnospiraceae; genus RUG11977. Next base: position 5,058 of record CACYIR010000036.1, read on the forward strand.
CTTTGTCAGTCTTAAATCCCGAAAGTATATATTCAAGTTCGTACTCAAGTACCGTGTCTCCCTTGACGCTTTTATCTGCAAAGCTTTTAAAATGATGGACCATATATGCTGCCGACAAAAACTTCCTGCTTCCGGCTTCAAGTCCGTTCTCGAAAAGCTCGGCTATCGCGGAAAGGCCCGAATCCTCATCGGCACTTTCAAGCAATTCTCCCCCGCTTTTATCCTCAAGGGTTTCATCGATGGTCCCGCCGTCTTCCGTACCGCTTTCCTCCAGCTCATACCAAAGGCTCGGAAGCAGCTCCGATATCAGCTGATTCTCCGACACTTCGGTCCCGCTTTTTAAGAAAAGTTTCAGATAACCGTCAGCTATATTGCTTTCAAACTCCGCTATAAGTTTATTCTCGATCACGCTTTCCTTCAGTTCCGAATAATCAAACGAAAATCCCGAATAGCTGAAGCTTTTAAAGGTATCCCCCGTGCCTTTAAGCCTTTCTATCCTGTCTGCGATGCTTGCCGCACTGTCATCCTCGGGCCATACAAAGGCTGTGGCATCCACCTTATTTAACACGCCGATATCATATTCCGCAGTCCTTTTGAGCCCGGCAAAATCCGTGATCTTTATCCTTCCGTCCCCGCGACCCACATATGTCTTCATATAGTTAAGCGAATCCGTAAGTCCCGCCTTCATATCCTTGCTTAAGATCGGATCGACTGTTTTTAACAATTCTTCATATCCGTCCACCAGAGGTCTTACAGCCTCCTGTTTTCTTCCCACGTCATCCACAATTCCGCAGACCTGCTGTAATTTATCATATGTATCCGAGTACAGATCGAGTAACAGGTCAGCTTTCCCTTTACATTCCGCAGCCTGCAGTTCCAGTTGTTCCAGTATTTCCTTTAGCTTTCCCTTAAGTTCATCCGCCTTCTTTTCAGCATCATCCGCTTTTTGTTTCAGCTCGGGCAGTTCTGTGCCCAGCTGTTCCATTTTAGTTTTAAGAGTATCAGCTTGTCTTTTCTCGCGTTCGATCTGGGGAGTACGCTTATTTTTTACTCTTTTAGCCTTCTTCTTATCACCGGATTCTTCAGCCTCTCTTATCTCTTCCTCATAACCTGCTATTTTTTCCAATATGGTTTCCAATTCTTCTTCGGCAGCCTCAAGCTCATCTTCCTTCAGGTCATACTGCTCCTTACAGCTTTTAGCCTCATCCTCCAAAACCTTAAGTCTGGCCCTGCTTTCCTCGGATTCATCAAGCTTCTTTTTATGCTCTTTAAGGCTTTTCTCATAATCCGTCACCAGTGATACGGGATCAAGGTATTTTCCCGCGACTTTTTCATATACCGACGGCTTATTGATCCCCGTGCTGCTCATACTCACGCTTCCGACAAAAAACCGTTTGATAAATTTATCCTCTATACTGTATCCCAAAAGTGAAGAAGCCTTGGTCCCAAGCGTTAAGTTCACACCGTCTATAAGTTTCATCAGTTCAAGCGTATACATATCTATAACGGAGAGTTCATCCTCAATACCCATCTTCCGCTCCATGATCTTAGTGATGGTCTTCTGATCACCTAAGGACCTTATCCTGTCAAATATCTCTTCGATGATATCTTCAGCCACTCCGAACTTTTCGTAATCCACTGCCTGCGTGATAAACTCATATCCCGATCTGTCCATCAACATCTGAAGCCCGTATGTTTTTACGCTTACCTCATTAAAACCCCAGACATTTTCCCCCATATACTTTTCGAGCCGTCTCTCCAGTTCATCCACATCCTGTGTTTTATTGCCAAACCCGGTATCAAGCGCAAATATATGATATTCCTCAAGCAGCGGCCCGAAGTAATCCCCCATTACAGACTCGGTCGAGGTTTTAAGCAGCATTTGCGCATAGGACGCAGAGGCAGCCCTTCTGGCTCCCTCAAGGAATACAAGTATAAGAGAAAGGATCAGTATAAGTACCAGAGCTAAGAAGACACAGATCGTCCCGTCCGTTCTTTTTCCGTCCATAATCCTAAAACTGTCCCGTCACAGAGAATCCGTGCCGGATGTGATAGATTCAAACGCCTTGTTGATTATCTCGATTATCTTGTCTTTAAAGATGATCACGAGCGCCACGAGGACCACGAGTATCAACACAATTTCGACCACACCTATACCTCTGTTGTCGCTTGCGAGGCTCATTCCCCTACTAACACCTCTGTTAACACCGCTGTTAACACACCTGTTATCATCCCTATTTTCATTTTTGTTATTATTATCATGTCTCATATCGATCAAAACATTGTCCAAACGTTTATTATACATTTTTCCCTCCTGTATTTAGAAAGAGCTGAAGGCAGGTACCACCACTATGGCAATGACAAGTATCAGCATCCCGAACATGGGAAGCAGCAGCTTTGTTCCTGTTTCCTCGCCTTTTTTCCTGACGTTTTCCCTGCGCTCGGCAAAGCTTTCCTTTGATTCCGATTCAAGTATCTCGATAATACCCGAACTTCCCCTTTTTATGTTTCTCGCAAGCAGAGTCCCAAACCGGTTATATGCGGGTACCGAGCATCTGGTACCGAATCTTTCATATACCTTTACCTCGGGTATCCCCAGCTGCATCTCCCTGTCGGATATAAGCATTTCTTCATATGCAAATCTCATACCCGTTCTTTTATCTGACGGCTTTTTCCCTTTTCCTTCTTCGTCTCTTTTCCTTTTTTTCTGATAATCCGAGCAGATCTTATTCCAGGCTCCCCTGCAGGTCATGCCTGCCGTTATCAGCATCACAAATTTGCTTATGATGTCAGGATAATCCTGCATCATCTGTTCAACACGTTTTTTCTGTTTCTTATGTATGTCCTGCTTCATCGCCGGAAGCACAGCCCCTGCGGCGATAAGCCCCAACACCAAAAACAGCACCGGGGTATTGTCTTCCTCCTCATTCCAGGACAGTTCCTTGTCCCCAACCTTTAAAGGAAGCTCAAAATAGTTTTCCGTCCTGGTCGCTATATCAGCATCCTCCAATGATTTATCCAGTTCCTCCAGGAATAGGTCCTCCTCCGTCACATAAGGAGGATATATCATTATGTCCCGATCGTAATCCCAGACTTCGTCAAAATAAGTCAGTTCTGCGTGCAGGGTGGCCGGGACAGGCTCGGTATAGTCTTTGTTCTTTACTTTACCGTCAACACTTAAAAACCAGGAATTGTCATCCGTCCAATTTATTCTTACCGAGGTGCCCGGGATTTCAGTTATAAGGTTAATTTTCCCCCGCACGCATTCCGCCGACTCGTTTTGAGCAAATATCATTTTATCTATATAATACCGTGCATCTGCTTTCAGCTTTTCAAGTTCCTCACCTTTAAGCTCACGTTCACTGACCCTGACTGTAAAGTCCTGTTCGTCGGTAAGAACACTCTTCAGGATCAGGTTGTACTTCTCATCACCCTTTCCGGCTTCATTTCTCTTCAGACGATTATTGTCCGTCAAGATGCTTTCACGCGAAAAGGTATAAAGAAAGCATACAAAAAATGTCAGAGCAAGTACCACCAAAGCCGAAGCTATGCACTTACATCCCTGTTTCTTCAATGCATTTTCCGGGCGTTCATCCACATATATCTCCCTTAATGCATCAGTATTGCCGAAAATATCCTCTTTTTTATTCTTCTTTATAATGTCGTATATAACAGAGGCAAGAGGATACAGGCTTTTTAAAGGATGCTCGTCACTCTCAAGTCCCTTAAAAGAAGCGTCCTTCTTATAACAGACTGCGGCTAACGCAATGATAAGTATCGGTACTGCCAACAATAAAAACATTTGTCCCTCCTTACATTTCGATTTTTACTAAATGGTCGGAAATCCTGCAAAGCAGCAGATATAACACAAGTACTATAGTCATAAAAACTATCCCGAAAAGATTACCGTAAAGTGCCGCCACCATGTCGGGCGAGAACACCCGTAAATATATAAGTATTCCGAACGGGATAAGTTTCATTATGTCAGCTTCGTATTTTTTTGAAGCAATGACCGTACGCAGTTCTCTTTTGAGTTCAACACGCGTATGTATGACATCCGCGGTTGATTTTATGATAAGTATCAGATTGCCGCCGGTCCTTTTAGCCGTGGCAAATATATCGGCGAAGCTTTTTATATCATCCACTCCGCTCCTTAAAGAAAAATCAAGAAATATATCCTCTACCGTCCTGTTGTTCCCCACTGCCGTGATAATACCTTTCATTTCCTTCATGATAAAGTCTTCCTCTGAATAGGAAAGCTTCATATCAAGATACGCTTCCTTCAGTGCATTTTCTATGGAATACCCGGACTCCAATGCACTGCTTATACAATTGATGCAGTCCCGAAACTGCATATTAAGCTTCCATTTTCTGCCCTCTTTCAGCTTGCTTCTGGTGACCGAAAGATGATAAGGGATATACGGAAGCAAAAGGATTGCAAAAAATATATTGTCGTAGCAGAGGATTGCCAGAAACAGTATTATCCCCGACGGAATAAGGATATTTTTTATCAGTTCGCCCCGCGAAAAGCTGTAATCATCATAATCCGGCACTGATGAGTTTTTCCGTATTTTTGAGTCCGTCCCCGACTTTTTTAAGACTTCCGGTAACACGGCCATTTTTCTCACCCTCCTCCACAAACTTAAAGCACGGGTTTAAGACAACCTCATTGTTTTCAAAGCCGGCAACTTCCGTTATTTCTATGACCTTCCTGCTTTTATCCCTGAACCTTCCGAGCTGTATTATTATGTCAATTGCGGAAGATATCTGGCGTCTCACTGCCAAAAGCGGGATGTCGGCCCCTAAGAGTACCATGGTCTCCATACGCGAGAGCATATCCCTTGTAGAATTGGCATGTCCTGTTGACATACCGGAATGACCTGTATTCATAGCCTGAAGCATATCGATGCATGCGGCGTCCCTGACCTCACCGACTATTATCCTGTCAGGTCTCATTCTAAGTGAACATTTTATGAGGTCTCGTATCGTGATCTCGTTCTTTCCTTCAACATTGGCGTTACGTACTTCAAGGCTTACAAGATTCGGAATGCTTCTTATCTGAAGCTCTGCCGAATCTTCTATCGTGATAACTCTCTGATCTTGTGGGATATAATTTGATAATGCATTTAAGAATGTTGTTTTTCCGGAGCCCGTACCCCCGGACACAAAAATGTTATAGCCTGCAATAACAAGCTTTTTTAAGAACTCCGCAGCCTCTTCGGTAAGTGAACCGTATTCAATGAGTTTAGGTATAGTCATTACTTCCTGCGGAAATTTTCTGATGGTTATGACCGGCCCGTTTATGGCAATGGGCGGTAAGATCATATTAACTCTGGAACCGTCTTGTAACCGTGCATCTACTATGGGGCTCGCTTCGTTTATTATCCTGTTCGAACCGGCAGCGATCTTCTGGACCACATCATCCAGTTTTTCTTTTGTGTCAAAGCATATGTCGCGCCGGTTGAGCGAGCCGTTTTTTTCTATAAAAATATCGTCGGTCCCGTTTACCATTATCTCTGTAATGGAGCTGTCGTCCAAAAGCTCCTGCAGCACGTCAAGTCCCCTGATCGCCGCATATATATAAGCCTTCAGCCTCAGCTTTTCTTTAAGTGAAAGATAGTGTTCTCCTGCGTATCGCAGCACCGTATCGGCTATGTCCGCGTTGATCTCATCGTCATCCACTATCCCCTTGTTCTGTGCACGCCGTACCACCTCGTTGCACAGCCGTTTTCTTTCATCTTTATCTAGTATATCTTATTCCCTCTTTCTTCAATATATTTCCCGAGTCTGCCGGAAAGCAGCTCTTCGAACCCGTAATCACCTTTTAAGAGCTCATCCTCCGGTACACAGAATTCCACCGTTTTATCAAGGAGATCCCCTTTCCCGCAGTATATGAGCTGTCGTTTCCACTCCTTAAGCTTCTTCCTGCTCCCTGCACCGTCCTTAAAAGGAGTAAATATCTTTCCTGCCGCAAGCAGCACCTCCATACTGGCGGCACCGATGATACCTACATCAAAAACCACGCTGTCATAAGTCCCGTCCCCGCACACGTTTTCTATCAGGTCATGCATATTTTCGGGAGACATATCATAAAGGTCAAACCAGTGCGATACTCCGTTTATACACTCTAAGCTGCCCTTCTTTATGGTAAGGCCTTTAAGGAATTCCATAAGATAAGGCTGCATGCCGTTCAGATAAAAGATAATGTCCGTAAGGTCTTTTCCCGCGGGATTCTTCTCTTCACCCGGAAGTGTAAAAAACGGATCGAAGCTTATAAAGAGAGTGTGCTCTTTCTGTGCAAGATACGCGGCAAGTGCAAGCGCAAAGGTAGAGCTGAAGCTCCCGCCGACAGGACTGCAGACACAGAATATCTTTTTTGATCTTACACCGGTATCCCCCGTCTTGTTATCAGTCTTTAAGGATGCGTTAAACCTCTTCATTATCTCTTTCATGATATCATCCGATGACTGGTACTTAAATATGATATTTTTCTGTTCTGCCACTTCATTTGCGGAGCTGGTCTCTGAGAGCCCGCATATCACAGTCGCGGCGGCATCCTTCTCGCATTCCGGTAAAAACGCCTCATCACATAAAAGGACATCTATCCTGTTTTCCTTTATATAGTCTTCATAAGCGTTCTTTTCGGTAAATATAAGGATCTGAAAGATAACCTCATCACTTCTGTTCAGGTTCTTTGCGAGTTCTTCCGCATACTCCCTGTCTTCTGTACGAATAGCCATTATTCTCTTCATGCTCAAACCTGTGCTTTAAAAAGCATCCTTTCCGGGCATAGCACCCCCTTGTACACTCGGGATTCCGAAAAAAGGGCGCAAAAATAAAACCCTGATATGATTTAAAAATGTGGGAGGCTCCTGTGGACGGAATAAAGAAACAAAAACCTTCAAAAAATCAAACAGTTAATAAAACTAAAAAATGTGAATAATAAAAAACTAAAACTGCTAAAAACTTTGAAAAAAATACTCAAAAAACTTTAGAATAAAATGATATTGCCATCTGTTTACGACATGTATATGATACTCCTTAAACGCCCTGTTGTCAATAAAAATATAATTTTTTTTAATTTAAGTTGCATATTTGAAATCTATGGTATATAATCAACTCTAAATGCAAATGTATAATAATGTATAAAAATACATCCAGGAAAGGAAGCGCCGGTATTCCGGTCGGTAAAAAGCTATGAACTATGCTGAGGAATCATTAAAGAAGCACTATGAATGGAAGGGCAAGATAGAAGTCATCTGCCGTGCCCCGTTAGTTACAAGGGATGATCTTTCCCTCGCATATACCCCCGGAGTTGCCCAGCCCTGTCTTGAGATCCAGAAGGATGTGGATAAGAGCTACGAACTTACACGCCGTTCCAATTTAGTAGCAGTCATCACTGACGGAACAGCGGTATTAGGACTCGGTGATATCGGTCCCGAAGCAGGCATGCCCGTTATGGAAGGTAAGTGTGCACTCTTTAAGTCCTTCGGTGATGTAGATGCCATCCCGCTCTGCATTAAGTCAAAAGATGTAGACGAGATAGTAAAGACAGTAAGCCTTATCTCAGGTTCCTTCGGCGGAGTTAACCTTGAAGATATATCGGCTCCCAGATGTTTCGAAATAGAAAGAAGACTTAAAGAAGTCTGTGACATCCCGATCTTCCATGACGATCAGCACGGTACTGCAGTAGTCGTACTTGCAGCCATGATGAACGCATTAAAGATCACAGGCAAGGATATATCAAATATCCGCGTAGTTACAAGCGGTGCGGGTGCAGCAGGTATCGCCATCATAAAGCTTCTTATAAAGATGGGCTTAAAGGACGTAGTCCTCTGCGACAGAAAGGGTGCCATCTACAAAGGACGTGAAGGCCTCAACCCCGAGAAGGAAGAAATGGCCGAGATCACCAACCAGCAGTTAAGAAAGGGAACCCTTGCAGACGTACTTAAGGGTGCAGATGTATTCATCGGTGTTTCCGCTCCCGGCTGTGTTACCCCTGAGATGGTTAAGTCCATGGCTAAGGATCCCATCCTCTTCCCGATGGCTAACCCCACTCCCGAGATCATGCCCGACCTTGCAAAAGAAGCAGGTGCCGCAGTAGTAGGTACAGGCCGAAGCGATTTTGCTAACCAGATAAATAACGTTCTTGCATTCCCCGGAATCTTCCGCGGTGCACTTGACGTCAGAGCTTCCGATATCAACGATGAAATGAAGATAGCTGCAGCAAAGGCTATCGCAGGATATATCCCCGAGGATCAGCTTAATCCCGAATATATCATTCCTTCAGCACTTGACAGAAATGTTGCAAAGGCTGTTGCAGAAGCAGTTGCAAAGGCTGCAAAAGAGACAGGTGTTGCCCGCCTGTAATTATTCCGGAAACATATCCTTTTTGAAAGGAGTAAATATATTATGATGAACCAGAGATCAAAAGCTACAGAATTATCGATCAATCCCAATACCAATCTGCTCGAGCAGGATCCTTATTCATACCAGCTTCAGGATGTACAGGAGCCCGAGCTCTTCAGACTTATATATCCGTATACAGAGGTTCCGAAGGTACCTTTTAACTACCGCCGTGTTCCCATGAACATGCCTGAGGATATCTTCATCACCGATACCTCATTCCGTGACGGACAGCAGTCACGTACTCCCTATACTACCAAGCAGATGGTTGACATTTACAAGATGCTCCACCGTTTGGGCGGTAAGAAGGGTATGATCCGTCAGACAGAATTTTTCGTATATTCGATTATGAGTTCCCCGAGATTACAACCTGGATACGTGCATCAAAGCAGGATTTCGAACTTGCCAAGGACCTCGGTATAAAAGAGACCGGCGTTTTAGTGAGCTGTTCCGACTACCACATCTTTAAGAAAATGGGACTTACCCGTGCACAGGCGCTTGACAAATACCTCGGTATCGTCAAAGAATGCTTAAGCCACGGACTCCGTCCCCGCTGTCACTTTGAGGACATAACAAGAGCTGACTTCTACGGATTCGTTATTCCTTTTGCAAGCGAGTTAAAGAAGCTTTCCGATGAAAGCGGTATCCCCATCAAGATCCGTGCGTGTGATACCATGGGTTACGGTATCCCTTATCCCGGAGTAGCACTACCCAGAAGCGTGTCCGGTATCATTTACGGTCTCCAGCACTATGCGGGATTTACCAGTGATATGCTTGAATGGCACGGACATAACGACTTCTACAAGGGCGTAGTCAATGCTTCTACAGCATGGATGTACGGCTGCGGCGCTGTAAACTGTTCACTCTTAGGTATAGGCGAGAGAACCGGTAACGTTCCCGTTGAGGCCATGGTAATGGAGTATGCTTCCCTTAAGGGTCATTTCAACGGTATGGATCCGACAGTCATCACAGAGATAGCTGATTATATCGTAAACGAGACAGGTTATGAGCTTCCTCCCATGACTCCTTTCGTAGGAAGCCACTTCAATCTTACACGTGCGGGCATACATGCGGACGGCCTGCTTAAGGATGAAGAGATCTACAATATCTTCGATACAGACAAGATCCTTAACCGTCCCGCATCGGTATCCGTAACCAATACCTCAGGTCTTGCAGGTATAGCCTGCTGGATCAACCGTCATTACAAATTAAAAGGAGATGCTTCCATAGACAAGAAGCATCCCGTTATCGCTAAGATCAAGGATTGGGTTGACGCTGAATACGCAGCAGGACGTATCACTCTTATAAGTGATGACGAACTTGAAGGACTTATCGAAAAGTATAAGGATGAGCTTGCTGCTGACGGCTTCAAGTTCTAAAAAACGCGCAAAAAAGAGTGCGGTGCATCTTAATATCGCATTTAGTTAAGAAAAGGGCTCTGTCCGGACAGCATCCCGAGCGAGAATGCCACCAAAGGCATTTCGCTTCGGGAGCATGCCCGTCACGAGCCCTTATTTTATGTCTGTGAGTGATATTAAGATTGCGCTATACCCGGATTACTTTTACTAAGATTGCGCTTTTACTACCGTTGCTTATACTAAAGATTCTTCGCTCAGAATGACAAATAAAAAAAGGCTTCCCCTTGAGGGGAAGCTGTCAGCTTTAGCTGACTGATGAGGTGTTATAACTCAAAGTACCTCTTAGCGTTATAATATGACAGATCAGCCGCGATACCTCCGAGTATCTCCTCATCCCATGCATACTCTCCGTTCTCTACATACTCAGAAAGTACATTGCACATGATACGCCTAAAGTACTCATGTCTTGTATATGACAAGAAGCTTCTGGAGTCTGTCAGCATGCCGACAAAATTTCCGAGCACTCCTTCATTGGCTAAGGATTTCATCTGTGCTTCCATGCCTGCCTTATTGTCATTGAACCACCAAGCTGAGCCGTGTTGAAGCTTACAGGTTGAGGTACCGTCCTGGAAGCAGCCCATGATGGTTTCTATCACAGCATTTTCTGTAGGATTAAGACTGTAGATGATGGTCTTCGGAAGTCCGGAAACTCCTGTTTCTTTTAGTCCTTCAATGTTTTCGCCGTTCAGGTCACATGCATCTAAAAAGTCAGCCAGGTTTGCACCGTTATCCGCACCAAGTATAGCATCATATCCTTTATCAACACCTATCTTCTTAAACATCCTGGTGTTGTTGTTTCTCTTACAGCCGTAATGAAGCTGCATTACCCAGTTGTTTGCGGCATATTCTCCTGCTAAGAATACCTGAAGTGCGAAGCTGTATTTATTGATCTCTTCCGGTGTAACCGTACTCCCTGAAAGTGCTGCTTTTAAGATACCGTCTATCTCTTTTTCCGTATAATCACATCTGTACGGGATATTGGTAAGGCCGTGGTCCGCTATGCAGCATCCGTGATCTGCGAAATACTTTATCCTTATCTTTAAAGCTTTCTTTAATGAAACAATATCCTTTATTTCTATCCCTGCAGCTTTTCCTAAAGCTTCAATGTAACTCTTAAATTCAGGCTTTTCTATGCCGACAGCTTTATCAGGGCGCCAAGCGGGAAGTACTTTTGTATCGAAACTGCTATCAGCTTTTATTTTCTCATGCCAGACAAGGGAATCCACAGGGTCATCGGTGGTACATATCATCTCGACATTTGAAGCCTTTATCAGACCGCGTGCACTCATCTTTTCAGGCTCTTCTTTTATCTTTTTGTTGCAAAGCTCCCAGACTTTCTCGGCTGTCTTTGAATTAAGAGGTCCGTCATATCCGAAATATCTCTTTAACTCCAGATGGCTCCACTGATGCACGGGATTACCGATGCATCTTTCAAGAGTCTCTGCAAACTTTATGAACTTGTCATGATCGGATGCATTTCCCGTTACATACTCTTCCGTTACACCGTTGGCTCTCAGTAGTCTCCATTTGTAGTGATCGCCGCCCAGCCAGATCTGTGTGATATTCTCGAACTTCCTGTCCTCATATATCTCCTGGGGATTGATATGACAATGATAATCTATTATCGGGAGCTTTTCCGCATATTTATGATACAGTATCTTTGCATATTCGTTTTTCAGAAGAAAGTCCTCATCCATGAAATTCTTTTCCATTTTTCCTTCCTTATCGCAGGCATGGATATGCATCGGTGACGTGCCTGCCGCGACACCGACGAAAGTCTGAAGTCTTTTTCAAACTTTTATCTTTAACAAGCTTATGTTACTGCTTTATCTCTGTACTCTGCCCGATGCGTCTCCGCCGGCAAGCTTCTTTACCTCATCCACGGTAACCATGTTGTAATCGCCCTCGATGCTGTGCTTTAAGCAGCTTGCAGCCACTGCGAAATTAATGGTATCCTGTCCGCTGTAATCGTTAAGGCATGCATAGATAAGTCCGCCGCCAAAGGAATCTCCGCCGCCTACACGGTCAACGATATGTACGGGATATGTACGGCTGAAATAGAAATCGCTGCCGTCATAGAGCATACCTGCCCAGTCATTGTCGTTGGCTGAGATAGAGCCTCTCAGAGTGATAGCTACTTTCTTAAATCCGAATCTTTCCTTAAGCTGAAGTGCTACATCCTTATAGCCTTCATGGTCTACTTTACCGGAAGTAACATCCGTATTTCTTGCCTTGATACCGAATACATCATCGGCATCCTGCTCATTTGCTATACATACATCCACATACTTGCAGAGCTCGCCCATAACTTCGCCGGCCTTTTCCTTTGACCAGAGCTTATTGCGGTAATTAAGGTCACAGCTCACTGTGATACCCTTGGCACGTGCAGCCTTTACAGCCTCTAAGCATATCTCTGCAACATTGTCACCTAATGCAGGAGTGATACCTGTAAAATGGAACCAGTCCGCACCCTCAAGGATATCATCCCAATCGAACTCATCCTTTGTAGCCTGAGAGATGGAAGAACCTGCTCTGTCATATATAACCTTGGAAGGTCTCTGGCTGGCACCCTTCTCCAAGTAATAGATACCGAGTCTGTCGCCGCCGCGTAATATCTCATCGGTATCAACACCGAAGCGTCTCAAGGAGTTCACACATGCCTGACCGATCTCATGCTTCGGAACCTTACTTACAAATACAGCATCCACACCGAAGTTCGCCAGCGAAACAGCTACGTTAGCCTCACCGCCGCCGAATGTAGCACCGTACTTTTCTGCCTGTACAAACCTGTAATATCCTTCAGGTGCAAGTCTCAACATTATCTCACCAAATGTAATAACTCTTTTCATTATCTTTTGCCGCCGTATATCCCTGACATGGGAACCGGCTCTCCTTTCATATTAATCAGCAACTCTTAACTTTTTCTACTGCTTCTTTGCAAAGTCTTTCTATCTCATCAAACTTGCCTTCAGCTATAAGCTTCTTATCTACCATCCAGCTGCCACCGCATGCGATAACTTTGTTGAAAGCAAGATAATCACAGATGTTATTTGCATTAATGCCGCCGGTAGGCATGAACTTCACATTGCCGTAAGGTGCAGCCATGGCCTTTATGAGCTTAAGTCCGCCAAGTGCTTCTGCAGGGAAGAACTTAACTACCTCAAGATCAAACTCCAAAGCTGCCTCGATATCACTGGGGTTGGCACAGCCGGGTACCATGGGTATGCCCTTATCTACACAGTAGCCTACTACCTTAGGATTAAGTCCGGGACTTACTATAAACTTAGCGCCTGCCGCTATAGCTCTGTCCACCTGTTCTGTCTTAAGGACCGTACCTGCTCCTACCAACATCTCGGGGAACTTTTCCGAAAGGATCCTGATAGCCTCCTCAGCCGCATCAGTCCTAAATGTTACCTCTGCACACGGGATACCGCCGTTTACGAGTGCCCTTCCTAAGTTTTCAGCATCCTCTGCCCTGTCGATCGCTACTACCGGAACTATCTTTATTTCCGATATTTTTTTCAATATGTCGTTCATCTGTGCCTCCTGTAATGCAAGCGGATCCGGCCGATTTCGTTCCTGCCACATAAATCCGCATTTTATCATATCTGACATCAGTATACACTTAAATCGGGAAATATGCTATATATTTCTTGCTTTTTTCTTTTTCAAAAAAAAAGATTCCTGTTAAGGAATCAAACTCAAATGCCGATATATCTATACGGAGCAGAGTGAATAAGACCGGGTGGATGTGCTGCCCGGCGTTTCATAAGGAGAATGAACAATGGCCAATTACCTTGAAATAAAAAACGTATCGGACGGATATGTTGGAAAAGTAAGACAGGACCTGAAATTTAAAACAGGGAACTTTGTCTGGAAGATTTTCTTCAACATCCCGCTTAACCCTTCCACAGTAAACAACCAGAACCTGACCGTGACCAATGCGGCCGGCAAGGCTCTGAGCACCCATATCACCTACAATTCGGAGCTTCACGCCATCGAGATAGCTCCGAAGGAAGCCTATGCCCAGGGAGAGTCCTATTTCCTTCACATCAACAAGATGGTAGAATCCCGCGGCGGCCAGAGGCTGAAGGATGAAATATCTATAGAGTTTGCGGTATAAAA
>CACYIR010000037.1 GCA_902774525.1 uncultured Lachnospiraceae bacterium
CGGCACATTTGAAAAAACAGTATCCTTGATCAATAACTTCAAGGATTATTTTACCGAACACGGACAGGAAATATATGAGAATCCTTCTCCCGGAAATAAAGCGGGAGGAATAACCACCCTGGAGGAAAAATCCTTAGGCTGCATCCAGAAGGGCGGAAGAGCCGAGGTGGTGGATGTACTGAATTACGGGGATACGGTAAAAAAGAAGGGGTTAAATCTATTAAACGGTCCCGGAAATGATATGGTGGCGGTGACCAACCTTACGGCTGCGGGATGTCATTTGATACTGTTTTCTACCGGACGAGGCACACCTTTGGGGGCACCGGTGCCTACAGTAAAGATAGCTACCAATGATCATCTTGCGGAAAGAAAGCCGGATTGGATAGATTTTAATGCGGGTTCCATGATAGACGGTATCGATATAAGCCAGGATCTTATAGAATACGTCCTGAGTGTGGCTAAAGGTGAAGAAACAGCCAATGAAAGAAACGGATACCGTGAAATAGCCATATTTAAGGACGGCGTAACATTGTAGAAGGTTTATAATACGGGGTTAGTTAATGAAGTATAATATAGATTTTGAGATTTTGGGGAGTATAGTTACTTTAGTCATTGCCTACAATTTCAGAATGAATTATGTAGCAAGGACCAGAAGTGACAAAGCGTTTCTCAACCTGGTATATTGGATATTGGCTTCTCAGATACTGGACATGGCTTCGGCTGTCACGATCTCGATAGAGAGACCGGAATGGAATGCGATAAATCATATCCTGACATCGGGGTATTTTATCGCCGGATTCCTGACTGCTGTATCCTTTGAAAGATATGTAGTCAGTTACATCGCTGAAGTTACCAGAAATAAAGCATATGTAATATTCAGGTGGACGGTGATAATACTGCTTTTTGCTTTTTCACTGTCCAATCCTCTTACGGGACTTCAGTTCTCGTTTGATGCGGAAGGAATATATCATCACGGAAGTCTTTATGTTGTGGGATATATAGCTCCTGCGATATTCATGGTAGCGTCACTTATATTTATCGTTCTGTATCGCAGATGTTTTTCAAAAAGACAGTGGATATCATGTATGGCATTTGTAATAGTTGTATTCGTTGCTATGACCATCCAGCTGGTATTCCTTACAGAGCTGTATCTTACGTTCGGAGTGGTGCCGATAGCATTGCTTATGGTGATGTTCTCACTTGAAACACCGGATTACCGCAAATTGATAAATACCCTGAACGAGCTTGAAAAAGCAAAGCTGGATGCACAGTCGGCAAACAGGGTAAAAAGCGAGTTCCTGGCCAATATGTCTCACGAGATAAGGACACCTATCAATTCCATGCTCGGTTTTAATGAGATGATACTGCGCGAAACCGATGAGAAAGAGATATATTCTTATGCCTCGAATATCAAAAAGAGCGGACAGACTCTTCTTTCACTGGTAAATGATATCCTCGACCTTTCAAAGGTTGAAGCGGGAAAAATGGAACTGGTAAACGGTGAGTATGACAGTGCCGCAGTTGTTGCCGAACTTGTCAGGATGATCAAACCGCGTGCCGATGAAAAGGGCCTGGAGCTAAAGTTTAATATTGACAGTAAGATCCCTAAGAAGCTGTCCGGCGATGTCGTAAGGATCGGGCAGATACTGATGAATCTGCTTACCAACGCCGTAAAATATACAAAAAAAGGTGAAGTTGTCCTGAATATAAGCCTTAATGAAATAAAAGGCGATAAGGCAAAGTTATACTTTGAGGTAAAGGATACCGGTATGGGTATCCGGAAGGACAATATAGAGAAGCTGTTCTCGGAGTTCTCAAGAGTTGAGGAGAAAACCCATACTATCGAGGGTACCGGTCTGGGACTTCCCATAACAGTTAAATTCTTAAAGCTTATGAACAGCAGGCTTGAGGTTGAGAGTACGGTCGGGAAGGGTTCCGTATTCAGCTTCCTGCTTGAACAGAAAGTGATAGATGCGGCTCCTGTCGGCGAGATTGACCTGTCGGGACAGGATACAGAGGAGAACGTAAATGTATTCCGGGAGGATTTTACCGCTCCCGATGTGCGTGTGCTTGCGGTTGATGATGTCCCGATGAACCTTATGGTATTTAAGGGGCTGTTAAAGCAGTCCATGATGAATATCGATACCGCCTCAAGCGGCCAGGACGCCATAGAACTTATCAGGAATAATGATTATGACATAGTATTCCTTGATCATCAGATGCCGGAAATGGACGGTATCACTACACTTGAAAAACTGAAAACCGAATATCCTGACAAGGTCGGGAATATCCCTTATATTGCACTTACGGCCAATGCCATTTCAGGCGCCAGGGACATGTATATAAACAGCGGATTTTCCGATTATCTGACAAAACCCATAGACGGGTTTGCTCTTACTTCGATATTCCGTAAATGGCTTCCTGCAGAAAAGATAAAAGAAGTATCGGGCAGCCGGGAAAAAACATCGGAAAAAGAATCCGGTGAGGTATCCTTACTGGATCTGGAAAAAGCCGGTATCAGTGTAAAGACAGGACTCGGATATGCCGCGGAAGATGAAGATTTCTATCTGGAGATATTACGGGACTTTGCTAATGCATACGGGGATACAAAAAATGCTATAGAAAAATGTTTTGGGCAAAAGGACTGGAAGAACTATGAAATAAAAGTCCATGCATTAAAAAGTACATCGAAGACCATAGGTGCCACTGAGTTTTCAGATTTGGCAAAGAGTTTAGAGTATGCTGCAAAGGAAGGAAACGCTGCTCAGATAGAAGCAGAAAATGACGGAATGCTAAAAGCATATGAGGCACTGGTCAGAAATATAGAGGAAACGATATGTCGGATTTCGTGATAATAGATGCGCATTTACATCTGTGGGAAAAACAGGACGGATGCGTAAAGAATCTGCCCGTTCGCAGCCTTGGCAACGGAAAAAGCTCATTTTTGGGCGGAGTACATCAGATGATGCCTCCGTATATGGAGGATAACAGGAATACCGCGGAACGCCTTATAGCGAACATGGATTATGCGGGTGTAAATGCCTGTGCCGTAACACAGGAGTATCTGGACGGCAACCAGGATGAGTATCTGTTAAGGGTAAAGGAAAAGTATCCGGAAAGATTTAGGATAACAGCTCTTTATGAGGATGAAGGTTATACGGAAGACAGGGAAAAACCGGATATGCTGAACGGTAATGAGAAAACAGTACCCGGGATCTGCAGACAGAACCATCTGGACGGATTTGCCCCGGATAAGTTTGACGGAGTGAAGATATGCGCCTGCCGTCTTAAAGATAAGGATTTAAT
The DNA here is from genome assembly GCA_902774525.1 of uncultured Lachnospiraceae bacterium. Lineage (GTDB taxonomy): Bacteria > Bacillota > Clostridia > Lachnospirales > Lachnospiraceae > RUG11977. The sequence goes on from CACYIR010000037.1 coordinate 3,307, forward strand.
GGTTCATCTTGAAGTATTTAAAATGGCGGAGGCTGCAGGAAAATATATCTCAATCGATATGGCTGACGGAAACGAGCAGACAGAAAGCCTGCAGAAAGTGATAGACAAGTGTCCCGACTTAAAGGTAGCCATCGGGCACTTCGGTATGGTGACTACACCCGGATGGCAGGAGCAGATAGCATTGGCTAAGAATAAAAATGTATATATCGAGAGCGGAGGTCTTACATGGCTGTTCCATAAGGAGTTTTATCCTTATCCGTCTGCGATAGATGCGATCCTTGAAGCCAAGAGTATCTGCGGTATGGACAAGCTTATGTGGGGAAGCGATTATCCGAGGACCATGACGGATATCACATATAAGAGTGCGGTCAGGTTCATCCTTGATACTCCCAAGATGACGGTGGAAGAAAAGAGGATGTTTTTGGGAGAAAATGCAGTAAGGTTCTACGGCTTTAAAGGGCTCAAACCGATGCCGGAGATTGAAAATATGCTATAATAACACTATTCACGGCAAATCTGCATAAAGTACATTACGCAAGCTAGCTTGCAGGAATGTACTTTGGCAGATTAAGCCATGTAGGCTGGGTAAAACACACGAGTAAACATAAGCCGCGTATGCGGCGGATTCCGGCGACAGCCGGAAAGTTTATGAGTGTTTTTACCCAACCGTGAATAGTGATTCACGGAGGTTATATATGTTAAAAGGAATTTCACCCATGCTTTCACCCGAATTACTTAAGGTTTTGTGCGAGATGGGACACAGTGATACCATAGTCATAGCGGATGGGAACTTCCCGGCTGAGACCATGGGGAAAAACGGGATAGTCATAAGGATGGACGGGCACGGCGTACCTGAGATACTTGAAGCCATACTTCAGGTATTCCCTCTCGATCAGTACATAGAAAAGCCGGTAAGCCTTATGGAAAGGGTACCGGGGGACAACGCGGATGTGTCCATATGGAAAACATATGAAAAGATGATAAAAAAGGAAGAACCGCGCGGAACTAAAGTAATACAGAAGCTTGAACGCTTTGCCTTTTATGAGGAAGCAAAGAAGGCATATGCGGTTATCGCCACTTCGGAGACCAGCCAGTATGCAAATGTCATACTTCAAAAGGGTTGCGTACTGTAAGTCAAATTATTATATTTTAAATAATTGTAGATATATTTTGTAAATAGGTGTATAATAATGGGCAGGTTTTTGAACCTGCCTTTTATGTACGAAAACCGGATACCTTTGCTGCAGGTCCTCTTGCAGAAAGGAGTTTATAGAAAACAAAAAAGAAGGCGAGAGAATGAAGAAGATATCGAAACGCAGGACAGTCTTTATAGTCGTCTGGCTGTTCCTGATATTTCTCCTGCTGGGGCTTATCATAATGCTGAAAGAGCCGCCGGGAGAGACTGAGAGCATCAAAGAGCTGATGAAGGACGGAGTGCTCCATGATAAAAACAAAATAAGCCTGTTTGGTATACTGGATGTAAATCCCGCGCTGATCTCGGCATATGTGGTGACTGCGGTACTGCTTATCGCGGCGGTATTCATAAGGATATTTGCCATACCGAAGTTTAAAACAGTGCCCGGGAAATTCCAGATAGTGATAGAAAAACTTGTAGAGTTCTTTGACGATATGGCTAAGGGCAACAGCCCGCACAAGACCGGATTTATCGCGGCATATATATTCAGTGCAGGTGTGTACATATTCTTTAGTACGCTGTTCGAGCTATTCGGTCTGCAGGGTGTTACTACGGAAGGTCATTCTATAGCGCTGCCTGCACCGATAGCGGATATAAACGCCGCACTTGCCATGGGAGTTCTTACATACGTTATGATACTTGTAAGCGGTATCGTATGTAACGGAGTAAAGGGAGGCTTGAAAGTCTTAAAGGATTTCTCACTTCCGATATCCATGAGCTTCCGATTGTTCGGAGCGCTCTTAAGCGGACTATTGGTTACGGAGCTTGTATATCACTACATATTCCTAAGCTTTGTGCTTCCGGTACTGGTCGGAATACTGTTTACCGCACTGCATGCTTTGATACAGACTTACGTCTTGGCAACGCTTGCATCCACATTCTACGGTGAAGCGGTTGAACCGCATCATAAAAAAGCAAAAGAAGAAAAACAGAAAACCAAATAAAAAAGAAAACGGAGAAAAATCATGAAAAAAAGAATTATTTCAATTATGAGCATATTGGCATTGGCACTTGTATTTACAGGAATATTTATGAAGGCCGGAGAAACAGCTGCATTTGCAGCAGGAGAAGAGGTTGCGGCAGAGGCAGCTGACAGCACAGGAGATAAGGCTATGGCAGCAGGTATCGTTGTAGGTCTTGCTGCGGCAGCAGGTGCAATCGGTATGGGTATTGCTGTAGCAAAGACCACCGAATCCATGGCACGTCAGCCTGAGATAGCAGGTAAGATCAACTCAACCATGATGCTTGGTATGGTATTTATAGAGACAGCCATTATTTACGCACTGGTAATCGCAATCCTGATCATCTTCGTACTGTAAGTAAGTGATAATATGGAGGAAGAAAATGCCACTTAATATAGATATAGTTCAGATACTGCTGCATATGCTGAACTTCGTGATCTTAGCCGGCGGACTGACATTACTTCTTTTTAAACCGGTGAAAAAGTTTATGGCGGACAGAAAGCAGTATTTTGAAGACAAGGAAAAAGAGATAGCTGAGGGCCTTAAAGAAAACGAGAGCCTTAAAGCCGAATACGAACAGAAGCTTTCCAATGTGGATGCCGAGATAGAAGAGATGCGTCTTAATGCAAAGAACGAGACCGCTACGGCAGCCAAGGAATACATAAACAATGCCCAGGAAAAGGCTTCTGCCATTATTTCGGAGGCAGAGCAGCAGGCTGAGGAACGTAAGGATCATATACTTGATTCCGCACAGACTGAGATCGGCGAGCTGGTAGTCGAGGCAACCCAGAAGCTTTTGGAAAGCAATGCAACACCTCAGAAAACACATGAACTTTATGATGAATTTATAAAGAGTATGGTAAGGGATGCACAATGATAGATGAAACCTTTGAAAACTTATTGAAATTGGCTGAAGATGAGGAAAACGCCAAAAAGGCCGAGCTTGCCGCAAAGGGTGAGTTACCCGGGGAAGATGTGGAAAACGCCGAAGGTAATAATCAGGAGCCTGAAGAGGACGGACCCTTAAAGGTTGAGATCCGCTGTGTGACGCCGCCTGACGAGGAACAGCAGAAGGCTATCGCCACCATTATGCAGGAAAAATACGGCGCTTCTTCAGTAGAGATAGTAATTAAAAACGATCCGAGTGCAGCTGATGGTTTTAATATTTTCGTCGGAGACGATAACTACGACTGGACCACTCTCGGCAGGATCAGGCAGCTCAGACGTTCCATTCAGAAGCTTCCGAAAGAAAAGAAGATCAACAATATCATTTCTCTGATAAAGGACGATCTAAAAGGTTTTAAGCTGAACCTCGGCTTTCAGCAGGTAGGAGAGGTTCTTACCGTGGGTGACGGCATAGCTGTCATAGTAGGACTTAAAGAAGTTGAATACGGTGAGATAGTCCTGTTCGAATGCGGCGTTAAGGGCATGGTACAGGACATAAGGACTAACGGGACTACAGGTGTAGTACTGTTCGGTGATGCCTCTGAGATCGTAGAAGGGCAGCGTGTAGTACGTACCGGACGTACCGCAGGTATCCCCATCAGCAACAGGATACTCGGACGTATGATCGATCCCTTAGGGAAGCCTATCGACGGCGGTCCCGATATAGGTGCAAAGAGATATTATCCGATAGAAAGACCGGCACCCGGCATCATAGACAGAAAATCGGTATGTTCGCCGTTAGAGACAGGAATACTTGCCATAGATTCGATGTTCCCTATAGGAAGGGGCCAGAGAGAGCTGATAATCGGTGACCGACAGACAGGAAAAACTTCCGTTGCCATAGATACCATACTTAACCAGAAGGGTAAGGATGTGGTATGTGTATATGTAGCCATCAGCCAGAAGGCAAGCTCCGTGGCAAAGGTAGTAAACATACTTAAGAAAAACGGTGCGATGGATTATACCGTAATAGTATCATCACCCGCAAGTGATTCAGCTTCTCTTCAGTACATAGCACCCTATGCGGGCTGTGCCGTAGCAGAGTATTTCATGGATCACGGAAGAGATACACTTATCATATATGACGATCTTTCAAAGCATGCGGTAGCTTACCGTACCATAAGCCTTCTGCTTGAAAGAGCTCCCGGACGTGAAGCTTATCCCGGAGATGTATTCTATCTTCATTCAAGACTGCTTGAAAGATCAGCACAGCTCTCTGACGAAAAGGGCGGCGGCAGCATGACCGCACTTCCCATAGTAGAGACACAGGCCGGCGATGTATCCGCATATATCCCGACCAATATCATATCCATCACCGACGGTCAGATATTCCTGGATAATGAATTATTCTATTCAGGACAGCGTCCTGCGGTCAATGTCGGACTTTCCGTATCCCGTGTAGGTTCGGCAGCACAGACAAATGTCATGAAGAAGTCGGTAGGAACTTTGAGACTGGACCTCGCGCAGTACCGTGAGATGCAGGTATTCTCACAGTTCGGAAGTGACCTCGATGACCAGACCGTTATCCAGTTAAAATACGGCGCAGGGCTTATGCAGCTCTTAAAGCAGCCCAACCAGTCACCGCTTACACTTCATGAGCAGGTAATCCTACTTATGTGTGCAAGGGAAAAGATGTTCTTAGACATCCCTCAAAAGGAGATACCTAAGGTGGCACGCGAGCTGCTCGACTGGTTCGCAAAAGAGAACGGTACACTGTGCTTAAGTATCGAGCATAAGAAGGTATATTCCGACGGCCTGCAGAAGAAGGTACTAAAGGCTGCAAAGCAGTTTTTTACAGAGAGAAAGAAATCAGAATAAATGAAAGGAGGACATCATGTCAGGTGCTGCGGAAATAAAAACCAGGATCAACAGTATATCAGAGACGAAAAAGGTTACGGATGCCATGTATATGATATCCTCCGTAAAAATGCGTAAAGCCAGACGTGAGATAGAAAAGACCACTCCGTTTTTCGTAGCGGTAAGAGAAGAGATCGGTGAGCTTCTGCATTATATGCCGGAAAATACCGACAGATATTTTAAGAATCAGGACCCGGAAGGAATAGTGGGAAGAGCACTTCTTCTTATCACATCCGATAAGGGACTTTCAGGAAGTTACAATCATGTAGCCATAAAAAAAGCAGAGGAACAGCTGAATGCCCATGAGGACATGATCCTTTTCAATGTGGGTGAGTACGGGTGGAATTATTTTCTGAACAAAAAGTACCGGGTAGCCCAGGATTTCAGGTATTCGGCATCATTCCCCACCATCTGGAAGGCCAAGCAGATAACGAACGAGCTGTTAAGATACTATGATAACGACATTGTGGATGAGATAGATATCATCTACACCCACTATATGGCAGGAAAGCCTGAGGAATGCAAGAACAGATGCCTGCTTCCGCTAGACAAGAGTGAATTCTATGATTCAAATGAGTTTGAGCTTCCTTTCGGAAAAGAGTATTATCCGAGTCCTGAAAAAGTATTGGACGGAATAGTACCGAGCCTGATCACGGGCTTTATCTACAGTGCGCTTGTAGACAGCTACTGCAGTGAGCAGGATGCGAGAATGTCGGCTATGAAGACAGCCGGTGACAACGCAGAAGATATTTTAAAGAGCCTTAAGATAGAATATAACGGCATCCGTCAGGCTGCCATAACGAGAGAAATGACCGAACTCGCATCGGGCGGCAAGGCTTTGAGAAAAAAGAAAATGTGACAAAGAGACCATAGATAAACAGAGGTTAACATATGGATACCAGGGAAACAAATCAGGAAAATGAAAAAAAGCTCATAAAGGGTACCGTTGAAGGTGTAAACGGTCCTGTTGTGGATGTTATGTTTGCCAGAGGAGAACTTCCTAAGCTTAGGGAAGAGCTCTATGTAGAAATAGCGGGCAGCAGACGCAACATGGAAGTAGCCCAGCATATAAGCGGCGGAATGGTACGCTGTATCATGCTCGGACCTTCAGAAGGCCTTCACAGGGGACTTGAGTGTATAGCTACCGGTGCACCTGTTTCCGTACCTGTAGGCGAATGTGTACTCGGCAGGCTTTTTGATGCACTCGGAAATACCATAGACGGTAAGGATCCCATCCCTGAAAGTGAGACAAGGGCAAGTATTTACCAGCCTGCACCTGATTATGCTTTAAGAAAAAACACCGAGGAAATGCTTGAGACCGGTATCAAGGTAATAGACCTTTTAGCACCCTATGCAAAGGGCGGAAAGATCGGTCTGTTCGGAGGAGCCGGTGTAGGTAAGACCGTACTTATACAGGAGCTTATCCATAATATAGCCACAGAGCACGGCGGATATTCAGTATTTACCGGTGTAGGAGAGAGAAGCAGGGAAGGTAATGACCTGTGGACGGAAATGCAGGAGAGCGGTGTTATAGAAAAGACCGCGCTTGTATTCGGACAGATGAACGAGGCTCCCGGAGTACGTATGAGAGTAGCTCTTACGGGACTCAGGATGGCTGAACATTTCAGGGATGTTACCCACAAGGAAGTACTTCTCTTTATCGATAATATTTTCCGTTTCATACAGGCCGGAAGCGAGGTTTCTACACTGCTCGGCCGTATGCCTTCAGCCGTAGGCTACCAGCCCACACTTGCCAATGAGCTCGGTGAACTTGAGGAGCGAATAGCTTCCACGGTAAACGGTTCCGTTACTTCCGTACAGGCTGTATACGTACCTGCCGATGACCTGACTGACCCGGCACCCGCTACTACATTTGCGCATCTGGATGCCACTACGGTACTTAGCCGTAAGGTAGCCGAGATGGGTATCTATCCTGCGGTTGATCCGCTTGAGTCTTCTTCGAGAATACTTGAGCCAGATACCGTAGGTGAGGAGCATTATAATATAGCAAGACGTACTCAGGAGACACTACAGCACTACAAGGAGCTTCAGGATATCATAGCGATCCTCGGTATGGATGAGCTTGGCGATGAAGATAAGCTTGTGGTATACAGGGCAAGAAAGATACAGCGTTTCCTGTCACAGCCCTTCAGTGTAGCCGAGAAATTCACCGGCGTACAGGGCGTATATGTGCCGCTCGAGGAAACCTTAAGAGGATTTAAGGCAATACTTGACGGTGAGATGGATGAGTACCCCGAAGCAGCATTCTTTAACGTAGGAACCATAGATGATGTAAAGAAGAAGGCTGCCGAAATGAATAAAGAGGAAGCATAATGGATACATTTCATTTGGAAATACTATCACCTGAAATACCGTTCTATAAAGGGGACTGCATATCTCTTATCCTTCCGATAAGTGACGGAATGATAGGAATCATGGCGCATCACCCTGCCATGACGGCGGTAATAGGTGACGGACTGGTAAAGTTTAAGCTGCCCGACGGTACCGAGAAGGAGTGCATGGTATCTAAAGGAATGTTTGATATCTCTCAAAATGATGCGAGACTCCTGTGTGATGCGGCAGCCGCACCCGATGAATGGGAAAAGGAGCTTGAGCGCAGAAAAGAAGAAGAGGCAAAGATAGAGGAAGAAGAAAAGAAAGCGAGAAGGGACTTCATGAAGACCCAGCTTTCCATAGCCAGAGCCATAAATGCCTTAAAGGTAAAGAACAGGAACTCTTCTTCGGGAGACAGGCCGTTCTCGTAATAAAACGGAGGACTTGATGGAAGGATATATCATAACAACAGAATGTTACATCAGAAGAGGTGACGAGATACTGTTCATCCACAAAGGCGGAACGGATATGAACAGCGGAAAATTCTTAGGTATCGGCGGACATTTTGAAAAAGGCGAATCACCCGTTGAATGTATAGTAAGGGAGATTAATGAAGAAACCGGTATAAAAAGGGAAGAATTAAGCAATCTTAAGATGAGGGCGATCATAACCTTTGTGAATCCGAAATATGAGGATGAATACATATACCTGTTTGAGGCTGATTATACCGGAAAAGAAGATCCTGCATTAAGAGCATGTGACGAAGGTGAGTTAAAGTGGGTAAACAGAAAAGACGTATTCGATCTTCCTGTCTGGGAAGGTGACAAGAGAATGTTTGAAGAGATGTTTAAGGATAACGAATTCTTCACCATGAAGCTCGTATATGATGGGGATGACCTGGAAGAAGTAATAGTAGACTGATATGGACGGACAGAAATGTCCGTCTTTATTTTTACACTTTAATACATTGTATTTCAAGATTATATGGTATATCATTTGGTGTAGGTTTGGTAATACGTGATAAATGGAGGTTCATATGAAATACAAGCTTGACTTTGATGCATATAAGGAAACAGCGATAGAGGCCATCTCGGAAGGACAGGTTCTCCTTAAAAACGAAGGAGATGTACTTCCTATAAAGAAAGGCTCGACCGTGTCCGTATTCGGCAGGATGCAGCTGCATTATTATAAGAGCGGATTAGGATCCGGCGGCATGGTTAATGTACGTAAGGTGACCGGTATCCTTGATGCTCTCGAAGAATCAAAAAATATAAAAGTATATGAACCCCTAAAGAAAATATATGAAAAATGGGATGAAGAGAACCCCTTAGTTACAGGCTGCGGCTGGGGTACCGAGCCCTGGTCGCAGGCGGAGTATGATATAGAAGAGTCTGCAGTAGCGGATGCGGCAGCTAATTCCGATATCGCACTTGTCATCATAGCCCGTACCGCAGGTGAGGACCAGGATAATGTTGACAAGGAAGGTGCTTTCAGGCTGTATGCCGAGGAGCTTACCACACTTAAAAAGGTAAGAAAAGCATTCTCTAAGATGGCTGTAGTCCTTAATATCGGAAATATCATGGATTTCAGCTTCATGGATGAAGTAAATCCCGATGCGGTGCTTATAGCATGGCAGGGCGGACATGTAGGCGGATATGGTACGGCAAAGGTACTTTTAGGCGAGGTATCACCTTCGGGACATCTGCCTGTATCTGTAGCTTATGAGCTTTCGGATTATCCTTCATCATGCACATTCGGAAAAACAGAAGATCTTTTCTATGAAGAAGATATATATGTAGGTTACAGATACTTTGAGACTACGGCCAAGGACAAGGTGCGTTTCCCGTTCGGCTACGGACTTTCATACACCGAGTTCAGTATCGAGCCCATGCATATCAAGGTGGATGTCACCGATAAGGGCGCAAAGGTGGTTCAGACTGTAGGTGTGACCAATACCGGTAAAGTGCCGGGCAAGGAAGTGGTGATGCAGTTCGTGTCTGCTCCCTTGGGGAAAATGGGTAAGCCTGCAAAAGTACTTACAGCATTTGCAAAGACAGGTCTCTTAAAGCCCGGTGAAAAGAGAGTAATAGAGCTCGAATGCGATGCTGATGCATTTGCTTCCTATGATGATGCAAATACTTTGGGGTATGGCACAGCATGGGTACTTGAAAAAGGCGGATATTCCGTACTGGTCGGAGAAAACGTAAGAGATACCGTATATTCAGGAAGCTTTGTAATAGAGAAAAATATCTGTTTAGAGAAGCTTGAGAGTGCCATGGCACCTGTTAGGAGCTTCAACAGGATGAAGGCTGTCGTATGTGACATGCCTGATGATATACCTTTCATGGTAAAGGAAAAGGTACCTGTAAGAAAGGTATCCATGCTTGAAAAGAGAAACGAGAGACTGCCGGAAGAGATCCCTATGACCGGCGACAAAGGATATAAGCTTAAAGATGTGAAGGACGGCAAGGTATCCATGGATGACTTTGTAGCCCAGCTTTCAAAAGATGAGCTTATATCGATAGTACGCGGCGAAGGTATGGGAAGCCTGAGGGTAACCGCAGGAACCGCTGCAGCATACGGCGGAATAACAGACAGTCTGGTAGAAAAAGGAGTTCCCGCATGCTGCTGTGATGACGGACCTTCAGGTATGAGACTTGATACCGGAGCGTTGGCATTCTCGCTTCCGAGCGGATTCTTACTGGCATCGACATTTAATACGACACTTGTAGAACACTTATATCAGTTCACTTCCGTGGAAATGGTGAAGAATAATGTCGACAACCTCTTAGGACCCGGCATGAATATCCACAGGCATCCTCTTAACGGACGTAACTTTGAATACTTCTCCGAGGATCCGCTCCTTACAGGCCTTATGGGTACCGCCATGTTAAAGGGTCTGCACTATGCAGGAGTGACAGGTACCATTAAACACTTTGCTGGAAACAACCAGGAGACCAAAAGACATTTTGTGGACTCTGTAATATCTGAAAGAGCACTTCGTGAGATATATCTTAAAGGCTTTGAGA
>CACYIR010000038.1 GCA_902774525.1 uncultured Lachnospiraceae bacterium
TACAATGAAGCGGAAGATGAGCGCGATCAGTTTCAATATATTCCCTTCGCTAAGGTGGAGATGGACGAGTACTCGAGACTATATCCCGATCCCAAGAAGTTCCCTTCATCAAAGGGCGGGAAGGGTTTTGCGCCGTTAGCTGAGTATGTACATAACTTAGGTTTAAAGTTCGGTATCCATATCATGAGAGGAATACCGAGACGTTCCGCATATATGAGGACTAAGATCAAGGGCACCAATGTGACGGCAAATAAGATAGCCAATCCCAACTCCATCTGTTTCTGGAATCCGGATATGTACGGTGTAAACCCCAAGGCAGAGGGAGCCCAGGAGTATTATGATTCACTCTTAGAGCTTTATGCGTCATGGGGCGTGGATTATATCAAATGCGATGATATCTGCCGTATGGATGCGGCATCCTCGAAGGATGAGATCAGGATGCTCCATAATGCGATAGAGAAGTGCGGAAGGAAGATAGTACTTAGCCTTTCTCCCGGACCCGCCATACTCGATGAACAGGACTTCTACCATGAAAATGCCAACATGTGGCGCATAACGGATGACTTCTGGGACAGATGGGAGCTTCTGCTCGATATGTTCGACCGCTGCAGGAAGTGGCAGCCCTACGTAAAAGAAGGAGGATACCCTGACTGTGACATGCTGCCTTTAGGTAAGCTCAGCAAGGGCTTCGGATCTGAAAGGGATACCAACTTTACTCTTGATGAACAGAAGACCATGATGACTCTGTGGTGCATATTCAGGTCACCGCTTATGATCGGTGCCGAGCTTACGAAGCTTGATGCCGATACCATGGAGTTGCTTACGAAAGAGCCCCTGTACAGGATGCTTAAGTATGATCGGTGCCGAGCTTACGAAGCTTGATGCCGATACCATGGAGTTGCTTACGAAAGAGCCCCTGTACAGGATGCTTAAGGAAGTGACCGCTTCAGAGGAAGCAGTAAAGGAAGATGATTATATCATCTGGAAGGCAGAGTCGGAGGCTAAGAAGTATTATGCCGTATTTAATATCTCAAATGACACCATTACGGCACCTTTGGACAGAATAGAGGATAAACTGGACGGAGCACTTGAGATCTGGTCCTGGAAGACCGTAAAGAAGGACGAGAGTTTCGAAATCCCTCCGCATGGAGTAATACTTCTGAGCATGGATCAGGATAAATAAAAAATAACAAGCAGGCATTTGGCCTGCTTGTTTGTTTTTTAGGATTATATTTATTCTTCCCCATTCCAGCAATATGTACATAAGTTTTCAGCGGGGATGCCGACTGCTTCGAGCATGTCGTCTAAGCGGTTAAAGCGAAGAGTCGTGAAATTAAGCTCTTTTCTGATCTCTTCAAGCATGGTAGCATATTTTTCGGAGTCGGGGTTGGTGTATTCCTTAAGTACTTCCTTTGAAGGGTTCTCGGTGCCCTCAAGTCTTGCGATCACACGTCTGGTGATGAGGTCCATCTCGGACTTCGAACGTGAGAAGTTAAGATATTTGCAGCCGAATACCAGAGGCGGGCAGGCAGGTCTGATGTGGACTTCCTTTGCACCGTTCTGATATAAGAACTCGGTGGTCTCTCTCAGCTGTGTGCCTCGTACTATCGAGTCATCTATGAGCAGTAAGCTCTTACCCTTTATAAGGTCGTGCACGGGCAGCAGCTTCATCTTTGCTATCAGGTCACGCTTGGACTGTATGGTCGGCATAAATGAACGAGGCCAGGTAGGAGTGTACTTGATGAAAGGTCTTGAGAAAGGTATGCCTGAGGCATTGGAATATCCGATGGCATGAGCGGTACCGGAATCCGGGATACCTGCTACGATGTCGGGTGTTACATTATCCCTCTTTGCCAGGGCCTTACCGCAGTTATAACGCATCTTTTCTACGCTGATGCCTTCATATGAGCTCGAAGGATATCCGTAGTATACCCAGAGGAAGGTACATACTTTCTTTTTGTCTCCTGCGGGGAGAAGTACCTTTACACCTTCGGGTGTGACTATATCTATTTCACCGGGGCCTAACTCCTTGTAGTCGGAGTAGCCTAAGTTCCTGTATGAAAAATCTTCAAAGGCCATGCAGTAAGCATCGTCCTTTTTTCCTATGACAAGAGGTGTCCTGCCGTACTTGTCCCTGGCTGCATAGATACCTTTTTCGGTAAGGATCAGCATGGTAAGTGAACCGTCTATGACATCAAGGGCGTATTTTATTCCGTCGATGATATTCTCTTTCTGGTTGATCAGGGAGGCTACGAGCTCGGTGGGATTGATATCGCCGCCGCTCATCTCTAAGAAGTGTGAGCTGCCGTTTGCAAATACTGTCTTTACAAGCTCATCCGTGTTGTTGATACGGCTTACCGTGGTGATGGCATATGTGCCGTGATGTGAACGTACCATTAAAGGCTGGGGCTCATAATCGGATATACATCCTATGCCCATGCTGCCTTTCATTTCCTGGATATCCCTGTCGAACTTGGTCCTGAAGGGAGCATTCTCGATGTTGTGGATGGAACGGTTGAACTTTCCGTCACCGTATACAGCCATACCGCCGCGTCTGGTTCCTAAATGAGAGTGGTAATCAACGCCAAAAAATAAATCAAACAGACAATCCTCGTTTTTAGTGGAAACGACACCAAAAAATCCGCCCATATCTCTACCTCGTAAAAAAGAATTCTTCCACAGTGCTTATTGTAGCAAGATGGTGTCAAGATAGCAAGTAGTTTTTTGAAAATTTTACGTAAAAATTACGAAGAAAAACTCCCGTGTTTTTAACTAATATGTATAAAAAAGCCGTACCATGGTTTAATATGGTGCGGCTATAGGTAATTACTTATTTTGTGCCTGACGGAGCGCATAGCGCACTGCCATTTCGCTGATAGGTTTTTTGTATAACAGCAGGCTTAAGATATATCCGATGACGGCTCCTGCGATTATTATAGCTAAGGATACTATTATTATCATCAAAGGGCTGTTATCGGCGCCGATCAGATTTTCACTCATTCTTATGAATATTTCGGTTTTGAAACTGAATCCCAGGATACCTATTATTGTAAGGAATATAAATACCATGGACAGTATAAAGGACCGGTAGGAAAATGCCATATACACAAAGAATATAAATAACCAGACAGCCATAAAAGGTATAGTGCTGTAAGCCCTGGGATATGTTATGTTATTGTCGTACAAAAATTCGGGAGTGATCTTTATGAGCCTTAAGGCTACATACACCGCGAAGACTATAAGACTGGATATGAATGTGATCAATATGGGTCCTGTTACCTGAAGCTTTTTCTTCATAGGTGAAGCCTGTACCATTTTTGAAACAGTACAGGAGAAAACCATCTGATAGAAATACATACCTGTCAGTGCAAGATACAGTGCCGGAAGAGAGTATGATGAATCGGTGGCTCCCATTCCTGCTATTTCAAATATTATACCAAATACAAAAAACAGTGCAGACAGGATTATTATCATTTTAAACTGAAGAGCGTATCGCATCATTTTTATGTATTTAACAAAGTCTTTCATTGGTAACTATAATCCTTTCTATGGAGAATGCATTGTACCTTTATAAATAATTCAGGTATCCGAGAAACCTGCTGTGTATCCTTTAATACAGTCTTTGTACAGGATGACGGCAACGATAATGCTTATTGTCTCGATTATTACGAATGCGGCCAGCATAACGGCTGTATGGTCACTCATATGCTCGGGCATTAGGAAACTGTAGATCACGAGCAGTACGGTGGATATCATGGAGCAGATATAACATACAGTCACGTGTACTATCATAGTAAGCGCGATCCTTCTGGAGATGATCAGGGTAATGTTTGTGGTAAGTCCTGATATCGGGAAGAATATGAGTAACAGAAGGATTGCTTCTAAAAATTCTTCACTGTCCGTATAATAAATGAGTTCCGCAAGAACATAACCGAGATGCCCGAGCAATATGCAGCCATGCTTTATCCAAAGGTCTGTTTTGACAGCGGATTTAAAAAAGCCTAAGCCTTTGTATGATGACTTTATAAAATGCATGCTCTTTTGTTTTCTGGAGCTGGCTCCCGAGAATGCGAAGTAATCAAGAAATACCAATAACAAAGGGTAACCGGCTGATAATATGACCACACCGATGGGACCGATATAGACATTTGCCAGAAAACCCGCTACAAAAAATCCGAGAGTTATAACGATGTGAAGTATACGGTAGCTCAGGGACGTAAAGGCTAAATAAGGAGTCTTTTTCATTTTACGTACCCTTTCTTATTTAATAAGTGAATTCTTTTTCATGACTGCAACGCTGATCTTGAACAGCGAGGGAGTCTCTGTGACGATGTCAAGACCTGCGAGCTTGTCAAGGTTCTCAGCTAAGCATATACCTTCGAAGCCGTAGTTAGACTGGGACATGGTATAAAGGACGGGTCTTACCTTTTCGATATCTTCCTTTTCGCCCTTTACCACGATGTATTTTTCCTTGAGATCCTCTACGAAGCCCTGCTCAACGATTTTACCCTGCTCCATGATGATAGCGTAATCGGTTACGTTTTCCATATCGGAGATGTTGTGTGTGGAGAAGAATACGCTCTTGTTTTCCCCGGAGTTTATATAGTCTCGTATTAACTCACAGAGCTTGTCACGCATAAGCGGGTCAAGAGGGGATGCGGGCTCGTCCATGATGAGTAAGTCGGTCTCTCTGGCAAGTACGCCTGCAAGCATGAGCTTGGTCTTGGTACCGTCTGAAAGAGCATGTACTTTTTTATGCTTGTCAAAATCTGCCGGTCCGAAGATGGCGAGATCATCGCAAAGCTTCTTAAACTTATCATAATCGAATTTATCAAAAACAATAGCGGAAATATCGGCTATCTGTCCTACAGTCCAGTTGGGAAGGTAGTAGGTATCCGTGCCGGTATATCCGATGCGTTCCTTAACCTCGGGGATAGAATCTATATCCTTTTCGGTGAATTTATCAAAGTATCTTAAGTTTCCTTCATAGTCCAGACGGAGGCCGGTAAGGATATTTAAGAGGGTGGTCTTACCTGCGCCGTTCTCGCCGATAAGGGCTGTGGCAAAGCCCTTCGGAAGCTTAAACTCCGGTATGTCAAGGGTGAAGTTTTTAAAGCTCTTTTTGATATTCTGTCCTTCGATTACATATGACTGATCCATGATGATAGTCTCCTTTTATTCATCTTATATGATACTCATAGAGAGCAGAGTTTTAAGCATCTCTATCAATTCTTCGTCGTTCATGCCTGCTATTTTGGCAGCCTCTATAGCACTTGTAAGAGAGTCTTCGACTTTCCTTAAGTGCTGTTCTTTTAACATTTCCGAATCCTGGGCGTTGACATAGAAGCCCTTGCCCTGGGAGGCAGTGACTAGTCCTTCTGCTTCAAGCTGTTCGTATGCCTTCATAGTGGTGATAACACTTATCCTTAAGTCCCTGGCCAGTTCCCTTATGGATGGAAGGTATTCACCCTGCTTGTATTTCCCGGCGAGTATGTCGGTGCGGAACGCGTCCGCTATCTGTTTGTAAATCGGAATTCCGTTGGTTTGTGATATTTTCAAACGCTCACCCCACTTTAAAATGATCAGTTAACTGTTTATATGTTATATATACACCTATTACAGTTGGATGTCAATAGGGATTTTGAAAATTTTTATGGGACGGACAGCCGGGGTGCCGCGCGGTATGAAACCCGTTTTCGCTTGCGCAGGGATATGCCTGCGGCTCCATGTGTACCTTATCCGCGGACGCTTGCAACCGGATGTCCGGTTGATACCGGACATCCTTAGGCTGCGCTCAAAAACCGGTTTGGTTAACCGGTTTTTGCCTTGATGCGGTACGCCTGCAGCCGTGGCATATCACCTGCCGCTTTATGGTTTTATACCGTGCGGCACCCCGGCTGTCCTGTGCAAAAAAAACATCCATGAGAAGGAAAAAAAGATTGTATTATACGTAGTGAGATTATATAATTAATACACATGTATAAGTACATATATATTAAGAAGAAAAAGTATTCATATTTGTTAGTCTGGGTTTAAACGAACAAGTTTAGAATGGGGTTTAAGTAAGAACAGGAGGGGTTACGGATGTTATCAGACAGAGAAAGAAAAAATGCAGGTATAGTAAGGGGATTGCAGGCAGAATGTACGGTACTGCTTAAGAAAAACGGAAAGTTCCCGTTAGACGGACCATGTGATATCGCCCTATACGGAAACGGAGCGAGAAATACCTTAAGGGGCGGTACAGGTTCGGGAGAGGTGTACTCGCATTTTACGGTTTCGATAGAAAGAGCCCTGGAGAAAGAGGGCTTTAACATAACTACGAAGGAATGGCTTGATGCTTACGATGCGGTGCAAAAGAAGACCAGGAAGGAGTTTGTCCGTGAGATAAAGCAGAGGGCTAAGGAAAAGCATGTCAATCCCGTGTTTGAAGGGATGGGTGCCGTTATGCCCGAGCCTGACTATGATATACCTTTAACGGGAGACGGAGATGCTGCGGTATATGTACTTGCCAGAATATGCGGTGAAGGTAATGACAGAGTGGCGGAAAGGGACATTCTTCTTACAGAGACGGAGATAAATACCATACTTTCTTTAAATAGGAAGTTTGACAGATTTATGCTCGTCTTAAATGTCGGGGGACCTGTGGATCTGACGCCTGTGTCAGAGGTAGGGAATATCCTCTTTCTTTCGCAGCTCGGAGCACTTACGGGCTATGCTTTTTCGGATATACTGCTGGGGAAAAAGAACCCTTCAGGAAAGCTTGCTACCACATGGGTACCGTGGGCTGAGTATCCCGGGATTTTTGATTTCGGGGATTCGGAGGATACGAGATACAAAGAGGGCATATATGTAGGCTACAGATATTATAACACCGTAGGGACCAAGGTGCTGTTCCCGTTCGGTTACGGACTTTCATATACAGAGTTTAATGTAAAGGATGCAGTAGCAAAGATAGACGGCGAAAAGGTCACTGTCAGTGTCGATGTGGAGAATACCGGGGATTATACAGGAAAAGAAGTAGTACAGATATATGTAGCTAAGCCTTGGGGTATGCTTGACCAGCCCTCGGCAGTGCTTGCGGGATGGGCAAAAACGGAGAAGCTTGCCCCCGGACAGAGCACAAAGGCAGAGATAACCTTTGCGATGTCAGAGCTTGCAAGTTTTGATACAGAGAGCAGCAGCTATATCCTTGAAAAGGGTGACTACATTATCAAATACGGTGTTGACAGTGCGAAGCTTACAGCATGTGCAGCTGTCAGACTGGACGAGACCATGACCGTAAGAGAGGTTACAGGCTCCTTTGAAGGCCCTGATTTTGAAGACTTTAAGCCTGATGGCTGCTGCAAGTCCGCGGGAGATGAGAAGGCTGAGGTAAGTTCCCATAAAGGCAGCGAAACGGATCCCTCCATACCTGTGCTTAAATTAAACGGCAAAGATATAGCGACAGAGAAGATAATATATGACTCTGAGACAGAGGTATCCGATGAGGTAAAGGCCCTTACGGACGAAGAACTGGTATATCTTAATACAGGTGCCTTTTTCGGAGGCGGCATCGGCGGAAGCATGATAGGGAATGCCGGAAGGCTTGTAGCAGGAGCAGCGGGAGAGACCACCGAAATGCTGCGCGACAAGGGTATACCTTCACTTTCCATGGCTGACGGACCTGCCGGTGTGCGTATAAGCAGGGAATACTGGGTAGATGCTGACGGTGCTCATTCGGTGGGAAATACTATGCTTGAAGGACTGTCGGATTTCTTACCTAAGCCCACAGCCGTCATGGCTAAACTCTTTACATCATCAAAACCTAAGCACGGGGAAAAGATAGAGACTCATTATGCTACCGCTATCCCTATAGGTACCGCACTGGCCCAGAGCTGGAACCTGAAGCTTGTGGAGAAATGCGGAGATATAGTAGGGGGTGAGATGCAGGAATTCGGCGTGCATATCTGGCTGGCTCCTGCCATGAATATTCAGAGGCATGTACGCTGCGGAAGGAATTTTGAGTATTATTCGGAGGATCCGCTCATTACCGGCAAAATGGCAGCAGCTATAACCAAGGGCGTTCAGAAGCATCCCGGCTGCGGTGTATCCGTTAAGCATTTTTGCGTAAACAATCAGGAGTATAACCGCAGTTTTAACAACAGTATGGTGAGTGAAAGAGCTTTAAGGGAGATATACCTTAAAGGCTATGAGATATGTGTAAAGGAGGCTCAGCCGCTGACCGTCATGTCATCCTATAACCTTCTTAACGGCATACATACCAATGAGAGAAGGGACCTTTTAGAGGATATTTTACGTCACGAATTCGGGTTTAAGGGTATAGTCATGACCGACTGGCTGGTCGACGGGGTACCCAACTATGGCTCAAAGCATCCTGCATCAAAAGCATCCAAGGTAGCGGCAGCAGGCGGAGAGCTTGTGATGCCGGGCAGCAAGGCCGATCACGACGATATGATGGAAGCTCTTAAGGATGGTTCACTTACAAGAGAGCAATTGGAGATAAATGCCACAAGGCTTATAAAGGTGATAAGGTCACTGACTTAAGAGACAGATCGCGGGAAAAAAGAAAACAGCAACGAAAAAGCAGGGGATTTTAA
This sequence comes from uncultured Lachnospiraceae bacterium, assembly GCA_902774525.1. GTDB lineage: Bacteria > Bacillota > Clostridia > Lachnospirales > Lachnospiraceae > RUG11977. The sequence continues at coordinate 8,598 of CACYIR010000038.1, forward strand.
AGTCCCCTGCTTTTAAAATGATCTTATTTATCTGCCTGTACTGTTCCGGATGCCTTGAAGAGCTTAGTGTAACTCTTAAGTTTCTTTGCGGGAACGGTAAATGTAAGACCGTTAGCCTTACTGTTCTTAGGCCATACATTCTTACCGATATTAGCAGCCTTAAGCTTTGTGGTAAGGACAGTTACGTTCTTAAGAGCTTTTGCCTTGTAGAACGCCTTGTCACCGATCTTTGTTACTCTCTTACCTATGGTAACACTTGTAAGTTTTGTACATCCGTAGAAAGCTTTTTTGCCGATAGTGGTGACATAATTTCCTATCGTGATACTGGTAACTTTTGTATTACCCTTAAAAGCTCCGGGGGCTATACCGGTTACCTTATATGTGATACCGTCGATCGTTATCTTGGAAGGAACGGTATAACTCTTAAGCTTCTTTGTAGGAGCGGTATACTCAAGTGTACCGACTGTGCCGTCTGTGTCACCGCTTTCCTTTACTGTGAATTTAGCATGGTACTTGGATGACTTAAGGGTGGTGCCTGCTTCGGGAGCCTTAACTGCCTCGGTAGGTGTAGGAGTAGGCTCGGGAGTCGTGGTAGGTGTAGGAGTGGGCTCAGGAGTCGTGGTAGGTGCCGGAGTTACCGTGTTGGCAGGAGTCCCTGTGTTTGAGGGGGTTCCTGTATTTGAAGGTGTTCCTGTGTTAGTAGGAGTTTCGGTACCGGTAGGGTTCTCAGTGCCTGTAGGGTTTTCAGTGCCCGTAGGGTTCTCAGTACCTGTAGGTTCCTCGGTGCCTGTGGGTTCCTCGGCTTTTTCAACTGTTGCTGAAGTGGACTCCCATGCGCCGCCTTCGTAGTCAGCTACGGAAACAGTGTAAGTGGCTCCCTCGGTTAAAGAAACATCGTCCAATGATGCCGAAAAAGTACCGTCTGTAGCGACTGCAAAGCTCTGCAGAGCGATTATGTTGTTTGAAGCATCTTTTATTCTTACCATGACAGCTGATGCATCGGTACTTCCTTCTACAACAGCAGAAGTTGCGGTTAACGTACATGAGCTGACGGTGACTGATTCATTTTTTGCGCTGACCGGAACGGATATCAGTAAGATAAGACCTAAGGTCAACAGAACGGATAGTAATGTTTTTTTCATAACAATCCTCCTTGATTATTTTTTTGCTTTAATCTGACAATATGGCATTATGGACATTTTAATACCAGGTAATATGGCCGTCCCAGTATATACCTTTACCGGAGCCTACCTGTGTGCCGCCAAAGTTGTCATCGTCGTCCCAGCCTGCATTAAGCACATTTGCGTAGAATCCTTTGTTGCCGTTATATGTGTAGTAAGTATCTGTTATATTGCCGATCCATAAAATGCCGTCAAAAGTTTTAGCCTCGGCAAATCCGATCAGGAATACGGTAGTAGCGACTGAATCGTTGGTGGCAGCCATTCTGCCGTCAAAGCCTCGATTAACCTCACCGCCGCCACTCAGGGTCAATATATCATTGTTTTCTGCAGTGATAACTCGATGTGTTCCGTCATCAAATGTCATATAAAGTGAGAGATCGGAGCTGTTACCTGTAGGATCGTTTGTAGGTGTATAGTAGATACCGTATACAGCGATCTGCTCACCTGCAAAGTAGTCGTAATCTAAGCCGATCGTTCCTTCCCTATGGTCAAATCCCATATCAAGGTGATCGGGTGTATCATGGTCTTCATTAGGATCTCCACTGAGGTACCCGTATTGTATTACAAGACCTACACGGTTGATGGTAAGCTGTCTGGTCTTGCCATCAGAATATGTGATATTTAAAGGAATGGTGGCATAGAAGTTGGAGTCGAAGGTTATCTCTATATCACCGTTATCTTTTGTTACGATATGCACGCCTGCTGCAAGAGATTCGTCCGCAAGCTCGACAGATGTGATCTCGCGTACTGTAACTCCGGTTTCTTCTGCAAGGGGTCTGATATACAGAGTCGAAAGACCGATGTATACTGATGCTTCAGCATCGCCGTCAGTGCTCGTGTTCCAGATAGTATCCGTTCCAAAGCCGTTGTTGCCGATGCCGCCGTAGTTCTTTGTTTCGCCATCGCCTGTCAGCATTACATAGGTCTCTGACCCGATCATAATACGGACTATAGTACCGTAATCTGCGGGATCGGTTGGCTGACTGGGGCCGTTAAAGTTCTGATTCAGCCAGCGGCTGTTCAAGTTAAAGGCGTAAACATTGTCGCTGTTCTGTACGGTTGTATCGGCACCCATGCCTCCGATTACTATGGTTTCAGGATTGATAGACGATACTACGACAGGAATTGCTTCCTGAGCTGTGCCATCAAAAGGTACTTCGTCTGCATGTGCTTTACGGATATAGAAAGTTTCTCCGGTGCCGTTATCTTTGTCAAAGTCAGTACAGATCAGAAAATCGTTCTTGTCAGGGAGAATATAAACAGGGATATTACTCTCAACAGGATCTCCGTTGTCCATGTTATAACCCCAGCTGACTTTGTAATTATTTACAGGGATGGTAACGCTTGTTCCATCTTTGTCAATGGCATTGATATCGCCCAGGCTGCCGGTCATTTCTATACGGGATGCAAGATCTTCGGCATTGCCAAGTCCGAAATTCTCAAACATAGGTACCTCGATAAAACGTCTGTAGAGCTCGGTGGCAAGATAGCCTTTGATTTCGTCATCAGTACCTGTATATGCATACAGGTAATCATTAGCGGTATCTGTAATTTCGGGATTACCGGAATTAAGGTATCCTAAGGAAACGTTTACGACATCATCTATTCTGAAGACATGTTCAAGTGTATAGCCGGATATGTCTTCATAGCGGAAGTCGAATTCGTTGTCCATGGTAGCCCAGCAGACAATAGTCTTGGTGGACTCTGCAGCAGGGAAAAACGTTAACTGCAGATAAATCTTATCAGCAGTCTCGGGGATCTCCTTTAAGGAGATTCCGTATCCGACTGTCATTCCGTCATCATAGGTGACTACAGGCTCTACGTCTATATAAGAGGCATCTTCAGAGTATTTATATTTTAACTCTATACTTTCGTTTTCATTTTCGTTGTCCGAAAACTTGAGACCGCCGACATTGAAATAGAATACGGGCCATTCAGGATCAAAAGGACATATCCATTTTCCGGTTTCGCTGTCATATCTGAATTCATATTCGCCGTGATTGGGATTTGAGAAGAAATTCGATACATCATTGTCGGGTGTTTCAGCGTAGAGAGGAAGTCCTGTTACTACGGCACCTTCACATACACGTAAATAATGGTCATCTCCTGAACCTGTAATCTTGCCGCCATCCTCAACTGTAAGTGTGCCTTCTATAATAAGATGTCCGCCTTCCTCAATACTGATATTGCCGGTTGAGGTGACAACGGTGTCATTATAACCTATCCAGTAGGGACTGATGAAGTCATTGCCTTCTTCATCCTTATCCGGAAATCCTGCGATTGTCGTATTACCGGATACGGTAAAGTCGTAGGATGTACCCCAGAGATAGGCGTTCGGATCATCAGAATCAAGATCAGGACCTACATAATAAGGTGTACCGTATGCATCGTAGTGGGCCTCAAGTCCTTCTATAGTTATAGCAGCTCCTGATGCAGAGTATGATCTGAATCTTTCTTCGGTTGAGGATATAACATAACCGGGATATATAAGACTGCTGGTTCCGGACAGCTTTAAAGCGTCTACATTAAAATCACCTGCCGTCAGCTCGGCGTTATCGGCGATTATGGTCTTATCCCTATCCTCTTCGGTCAGTGTGTAAGTACCGTCGGTTATGAACTTAGCTATTAATTCTTTTCCTTCTACGGATTCAGAAGCAGTAACAAGCTCCAAATCGGTAAAATCTTCACCGGAAACAGTTGCATAGATTTTCCAGACAGATGCTGTATCATCTGCGTGAGCCTGAACTGTGATACCGTTCATGCTCGGAATGATCAGGGCAAAGACAAGTAACATAACCCAAAATCTTTTAAAAATTTTTCCGGTTGTTTTCTTTCCTGTTTTCTTTCTCATAAAAATCTCCTTTCGGTTTTTTATTCGATTCCGGTCGGGTAGTCTCCCTTTTAAACGAATCTAAAAATTATATCGTCAGAACCTTGTCGGAATTGCAGTCAGTATATATACAGTTTTGGTTTGGAGAAGTGTTTGATTATGGATAGGTTTTTGGTTTTGGGTACTAATTCGGTTGCAGGGGGGTAGGTTTTGTGATATATTTGGATAGTAATCAGACTGGTTTTACCATTTGGGGGTAGGATGAAAGCTGTTATTTTCAAAAATAAAAATTTTATAATCTGCTGTGCGATCATAGCGGCGGTATATCTTCTGGATTCGCTGTTATTTTTTTCACAGCTTTATTTAATGTATGATTTTTTCAGCTCCGAAACCATCAGTGCCGTTTCAACCGGTTGGGCGTACCTGGCACAGGGGGTAGGACTTGTATTGTTCATGTTCCTGTACAAAACCCGCAGCCACCTGTCCGCCTGCAGAGGATTCCAGGTAGGATTGTTTTTGACTGAAGTACCGGTGATCATACTTTCCATCCTTGTACATGACGGAGTACTTCTGATGTTTATGATCATCATATTAAATATCATAATCGGTCTTCATACAGGTTTTACTTTTACACTGGCAGCGGCTCACGTGCCATCCTCCCATCTGGGATTGTGTTACGGTCTGGCTTATGCGGTCGGTGCTTTCGGAACGTGGCTGATCTCCGTGATCAACGGAGGCGTCATGACTTCCTACCGTATTATTTTCGTAGACTGCGTGCTTATCTCCCTTATCGTGGTATTCATACTTATGTATAAGGATGCGTTTATAATAGAACGGGAAGGGGAGCCTGACGGAACCGATGTGGCATCCCAAAAACCGGAATTGTCACTTGACACCGTAAAGGGCAGGAAGATCCTTATACTTTTATGCATAGTCATAGCGATCATGGCTCCCATATCCAGTATCGGGACCAATAACAATCTGTATGTTGAGTATTGCCTCAAGCTTGACCTTCTGGCACAGCGGAGTTTTTATGCGGTAGGGCTGATCGCGGCAGGACTCATCTTTGATAAAAACCGTCTGACAGGCGGGATCTGTACTATAGTAAGCCTTATATATCCCATCGTGCTGATCATGATATACCGGGAAAGCGGACTGGTAACGCTGGTCATCGGACTGTCCTATGTGATACTGGGATTTTTTGCGGTATACCGTGCGGCATCATTCATGACATTGGCTTCTGAAAGCAGAAAGCTGCAGCTGGCGCCACTCGGACTTGCTATATCACGTCTATGCGAAGCTGTTGCGGTACTTGCGATCATCGAGACCGGCTGTGATGAGCTTGTATCGGTGATCATTGTAAGCGTACTCTTCATACCGCTGGTAATACTGTTTTTCCTGATGGTAAAGGAACAATATACTCCTTCTGATACTCCTGCCGAGGCACCGAAAGAGCTCAGTGCCGAGGAGCGCCGTGCGGCATTTGCCGGGATGTACGGACTGACACGTCGCGAAGAGGAGATAGCCATGTTCCTGTCGGAAGGCCGTTCCAACGGGGAGATTGCAGAGACCCTTCAGCTTTCGGAAAATACCGTGCGCTTCCACGTATCCAATATATTAAAGAAGACCGGGATGAAGGACAGAAATGAAGTAAGCAGGGCATACAGGCAGTAACTGGAAATATAATGTTGCACTTAT
>CACYIR010000039.1 GCA_902774525.1 uncultured Lachnospiraceae bacterium
CCTTTCATTTCATCATAATCATATCCGGCAAAATTATAAAAACCCTTGCTCGCATACGTAATGTATCCGTCGCCCTGCGCAATAAACTCCACGACGCCGGCACCGATCTCATTGGTAATGCTCTGAACCTCACGGGCAATATCCGCAGAACGTTCCTGATTTCTCCACATATAATAAACGAATACTGCAAGCATCAGTACCGCAAAAACGCTTAATGTTATCGTAACGATGACGGGCTTGGGCAGATCCAGCAAGCCGCTTAAGAGATATAATATTTTCATAATATGCCACCTCTTTTAACATGCATAGTAAATCAATATATATTGTATCACATCTGCACCAATGCCGCAACTAAAAATGAAAAAGGGGCTCGTGACGGGCAGTTCCCGAACTTAATTGTCTTATGTTGCAATTAAGTCGTGATGCTGCCCGGACAGAGCCCGCAACATAATCTCCTAAAATAATGTAAAAATCCGTCTCTTACCGAGACGGATTTTCTTTGATTGACCGCACCAAAAAGATATTATCCGCGGGACAAAACGCACTCATAAGCCTTCCGGCTTCGCCGTAAGACGTCGCTGAAGCGACTTCTGCTTACTCGTGTGTTTAGTCCAGCTTCCCCAGCTTTATCAGCAAAAAAATCAGGAAATACAAGCGAGCTTGCATTTCCTGATTCTTGCTGATAGCTGCGGATAATATCTTTTTAGTGCACCTAATGGGATTCGAACCCATAGTACAAGCTTCGGAAGCTTGCGTGGTATCCATTCCACTATAGGTGCAAAGCATATTATAGCAAAAGTGCCGGGTAAAAACCCGGCATATGCTTCAAGAAAATTAAGCTTCTTCCTTAACAAGGATCTCCTTCTTATTGTAAGATCCGCAAGCCTTGCATACTCTGTGAGGCATCATAAGTGCACCGCACTTGCTGCACTTTACAAGGTTCGGAGCAGTCATCTTCCAGTTAGCACGACGGCTGTCTCTTCTAGCCTTTGAAGTTCTGTTTTTCGGGCAAATAGCTCCCATTTTACACACCTCCTTAAAACATTCTAAACTTTTCGTCCAAAATCGCACATACGCTATTATACCATAGAAATCAAAAATGTCAAATATTTTTTTGAGGATTTTCAAGTTTTATGATACTGTCGTCTATGGTAACCTTTATCTTGTTGTCCTTTAGCTCCAGAGAATCAAGCATATTGCGGGGTATCTGTATTCTGCCCGCCCTGTCGACGATGGTATACTCATCCTGGGTTTCCTCTTCCATCCAGTTGATCTCACCGTTTCCTATATTGGAGTAATGCTCCTTTAAAATCCTCTCGCTGCTTATCTTGCCGTCCCTGATGGCTACTACTCTTGCAACCTTCTTGGAAAGCTCGACATCATGGGTTACTATGATTATGGTCTGGTTATATTCCTTATTTAAACGTTTAAACAGGTCAAAGATATAATCTGCCGTCTTTCTGTCTACAGAACCGGTAGGCTCATCGGCAAGCAGAAGCTTAGGCTTATTGGCAAGAGCAATGGCTATCGCTATACGCTGCTGCTCACCGCCTGAAAGCTGGTTCATCCTGCTGAATTTTCTGTGTGACATGCCGACCAGGTCAAGAAGCTCCAATGCACGCTCCTTTTTATTCTTTTCACTGGTAAGATGCATGGGCATCATAATGTTTTCCATGGCGTTCATAAAAGGCAGAAGGTTTCTTCCGTTATTCTGCCATACGAAGCCTACGGTATCCCTCTTATATATAACCTTTTCCTTCGGGGTAAGCTTAAACAGATTCTTGCCGTCCACAAAAAGCTTGCCGGCACTCGGCTCGTCCAGGCCGCCCAGCATATTAAGGAATGTGGACTTACCGGAACCGCTGTTACCGATAATGGCGGTAAGCTCGCCTCTTTCAACCCTTAAGTCAAGTCCCTGAAGAGCCAGTACTTCAAGCTCCGAGGTCTTATATATCTTTACAAGGTTTTCCGCAAGCACCATGGGTGAATTCTCGCCGGTGATCAGATCATTGTCTGTAGCCTCATTCGCCATATCCGAGGTCATGGCGGACATACTCTCCGCGCTTCCCTCTTTAACCTCTGCAGTCTCGGCTTCTCTGTTTATCTCTTTTTCTTTCTTTACGGTTTTTCCCATTTTATCGCTCTCACTTTAATTCTTCTTTATTGATGACCTTTGCGGCAACAGCTCCGTCCTCTATGGTATATACCATGTCACCGGCGTCCATAAGTCCGGTATCATGTGTGGTCATGACTATGGTAACACCTTCCTCTGCCACAAGCTTTTTGAAGATATTTACGACCGTGATAGCCGTCTGGCTGTCGAGCTCTGCAGTAGGCTCGTCGGCAAATACGACTCTGGGCCTGTGTGCTATTGCTCTCGCTATGGCTACTCTCTGCTGCTCACCGCCTGAAAGCTCCTGAGGCATATGATCGGCACGGTTCTGAAGGCCTACCATTTTCAGGCACTGGTGTACTCTCTTCTTTTTATCCTCGCTGTACCCGGACAGACGGAGGCTGAATTCAACATTTTCATACACCGTCATCATAGGTATCAGGGATACCGACTGGAATACAAAGCCGACGTTTTTACGTCTCAGTTTTTCCTTTCCTGTATCGGACATCTTTGTGATATCCTCTCCGTCAAAGAAAACCTTTCCGGCCGAGGGAGCATCCAGTGCTCCCAATATATTCATCAGAGTGGTTTTTCCGGATCCGGAAGGCCCCCTTAAGATTGTCAGTGTCTTTTCAGGTATCTCTACAGACACCTGCTTCAATACCTTCACGGGTTCTCTTCCGGCTATCGGAAAGTTTCTGTCTACATTTTCTGTTTTAATGATATATTTCTGCATTTATACAACCACGCTTTCATTATGTATAAAGTATGATCGATCAATCAGTCTTCACCAAGCTTAAGAGCCTGAGAGATCTTCATGTTATATACCTGCTTGATAAGAACCGCAAGACATGCGACAAATACGATACCGATTATCACAAGAAGACGTATGATATCCGAATCCCTGGTGATAAGCTCAAGCGGCAGCGACCTGTCCGTAGCCGAGTATGCGATCTGTATGATAGGTACGAACATCCTCGAGGATATCCATCCGATCACAAGACCGAACAATATGGCTACCACACCGGTAAGTACCTGTTCGTTTACCAGCATGTGGATGACTTCGTTCTTTCCCATACCCATGGCTCTGAATATACCGAAGAGAAGTTCCCTTGAACGTATGGACAATGTCCAGTAGATGATATATCCGATACCGCAGATAAGCAGTATGGTGATAAAGCTCATGGTAAGGATTCCGTTGGTACCCTGGAAAAGAGCTTCTCTTCCGATCGCTGTCTTTCTTTCTACAGCATCGGTAAATTTGGTAAGCTTAATGCCTCTTTCGTTTATGAACTCATATACGGAATCGGTCTTACCGTCCATATTAAGCCATATCTCATAAGGGAATACGCCTGCCTTCTCCTGAACTGCCGAAAGATGCGCAACTACCATGTAATGCTCTTCGTTCTTTGATGTTCCGTCTGAAGCTATGACAATACTGCTCTTGTTGTAGCCGGGCCAGTAATCAAAGAAACCGTATACTATACCGGTACCTGTTCCGGTCTTTATGGGATCGTTAATGGTATATGTTATCTGGTCACCGATCTTTACTCCGAGTTTTTCCTTAAAATTCATGGAAACAAGTACCGCATCGGAATTCTGTGACAGTACGTTTAAATACTCGTGATAATTGTATTGGAGAAGCTTTGAATCCATCCTGGTAGTTTCTCCGAATGTCTTGGTGTTGATACCCATCACGGTTACGGGATTCTCACTCTTGTTTACCGTAACGGTCGCATCAGAGGTCTTATAAACCTTTGCTATCGACTTAACACCGGGGATATCGTTATACTTTCCTGAATCCGGTTCGGTATATGAAAGCTCGACCTCCTGTGAAGGATCGTGTGACGAGAATACCTGATTGTTTTTCCAGTACTCCTGTATTACCACATCCGCACCGATGTTGTAATCGTTGTTCTTCTCTGCATTGGCAAGTATGGTCCTTGCAATGGTGGTATTGAACATACCGAATGCCACGGTAAGTACCAGGAATACCATGATGAATGCCTGCTTGCCGCCGGTACGTATAAGCTGGAGGAATGAGGTGTAGCTTGCAGGCTGCCATCTGCTCTTTCCAAGCTTAAACAGTACCAGTATCAGGAACGAATGAATTCTTAACGAGAAAAGACCCGCACCAAGTATAAACAGTGAAGAGCTTAAGAAGATGATCGGGTCAAGAGATTCTCCCGAAAGCACCTGCACAAGCAGTTCGTCCTGCCTGGAACTGAATGAATAATAACCGTATATCGATACTCCGAGCATGATAACATCCAAAAACAGCTTCTGCCATAACGGCTTAGCCTGTCTTGAACGTTTTCTCTTTACGGAAACGATGGATGACGTTGACTTCTTAAGTACGGGAAGCAGTGTCATGAATGTTGATATCAGTACTGCTGTAAAGCCGTATAACAGTGCTTCTCCCGAATATCTGACAGCAAGTGATCTTCCTGCTGAAAACTCAAGGAATGCACTCGAGGTACCGAGCATCTTACATATAAGCTTTCCGAGCGGCAGACCGATGATAAAGCTTATAAGACTTAAGAAAAGTGACTGGAAGAAATACAGCCTTATGATCTGCATCCTGCCCGCACCTCTCGACTTTAAGATCGCGATCTCGTTTTCCTCCATCTCGAGCATCTGACGTGATATCATGAAAAGGAATGCACAGAGGAGTACGATTACGGGTACCTGTAATATAAGAAGTGTAACCGATATCTGTTTCTCTTTTACCGCATAATCCTTAAGCAGGCTGATATATGAAGGGTCAGCCATCTTACTGTATACGGTATTGTTCTCACTAAGAGCGTTATCCGTGATAGCTATTATCTCGTCAATCCTTTCGGGATCAAGCTGTGAATAATCAAGCAGCACATAATAATGCTCATTTATATTGTTGGACAATACATAATTGCCCATAAAGCCTTCTTCAAACACCTTCGGGGATATCATAAGATGATCGCTGTAATATCCGGGAGGATTTACCCAGTAATTATCGCTGTCATCCGAATTGGAATATACACCCGTGATCCTGATCTTCACCTTATTTTTCCCGGCAAATTTCAGGCTCTTCATATCAATCTCCATACCGATAAGGAGATTGTGGTCCACCATTGCACTCTGGCTTATGACTGCTTCAATATAACCGTCGTCGGTAAGTGAATCCGAGTACATTTTTCCGGATACTATCTCGGTATGCTTGTCAAAATCGGACATAGCGCCGAGTACCAGCTTAAATTCCTTGCTGTCAGAGGTATAAAGCGTTGTAGGTGTAGCAGTACTTGCAACAAGACTGTTGTAGTTTATTTTTTCCACTTCGGATACTCCGAACTGTTCAGCTACCGTATTGGCAAAATTCCTTGCCCTCTCGCTTTCCTCCAGTCCGGCTGTCTTTCTCATGAGTCCGAGTGTATCGATCAGCATGGGATAAGAATTGTTATCCTTCATGTAATTGGTGAACTCATCAGTAAGCATCCTGTTACGTGATGCATCCTGATACATAGGATGGCTTACGGCTATTGCTACCAGAAGGATATTACCTATCAGCAGGCTTATCGCCATCCATTTTTTATGCAGAACTTTCTGCAGCATTAAGTGAAACATATTGGTCCCCTTTTATTCGAGAATGATTGTGTCGCCTTCTTCTACTCCGAAAACGATCCAGTAGTTCATACTGTCGGCTCCGCCCACTACTACATATCTTTTGCTTGAGAAGCCGTTTATATAAACATTTAAGTACTGACCTTTCTTATCACTTTTAAGAGCAGTCTTGGGTACTATAAGGGCATCCTCTACATAAATCTTGTCGAATTTAACGCTTACGTCGCTGCCCGGCATAAGATTGGATACATCACCGTATATCTCGATTATATCATTTCTTGCCATGAGATTAACCGAAGAAGCCGTACTTTTCATCGTAACCACCCTGCCGGTAAGCTCAACGTTTCTGTTTCCTGTCGACTGCACGATCTTTACGGGCATGTTATATCTTAAAAGATCGGAACCGCCCTCTACAACAACACGTACATTCGTGGGATCACTGATGGTGCACAGGAAGCTCCAGCGGCCCAGCACTTCACCCTTTCTCATCCTGTTTGTAAAACCGATGACTCCGTCCGTGGGAGCATTAACCGTTTTTGTATTTTCAATACTCTCTATCTCGGCAAGTCTTATAACATATCCGTCAATTTTTTCTTCTCTTTTTGATAATTCGTTCTTGTAGGACTCGTACAGCCTGTCATAAGATATCTGTGCAAGTCTTCTGTCACGTTCGCTTCCCTGGTTTAAGGATTTTTTATACTGATTGAGCAAGAGTCTCGTATCAGCCTTGTATTCATCCAGGTTTTTCCTGGCTGCATCAAGATTTCTCTGTACCTCTTCCTTTTCTATCTCATCAACCGTAACATATATCGAAGCGATGGGATCGCCTTTTTTAACCGTATCGCCCTGGCTTACAAGCATCTCCTGAAAATGTACCACTCCTTCGGTCACATCACAGGTCACATACTGATTGCTTGAAAAATCAAGACTGCCCTGTACCGCACCTGTTACGAAGAACTCACCCTTTGTAACAGTGGTCGTATTGACATTCTGTGCAACCTTCTCTTCCAATGCTCCGAAATACAGAGTATCGCTGTCGGCTGCCTTTCCGTTTACCGTAAGGGGGATGCACAGTGCCGCTGCAGCAAGGAAACATGCTGCACGTCTTACGAACTTACCGTTAACTCTTGACATAAATACATGCTCCTTCCTCTAAGCCTTCTACAACTTCCACGTTTGCATTGTCACTGATACCAAGGATAACTGATCTCCTGATCCTCTCGCCATCCTTTATCTCATAAACAAATTCACCCGTTGCATCCGAATATACGGCATTCTGCGGTATAGCCAGTACATCGGCCTTAAAACTCTTTACCTCAATGACGCTGGCATAATCGCCTACGTATATTTCCTCGTCCTTAAGATCCTTTATCTCAAACTTTGTTGCTGGAGAAATACCGTTATTTACAATTACCTTAAGTTCGTTTTTTGTATAAGGGACATAATTAAGTTCCAGACGCTGACCCCTTACCATCGCATAACAGGAATACTCCTTTGCATATGCCGATTCGGAAATGAAATAATTGCATGTTATCATCGGAGCTTTTCCGTTATCAAGTGCTACCACGGCGGTTCCTTTGGAAATATAACTGTTGGTACCCGCTGAAGAAACACCTACTACCGTACCGTCATAAGGAGCCACTATACATACATAACCGATATCCGTTTCTTTTAATTTTTCAAGTCTGTCCTTTTTCTGCTTGAGCTCAAACTCCGCAAGCTCTTTCTTTTGTCTCGTCTCTATAGTCTTTTCGGAAACATCGCCGCCGTTAAGTTTGGTAAGCTCCAGATCAAGATCGTAGCTTTCAAAAAGCTTTGGCATGTCCTGCTCGATCTCCTTGATCTCATCCTCTAAGTCAAGGATGGTCTGATGATCGTGACCTACAAGACCTGCCAGGACATCGCCTTTATACACCTTATCTCCGGGCTCGACAAATACGCCGTACAGATATCCGTTCACATCAAAGGAGAACTCATCAAATGACGGGATCACCGCTCCGTCATGAAGTTCAACCTGACTTATATCCATCCTGGAAACATATGTCGTCTCAACTTTAGCATTAGCCGGTTCAAGAAGCGGTATATCCTCCTGCTGTTCTTCTGTGCTGCCCGCGCATGCGGTAAACACACACATGCACACTGTCAACAAAACCGGTATCAAAACTTTTTTAAACATTTATAACCTCCGCATCAGCTCTGACGTAAAATAACCGTATCGTTTTCGCTGAGTCCTCCTGTAATCTCTACATAATCGTCACCGATAAGTCCGACGGTGATCTCTCTCATTTCCCTGACTCCGTCATCGTTTAGTATATAAACATATGCGAAGTCATCGGTCTGAAATACACAGCTTTTGGGAAGTGCCCAGACACTCTTTGCTTCGCCTCTCACGACGGTCACCTTACCTCTGGTACCCATCTGTATCGAATAATCCGGCTGGTCAAGTTCATATACTATCTTGAAGGCATCCTTGTCTACCAACGTAACTGTGGCATCATAAGAGGTTTCGGTAGTACTGATATCCACCGATACCCTGTCTCCGACCTTTATATAATCCACCGCATTCCTGTCATTGGTCTGGAATCCGCATACGCTGGCATTGAGTATCGTGATGACCTTTTCCTGTGCGTTGGCATTACTGCCCTGAAGGTTGTTCTTTATAAATGAGATATTGCCGTCTATGCCTGCATACAGAGAACCTGCCGATATCTGCTGTTCGTTGGCGGATATCTTTATCCGGTCAAACTCGTTCTGGTCATTATAATTTCTTCTCTTTTCACGGAGCTTCTGCAGCTTTGTAAGATAGCTCTCTTTTGATGACAGGCTTAAAGCTGATGAGTTGATCTTGTTCTCATAAAACTCGATCATTTCATCAGTCTGTTTGATCAAAAACTCATTTTTGTCTATCTCCTCCTGCATGGAGATATTGTCTTTCTCGAGCTGCTCGACATCAAGCTTGGCAAGGAGATCGCCCTCTTTTACCTCGTCACCTTCGTTAACATACACAAAGGCTACCGTCTTATCTCCTACAGGGAATGCCAGGTTTTCTTCCATCAGCTGTGTATATGAGCAGGATACGGTACTTGTAAGTACAACATCCCTCTTTTCACAGCTGACTACGTTATAATCGTCAGCCATGTTTTCCCTGACAATGGAGATACTGTGCTTTTCCTCTTCTCCGGAGAAAAGACCGCATCCGCCAAATACCACGGAGGATGCACACAGAAGTGCCGTCATTCTTATTAAGCTTTTTCGGGTATTGCTTCTTTTCATTTATTCACCTCTATGAATACCTTATATCCTTGGCATTCATCTGTATATGATTTTATGCGTGAGTTGCCGCAAACATTTTAAATAATAGCACAAACTTATTTCAATCTCTATTCATTTTGTAGTATCAAAGTGCCCAATTATTGCTAAAGAAGAAGTGGTTTTTTTGGTGTTTTTTTCCGAAAGATATCTTTCCCTTAAATTCCTTGTTTTATTCTCCACTTCGTCATAAAAATCCAGGGCGGTCATAAGGAGCGCTCCCTGCCCTCTTATGATTATCTGTTCGAGGCCGTCGCTTGTAGCAACTGTAACCCTGTATTTTGAAGCGTTTTCATGAGCAAAACGCTCTATGAACCTGTCCGCCGTTTCAGCTTCTTTAGTAAACACTATGTTTATGTTATTAAATTTCAGGTACTCCGTAGGATGCCCCTGAACACGGTATGCATCATAAACGGCAATGATCTCACTGTCAGAAAGGGCCCTGTAATTGCAAAGTATCTCATTCAGCCTGTCTCGGGCAGCATCAAGATTTATCGAAGCAAGCTCCTTCAGTTCATCCCAGGCAAATATGATATTGTATCCGTCCACAAGAAGATATTTCGGAAGTTCATCTTTTTTGGATTGTCTTGCGGAAGATCCGGAAATACCGTTATTATCCGTTGAGCCTCCCTTTGGTCCGGTAAGATTCTTATCCCTGTGTTTTCTGAACGGATTCCTGTATTCCTGTTTTTTGTTAGCGTAATAGGTACGTGCAAGTATACTGTCGATCTCTTCCGTCGATACAAACCTGTCCGTGCCGGAAGCTTGAGAAGTGATCTGAATGCCCTGTTCCTTTTCTTCGGTTACGGCTTCCCACTGTTTTCCGGCCCCGGCATTCCCGGGATCAAACTTTACATCGAGGTGCTTGTATTTATCAACCTCGTTCCACTCCACAGGGAATCCTGCTCCATGCGCACAGAATACCGAATACACGGGATTTCTCATATCCGCTTCCGGATTATAATGTACTGCCGATATTACCTCTTCTTCGTTATGGCATTCGGAAAATCCCGAAAAAGTACAGAAAAAGCTGCCAAGCCCTCCCGTATATGCGGTCACGTCATTGGAATACCCCATCATCTCCGAGACCGGAGCCGTACCTGTTAGTACAGCCATCCCGTCGGAGGTGCTTTCATAATGCCCGGTGATCTTTCCGTGCTTACGGTCGATGTCGGTCATGGCCCTTCCTATGCACGAGGAAGGGACCTCAAGGGTAAATTCGTAGTATGGTTCAAGTATACGTGCTTTTCCCGACACCGCTGCCTTCATAAGACCCTGGCGTATAGCTCTGTATGTCGCCTGACGGAAATCACCGCCCTCGGTGTGCTTTAAGTGGGCACGTCCCGCTACCAGCGTGATCATCACATCATCCACAGGTGCTCCTATAAGGCATCCCCTGTGTTCTTTTTCATATACATGCGTCATGATAAGACGCTGCCAGTTCGTATCAAGCTCCGATGTAGTACAGTCGGATTTAAAGGATATCCCCGATCCTTTAGGTCCGGGCTCGATAACAAGCTGTACCTCGGCATAATGACGCAAAGGCTCATAATGACCTATCCCGAGCACCGGTTCTGTCACCGTTTCACGATATATGATGCTTCCTCTGTCAAACTCAATATCCTCATTAAACCGCTCGGCAAATCTGCTTTTTAATATCTCAAGCTGGATCTCGCCCATTACATTTATCTCCAGCTCTTTTGTCTCGTCATTCCACATGACGTGGAGCTCGGGCTCCTCTTCCTCCAACTCGCGGAATTTCGGCAGCAGAAGCCTCAGTCTTGATATATCCTTTTCAGCCACCTTATATCTTAAGACCGGCATGATGTTTTTACCGGGCAGCGGTTCCTCGTCTCCCAAAACACTTCCCGCTTCTATCCCGGTGAGCCCCGTGACTCCCACGACCATGCCTGCTTCGGCACTGTCAAGGTTCTCGTATCTGTCTCCGTTATAAAGCCTGATCTCGTTTATCTTCTCGGTTAATTCTTCTCCCCCGGCAGGATAAGTCACCGGTTCACGGGTGGCAAGTCTGCCTCCGGTAAGTTTCATATATGTGATACGTTTTCCGGACGTATCCCTTCCCACCTTGTAGACTCTCGCAGCAAACCCGTCATCATATGATATCTCCGGCAGGAATCTGCTCATTACCGCAAGCAGGTTTTCGACACCCTCCTGTTTCAGGGCCGAACCGTATATCACAGGAAAAAGCTTGCGTTCCACGATCGCAGTACCGATCTCTTCGTCATCCGTGCCGCCTTTTTCAAGAAATGATTCAAGCAGTTCTTCGTCACACAGGGATATCTCCTCCATGACCGCCAGCCTGTCCGCATTTGAACTGCCGCCTGCAACCAGTTTTGTAAATTCTATACATCCGGGGGAGAGCTCTTTTTTAAGCTCAGCCCCGATATTTCCTTTAAGGGCAGTCTCCCTGTCCATCTTGTTTACAAAGATAAATACAGGTATGTCATAAATATTCAGCAGCTTCCATAATGTCCTCGTATGTGCCTGTATCCCTTCCGGACCGCTTATCACCAGCACGGCCGCATCAAGCACCGAAAGAGTCCTTTCCATCTCGGTAGAAAAATCCACATGCCCCGGCGTATCCAACAACGTAAAAGAGGCATTACCATATTCAAAAACAGCCTGTTTTGAAAATATGGTAATGCCTCTTTCTCTCTCTAAGGCATAACTATCCAGGAAGGAGTCTTTTTTATCGACCCTTCCCGGCTTTCTTATGGATTTGCACAAATAAAGTATGGTATCGGAAAGAGTGGTCTTTCCGGCATCAACATGTGCTAATATACCGATCACAAATCTGTTCATTTACTGAAAAAACCCTTCTTCTTCTTTTCCGTTCCCTCTTCAGGCTTCTTTCCGGAATAAGACTCGTCAAATTTCTTCAAAAGTTCCTTCTGTTCGGAGTTAAGCTTAGTGGGAACCTGTACCACCAGATTAACATAGTGGTCTCCCCTGTATGACTTATCCCTTACGGAAGGCACGCCCTTGCCTCTCAGTCTTATCCTCGTATCGGTCTGTGTTCCGGGCTTAACCTCATAGATCACGTCACCGTCAATGGTAGGGATTCTTACATCTCCTCCGAGTGCTGCCTGTGCAAAGCTCATATATGCGTTTGAGTAGATATTCATACCCTCACGCTGGAAAGTAGGATGATCGCTTACATCCACTTCTACAAGCATATCTCCGTATCCGCCGCCGTTGGCACCGGGCTCGCCCTTACCTGCGAGTCTTATGCACTGGCCTGAATCAATACCTGCGGGGATAGATACCGAAAGCTTCTTCTTTCTTGAAATATATCCGTTTCCAAGACATGCCGAGCACTTTTCCTTTATGATCTTTCCGGTACCGCGGCACTGTGGACAAGCCTGGATACTCTGTGTCATACCGAACAGGGACTGACGGGTATAAGCCACTTGGCCCTTGCCGCCGCACTGTGAACATGTCTCCACATTGGAACCGGGCTTAGCACCGGTACCCTTACAGGTCTCGCACTGTTCCTTTAAAGTAACTTCTATTTCTTTTTCGACACCCTTCATAGCCTCATCAAAGGTTATGCGCACTCTGACTCTGGTATTGGCTCCGCGCTGGGGTCCGCCCGAACGGCTGCCGCCTCCGAACAGGTCTCCGAATATACCGCCGAGTCCTCCGAACAGATCTCCGAACATGCTTGAGAAGTCCATGGATGAAAAGTCCATTCCGCCGGCACCGCCGTTCTCAAAAGCAGCATGTCCATACTGGTCGTACTGGCGGCGTTTATCAGGGTCACTCAAAACCGCATAAGCCTCGCCGACCTCTTTGAACTTTTCCTCGGCTTCTTTATCGCCGGGATTAACGTCCGGATGGTACTTTTTACCGAGCTGTCTGTATGCTTTTTTTATTTCTTCAGCACTTGCATCCTTAGATACTCCAAGCACCTCATAGTAATCTCTTTTATCTGCCATGTCTCTCCCCGACATGACCGCACTGTTTAATTGC
>CACYIR010000040.1 GCA_902774525.1 uncultured Lachnospiraceae bacterium
AAGAGAAATGTTACCAACAGGGATGTAAGCGGTGAG
This sequence comes from uncultured Lachnospiraceae bacterium, assembly GCA_902774525.1. GTDB lineage: Bacteria > Bacillota > Clostridia > Lachnospirales > Lachnospiraceae > RUG11977. The sequence continues at coordinate 37 of CACYIR010000040.1, forward strand.
TCCGTACAGCAGGGACTTCTTAAGCTCTTAGAGGGTGCGGATGTCGAAGTACCCGTGGGTGCTACCAGCAAAAATGCCATGGTACCTATGACCACCATCAATACCAAGAATATCCTCTTTATCTGTGGCGGCGCGTTCCCGGACCTTGACGAGATCATCAAGAAGAGACTTTCAAAAAATACCCTTATGGGCTTTAACAATGACCTTAAGGATAAATATGACAACGACCCTGAGCTCCTAAATAAGGTAACCAACGAGGATTTAAGGGAATTCGGACTAATACCGGAGTTTATCGGAAGACTTCCGGTGGTATATTCTCTGAAAGGCTTGGATGCCGACATGCTCGTTAAGATCATGAAGGAGCCGAAGAACGCGATATTAAAGCAGTACCAGAAGCTGCTTGCGCTTGATGAAGTAGACCTTCAGTTTGATGAGGACGCATTGAAGGTGATAGCGGAGAAGGCTTTAGAGAAGAAGACCGGTGCGAGAGGACTCCGTTCTATCATCGAAGATTTCATGCTTGATATCATGTATGAGATACCTAAGGATCCTTCTATAGGAAGAGTATTTATCACCAAAGAGGGCAAGGGCGGCCCGAGGATCGTGCTGAGAGGGCAAGATAACGAGTAAAACAAAGAATTAAAAATTTTACTTGCATTCTATAGAAAAAAGTTGTAAACTAACTACTTAAGAAATACGGCAGTGATGAAAACTACGATTTTGTAAACCTTTCAGAGAGGCAGCGGGCGGTGCGAGCTGTCAGGCGGAGAAGTCTTTCCACTTTCGGAGCCGTCGGCGAGGAGTCGAAGGGAGACGACCTTTATATCGTCATAAGAGATGTCACCGTAAGTGATAATTTGGGTGGTACCGCGGAATTGTTATTTCGCCCCATATCTGGTTTCAGATGTGGGGTTATTTTTTTGAGAGGAGATAAGATATGATCGATCTAAAATTTTTACGTGAGAATCCTGAGGTAGTAAAGCAGAACATCAGAAACAAGTTCCAGGATCAGAAGCTCCCTTTGGTTGATGAGGTTATAGAGCTTGATGCACATAGGCGTACAACACAGCAGCAGGCTGATGATTTAAAGCAGAAGAGAAATACCATCTCCAAGCAGATAGGTGCCCTTATGGCTCAGGGCAAGAAGGAAGAGGCTGAAGCAGCTAAGAAGGAAGTAGCCGAGTTCGGCGATGAGCTGGCAGCACTTGACAAGAAGCAGGCAGAGCTTGAGGAAGAAGTAAAGAAGAGAATGATGATCATCCCCAACATCATCGATCCTTCTGTTCCTATAGGAAAAGATGACAGCGAGAACGTAGAGGTTCAGCGTTTCGGCGAGCCCAAGGTTCCCGATTTTGAGATACCTTATCATACAGATATCATGGAGAAACTTCACGGCATCGATCTTGATTCCGCAAGACGTGTTGCAGGAAACGGCTTCTACTATCTGATGGGCGATATCGCCAGACTTCATTCGGCAGTTATCTCTTACGCTAGAGATTTCATGATCGACAGAGGCTTTACATACTGTGTACCTCCTTTCATGATCAGAAGCGAGGTTGTTACAGGCGTTATGAGTTTCGCAGAGATGGATGCCATGATGTACAAGATCGAGGGCGAGGACCTTTATCTTATCGGTACCAGTGAGCATTCGATGATCGGTAAGTTCATCGACCAGATGATACCCGAGACACAGCTTCCCCAGACACTTACCAGCTATTCACCCTGTTTCCGTAAGGAAAAAGGTGCTCACGGCATAGAGGAGAGAGGCGTATACCGTATCCATCAGTTCGAAAAGCAGGAGATGATCGTCATCTGTAAGCCTGAGGACAGCATGATATGGTATGACAAGCTCTGGAAGAATACGGTTGACCTCTTTAGAAGCCTTGATATCCCCGTACGTCAGCTCGAGTGCTGTTCGGGTGATCTTGCAGACCTTAAGGTTAAGTCATGTGACGTAGAGGCTTGGTCGCCGAGACAGAAGAAGTACTTCGAGGTTGGTTCATGCTCGAACTTAGGTGATGCTCAGGCAAGACGTCTCCGTATCAGAGTAGCGGGCGAGAACGGCAAGTACTTTGCTCATACACTTAACAATACCGTAGTTTAATGCCGACGGTTCGGTTAATATCCCTGAGGTACTCCGTCCTTACATGGGCGGCAAGGCTAAGATCGAGCCTTAACCACCTCACTCCCCTCAAGGGGAAGGCTTATATCAGTTGGTTTATCCGGCAGCCTGTATTTATACGGGCTGCTGTTTTATTGCTTTTTTATGGAAGTTCCGGCTTACTTTTTAGTTTACAAAAATGTCACGCTTTAAGTTTGACAAAGAAATACCAATATGCTACAATTCTTTTGATTGTGTGTAGTTCTAAACGTTAAATTATTTGGGATGGATGTGCATATGAAGATCAATGTTTTGTTATATTCATTCAATGGGGTAGATTTCTTAGGAGAACAGCTTCAGAGCATCTTAAAGCAGGATATCGCTGATAAGGCCAAGATAGAGATATCGGTCTTTGACGACGGCTCCACCGACAGGACCCGGGATATCCTTGAAAGATACCATAATGAAGGAAAGCTTAACTTTATAGAGGGCAAAGGCGTCGGCAAGACCAAAGGCTATTGGGAGCTTATGAAAAAGGCCGAGGACGCCGATTATTTCGCTTTTTCCGAGCAGGATGACGTGTGGTTCCATGAGAAGCTTTCAAGGGCTGTAAAGTACCTTGAGACACAGGCGATCCTGGATGGTGAGGAAACGGAAGTGGCTGACGGACCGCTGCTTTATGTGAGCGATTATACGGTCACAAATGCCAAGCTTAAGCCCATACGTTTTAACCGCAGCAAGGCCTGCAAATACAGCGATGTGGAGCACAATCTCCTCTACAGTTCGTCTCCCGGATGCACATTTGTTTTCAACAATGCGGCCAGACAGAAGATGATCAAGTATGATGTAAGCGCTTTCTATCCCGATGCGTATGACGATCTCGCAAAAAAGATCATCAACCTGACCGGAAAAGTCGTAATAGACAGGGTTCCTACAGTATATATGAGAAAGAACAAGGGCGACCAGTTCGGCATCGAGTATTACGGCGGCCTCATGGGTGCTATAAAGCTGTACAAGGAGCTCTACTTCGGGAAGACCTCAAATGCAAAGAGTGAGACTGCAAAGGCACTGGAGATCGTATATGCGGAAGATATCATGAACGATTCGCGTAAGAAGGAAGCCTTAAAGCAGGTTGGCAGTTACAGGGACGATCAGGTAAACCGTGAGCGCCTGCTGCAGAACTCCAGGTTTGTGGTCGGGGATTATCATGATAAATGGTTAATGGCAGCCATTAAGAAAAATAGATTATAACTATCAAAAGAGGTTTTTTATGACAGAATTGGACAAGAATGTTTTAAGAGAAATTGAGGACAACCGCAAGGTCGAAGTCGTGGTAAAACGCGACGCGGCTGCCGAGGGCACCGAGCTCGATCTTGTAAGGGTTTTCCAAAATATGGGAAAGAAGAAGAGAGTATATGCATGGCTTCTTGTTTTCTGTATGCTGATCGGATTAGCCGTTCCGCTACTCCGTGCGGAGCTTGCCGACCCGGTTGAGAGCGTATCGGCGGTCATTTCTTTCATCTACCCCGGTGCGAAGGACGGTCTTGCGCCCGACAGGACACAGCTAGATGTAAACTATGTTACATCATCATACATCCTGCAGAGTGCCATGGATAAGACTCATCTGTCTGCAAGCATCCCGGTAAATGCTCTTGAGAGAAATATCTCGATAGAGAGAATGCTCACCGAGGAGACCAGACAGAACTTAGAGGTTGTGGAGAAGGTCATTTCCGAGGCCAATAAAGATTATGAGAAGGTACTCGACGTTGAATACAAATATGACGGAAAGTACATAGTTACCTTAAGGAACGGCTTCAGCGTCGATCCCGATGCCAGAAAAAAGACATATCTTGACGGTTCCGAGATGGCAGCGCTTCTTAATTCCATCATAGATAATTACAATCTGTATTTCTATGATACATATCTCGGGAAAGCGCTTCCCGAAAACGATCTGGAGTCTGTGGAAAATACCGATATGGACTATATCGAGCGTCTTGATGCCATGGTATCACTGCTTAATTCCCTTTCGAGATACTGTACCGATGAAACAAGAGATGATTATCTTGAGTACAGGTCTAAGACAGACGGACTGAGCTTCAAGGAGATCAATGATGTCATAAGACTTGTAAAGACCATAAATGTCGATTATCTTTATGCGTATGTTTTCTACAACAGCGTTACCAAGGATAAAAAGACCATGACTACCAAGTACGAGTATCAAATGAAGAATGCAGAACGTGAGCTTGGTGTCATCAACGGTAATATAAAGAGTGTTGCTGAGCTTATCGCAGGCTACAAGAACGATTCCATCACGATGGCAGGTTTTGACAGCTCTGAGGTACAGATGGGACACACCGTTACGGATTATTATAATGAGCTCATCATGGAGCAGGCCGAGAACTATAAGTTAAAAGAGGAGTTATCGGAAAAAATTGCTTCCTACAAGGATAAGGTTGATGGCTTTACCTCTACATATACTTCGACTTCACAGCGTGAGTTCGTAGAAAAAGAGCTTGAGTCTTTAGTAGGCATCTGCCGCAGCCTCTATGAGCTGACCGAGAGACATGCCGAAGAGATCATCGAAAGTGATTCTTATAAGAGTTCATACATGACCTTTATCGAGGCACAGTATTTCGGAGATACATTCCTTAATGCCTCTAATATCAAGAAGGCCATAATCGGTATGGTGATAGGCGCAGTACTCGCTATAGCGATCTGGGGTCTTGATGCTCTTGCCGAGGAGTTCAGACGCGGCTCGGCACAAAAGGAAGAAAATAAGGAAAAGGAGGCAGAGGCATGAGTCAGTCAGTAAAAGATAATAAATCTGCCGTCCGCAGTGATGTAAAAACCACAAAGCCCGCAAAGAAGAAAAGTGCGGCTACTAAGAGGTATCTGAGATATTTAAGCCTGATAGTCATAGCAGGTATCATCGGTGTTATCATAGCGCTCGCTAAGTATTTCGGACCTGATAAGATTAAGAGGAATTCATCCGTCACCATCCAGTTTACGTATGACGGTGCAGCAAAGAACCAGACTCCTACCGGTGAGAAGTTCTCTATCGACGGTATCAAGAGTGATCAGATATTAAATGATGCACTTGCATCCGTAGGTCTTGCATCAAAGTATACGGCTGAGAGTATAAGGTCGAGCATAGTTGTAAAGGGACAGTATCCCGCAGATGTTATCGATAAGATCAAGGATTTCAACTCTCTTTACAATTTTGGAGAGAGCCAGGATGTTTCGATCAGCAACTATTATCCGACCACATACAATATCGTGCTTTATGATGATTTTGATCCGTCGGTATCAAGCTCCGATATGGAGAAACTGATCAAGGCCATCGGCCAGACCTACAGAAGCTATTTTATCAACAACTATATTTATTCATACAATCCTGAGAAGATCCAGGAGATGCTTGTCCTTGACAATTATGATTTTGCATACCGCATCAGGATCATCAAGCTGCATCTGCAGGAGATAAAGAATTACGCTTCGGAAATGTATGAGAAGGACAAGGCATTCAGGAGCGGTACACAGAGTTTTAACGATATCGTTGTAAAGTGCAGGAACTTAGAGAATGACGCCATCAGCAATATCGAGGCGGCAGTCATGACCGATGTGCTTTCGGTATCCGCAACAAGGCTCCGTAACCAGTATGAGTATGAGATCAAGCTCTTAGAGAATGAGAAGTCTTATAAGAATGCAAACCTTGAGGAGATCAACGGTCTGATCGATTCATACGAACTTGACGGCATCATGTATTTAGGTTCCGGCGATGCCATGGTAAAGGTTGACAGAAATTCTAAAGAGACTTACGAAAAGCTTGTAGATATGAAGAAGGAACTTAACGAGAGGATAGTAGAGATTGATTCGGAGATAGAGAAGTACAACTCTTTTATCACTGATATGAATGCGGCAAGTCTTTCTACAGAGGCTAAGAAAACGCTTATCAGTGAGCAGATAAACAATGCATATGATAAGACGGTTGAGATAGAGAATCTGTTCTCGGATATGATCGCAGATTACAACGCTACACTGGTAGCTGAGGAATCGGTAAATGTTGTAGAGAACCGTTTTGTAAGCGGCAAGCTTTTCTCGGCTGGATTTATCGTAATGGCTATAAAGTGCGCAGGACCTCTGTGCATCATCGTTATGATACTCTGTGCACTGCATGCATTCTTAGTAGAGAGAAAGAAATATAAAAAAGAGGTTCAGGCTGCCTGATTAATGTGCGGCGGTTCCTTATAGAAACACAAAAGGGCTCAGTCCGGGCAGCATACCGAACAGAGCCCTTATTATTTAATTTTCGCCAAAAATCTGATATCTGTATTTCTTTAAGAGTTTAAGCAATGCTATACCGAGTACGCCGCATGAGATGATCTCGCCTATACCTACCGTCAGCATGAGATAAGGAAGTCCGTCTTCAAGTCCGTAGCCGTATACAAGTACGAGAGGAACGATTATGACATTTGCAATAATCGGAGGGATGCATGCACACCAGTCGGGAAGCTTTTTTCTGATGAGATATGTACCGATGGCGCCTAAAAGTGTAGCCAGGCTTCCGAAGATGATATCCCATATTATGACTCCGGGAGTTAAGGTGTTAGCCAGGATACATCCGAGATAAAGACCCGGAATAGCGGCCGGTGTGAAAAACGGAAGAATGGTGAGTGCCTCTGAGAAGCGGACCTGGATTGCATAACTTGACAATCCGAGTGCGGATGCGAGTAGTGTGAACACTACGTAAAGAGCTGCTATTATGGCAGCCGTGGTGATAAAACGGGTTTTTTTCATTTGTTTCTCCTGTAGTTTTGTTTAACGAGAGGAAGGTCTCGAACTCTCGGTCAGGCTATTCTGACACGCACCGACTATTATACATGGAATAGAATAAAAGTCAACATGAATTTTTATAGCCGATAAAACAGGCACTGTCGTGCAGAAAAAAGAACGGCTTGCCAAACGGGAAATAATGTGGTATCATATCTATAATTATGGACTTTTATGACTGATTGCGGGAAGCAAAACCTGCAATGGAGGAAAATAAATGAAAGCGTTAAGAAAAATATTTTTAATATTTTTGGATATATGCTCTGTAGTGGCAGCGGCAGGCCTGGGATTGCTTCTCAGGTTCGACCTTAATATCGAAGCCATCCAGAAGCCTTATGACGAGCATCTGTGGAAGATGCTCCCGTTCCTGGTAGGCGCTACGCTGCTTGTATACTGGCTGTTTAAGTTATACGACAGTATCTGGAACTACGTGAGCGTAAGCGAGCTGGAGAGGATCGTAGTTGCCGCATTTATCGTATCGATACTTAATGTCGGCATCAGCTACGTACTCAATCTCGAGGCACATCAGACCAGCTGGTACATGCCCCGAAGCTTTTACTTTATCTTCAGCTTCTTACTTATATTATCAACATGTGTGACCAGGTTCGGTTACCGTGCCATCCGTATGATAGTAAGAAGGCACAGGGATAAAAAGATCGGTGCCAATGTTATGGTAGTCGGTGCGGGTGAGGCCGGCAATATGCTTATAAAAGAGATCATGGCAAGTGATTTCCTTCATAAGAATATTTGCTGTGTGATCGATGATTCCAACAAAAAGGTCGGAAGCTTCATCCAGGGTATAAAGATCGTCGGCAACCGTGATGCCATCGAGAGCGCGGTTGAGAAGTACCGGATAAAGGAGATCATCGTAGCCATCCCTTCTGCAGATAAGAAGCAGCTTTCTTCTATAGTAAATATCTGCCAGAAGACAGGATGCCACGTAAAGATCCTTCCCGGTATCTGTGAGATAGTAAACGAAGAGGGCAAGCTCGGACAGCTGCGTGATGTTCAGGTAGAGGACTTACTCGGACGTGATCCGATAGTAGTTGACCTTGATTCCATCATGGGTTATGTGACCGGACGTGTAGTTATGGTCACAGGCGGCGGCGGATCCATCGGAAGCGAGCTGTGCCGTCAGCTGGCTGACCACGGCGTTAAGCAGCTGATCATCGTAGATATTTATGAGAACAACGCTTATGCCATCCAGCAGGAGCTTATCATGAAGTATCCCGATCTGGACCTTGTAGTACTTATCGCATCTGTACGTAATACCAACAGATTAAAGTCGATATTTGAAGCATATAAGCCCGAGATCGTATATCATGCGGCAGCACATAAGCATGTGCCTTTGATGGAGGTATCTCCCAACGAGGCTATCAAGAACAACGTATTCGGTACATTAAAGACCGTTAAGGCTGCAGATGCTGCAGGAGTAGAGAAGTTCGTACTTATTTCTACGGATAAGGCTGTTAACCCTACAAACATAATGGGTGCTTCAAAGCGTATCTGTGAGATGATAGTACAGACATATAATAAGAAATCCAAGACTGATTTCGTAGCCGTTAGATTCGGTAACGTACTCGGAAGTAACGGAAGCGTTATCCCTCTGTTTAAGAAGCAGATCGAGGCGGGCGGACCCGTTACGGTTACCCATCCCGATATCATACGTTACTTTATGACCATCCCCGAGGCTGTATCCCTGGTACTTCAGGCCGGTGCTTTTGCAAAGGGCGGCGAGATATTCGTACTGGATATGGGTGAGCCCGTGAAGATCCTTGACTTAGCTGAGAATCTTATCCGTATGTCAGGCTTTGTACCTTATCAGGATATCGATATCAAGTTCAGCGGACTCCGTCCCGGTGAGAAGCTCTATGAGGAGCTCCTGATGGACGAGGAAGGTCTGCAGGATACAGAGAACAAGCTTATCCATATCGGAAAGCCCATCAAGCTTGATGAGGAGAAGTTCTTAAAAGACCTCGACAACCTCTATATGGCATGTCTTGACGAGCCCAACCCCGCTACGGTACGTAAGCTGGTCGGCGACATAGTACCTACCTACAAGCCTAAGAATCCTGTCGACGCAGGCTCAAAGGATAAGAAGGAAAAGCATAAGGAAAAGGAAGAAGTCAAGGCTGAGGTTAAGGCTGAGGTTAAGGCTGAGGTTAAGACTGAGGATAAAGAGAAGACAGAAGATACAGTTAAGACTGCAGATAAAGAGAAGGCAGAAGATACAGTTAAGATAGCAGATAAAGTGACCGATGCGGTAAAAACTTCGGAAAGCATTACAGATACTGCAAAAGAGGCTGAGAAAGCTGCAGAAAAGACTGTTGAAAAAGCAGCCGATACAGTTAAAGAAGCTGCAAAGGAAAATGCAAATGCCGTAACAGCTGCAAGCGAGACGGAAAGTGTAATAGATGCCGTAAGAAAAGCAAATGCGGCTCTGCATGCAGCAGAATGATAAGGGTTTGGAAAGATAATGATAAAAATGTGAGGACATAGGGATATTGCTATGTCCTCAACACTACTTTTAAGGAGTTTATTTCTATGAAGGTTTTTGTGACCGGAGTAAACGGACAGCTTGGATATGAAGTGGTAAAGGAGCTGTCAAAAAGAGGATATGAATGTGTAGGAAGCGATATCGCCGATACCTTCTGCAGACCGGAGGAGAATATTGCAGGCTTCAGCTACGCGAAGCTTGATATCACCGACGGGGCAGCAGTGGACGAGCTCCTTTGCGGGATTGATCCCGATGCAGTCATCCATCCTGCGGGCTGGACTGCCGTTGATGCGGCAGAGGACCCTGAAAACAGGGAGATGGTATTTAAGGTCAATGAACAGGGTACCGGGAATATTGCCGCAGCCTGTAAAAAAACAGGCAGTAAGATGCTCTATATAAGCACCGATTACGTATTTGACGGAAGCGGGGATACGCCCTGGGATCCGGATTATAAGGGATTTCATCCTTTATCGGTATACGGTGCTGCAAAGCTTGCAGGAGAAAAGGCAGTTGAGAGCCGTATCGACAACTTCTTCGTAGTGAGGATATCCTGGGCTTTTGCGATCAACGGAAATAATTTCGTACGTACCATGCTGAACATTGCCCAAAAGCATGATACCGTGCGTGTGGTAAACGATCAGATAGGTACTCCCACATATATGCATGACCTGGCACGTCTGCTTGTTGACATGGTAGAGACCGACAAGTACGGTTATTATCATGCATCGAATGAGGGCGGATATATCAGCTGGTATGATTTTACCGTAGAGATATACAGACAGGCAGGTCTGAATGTGAAAGTAATCCCTGTTACCACTGAAGAGTACGGATACTCAAAGGCAGCCCGCCCGAAGAACAGCAGACTTGATAAGAGTAAGCTCGTAAGGAACGGTTTTACGCCGCTTCCGGACTGGAAGGATGCACTGGCAAGGTATTTAGAGGAGTATAAGAAGATAAATAAATGATCAGCCGTGAATAGTCACTTATGTCACATCAATTTCACAATTGTTACATAAATATGACAAATACATAAGTTACAATATGCCTGTACAAAAAAGAAAACGCGCATGAGAAAGAACGCAGGCCGATCCTAAAAGTTGTCGGAAGCGTTCTTTTTACTTAGAGGAGGAGTAAAGATGAAAGGTATTATTCTGGCAGGAGGTGCGGGTACAAGATTATATCCGCTTACCATGGTCACATCGAAGCAGCTGCTTCCCGTATATGACAAGCCCATGATATTTTATCCGCTGTCAACCCTTATGCTTGCGGGCATCAAGGATATCCTTGTGATCTCAACACCTACGGATACGAAAAGGTTTGAGGAGCTTTTAGGCGACGGATCCCAGTTTGGTATCAGTTTAAGCTATAAGATTCAGCCTTCACCTGACGGACTTGCACAGGCATTCCTGCTCGGCGAGGAGTTTATCGGAGATGAGCCCTGCGCCATGGTACTCGGTGATAATATCTTTTACGGCAACGGTTTCGGAAAGCTTCTTAAAAGTGCCGCAGAGGATGCGGAAAACGGCCGTGCCACGGTGTTCGGCTATTATGTAAACGATCCCGAGCGTTTCGGTGTCGTAGAGTTTGATGATCAGGGACGTGCCATATCAATAGAGGAAAAGCCGGCAGAGCCCAAGAGCAATTATGCGGTTACAGGTCTTTATTTCTATCCTAAGGGAGTAAGTGCAAAGGCGCATGAGGTTAAGCCTTCGGCGCGCGGAGAGCTTGAGATCACAACCTTGAATGAAATGTATCTTAACGACGGTACACTCGATGTCCAGCTTTTAGGACGAGGCTATGCTTGGCTTGATACAGGTACCATGAACAGCCTGCTTGAGGCGGCTAATTTCATCAGGATGATAGAAGAGAGACAGAGCATCATCATTTCAGCTCCCGAGGAGATAAGCTTCATCAAGGGCTGGATCAGTGCGGAGCAGTTGAAAATTGCGGCAGATAAGTACGGCAAGAGCCCGTATGGCAAGCATCTTAAGATGGTAGCGGAAGGAAAGATAAGGTACTGATAATGGATTTTCACGGAATTCGTCTTCCCGATAAGGAAGAGGTGACCACACCCGGAAGAAAGCTGTCCCAGGGTGAACACGCCAATGTATATGAATGGGGAAAGGATAAGGTCATTAAGATTTTTAAGGCATCTTATCCGATTGAACTGATCGATGCCGAGTATTATAATGCACTTGCAGTAAAGCAGCTGCCTTTTAAGAAAAGTATCCCCGTGGAGCTTAAGAAAACGGAATTCGGCTTCGGCATAGTGTATGAGAAGGCTGAGGGCGAGAGCTTAACCGACTACATAGCACGTACTTCGGACCTTAAGGGTGCTGCGACTATGATGGCTGAGCTTCAGAGAAGCATTAATAAGATAACACTCGATCCGGAAAAGACCTCGGCTTTAGAGACGGCTCACTCGGTACTTCGCCGGAAGATGGTGGAGAGCAGCAAGGCTGATTCAAGTGCCACACAGGAGATGATCCGTTTCTTAGGGACCATGAAGGACGGTAATTCCTTATGCCACGGCAATCTTTCCATCGGGAATGTGTTTGTGACTAAAGACGGACCTGTGGCGATGTCTGCGGCGGGCTACTGTATAGGTAAGCCACTGTATGATATAGCAAAGACTTTTTATCTTATCGCATATACACCGCTGCCCGGTGAAGAGACCGGAGAGAACTGCGTGGTATGCGGCAAAACGGCGGATACGGGGGAGCGTAAGGAGTTCGGCAGATACTATCTTGATGCCATGGGAAAGACTGCTACGGAGATAGGCGGATATCTGTCCATGATCATAGCCGGATTATAATATTTATATTGATTTTATCGCTGAAAAATGATAAAATATTACGGGTAATTATAACTTTGTAATTAAAGGGGGCAAGTTTATTTATGAAGTTTTGTCGGGAGTGCGGATCAAGCAATGATGATGCGTCACTGTTCTGTTATAACTGCGGTACCAAGTTTAGTGATGAAAGTGTCGCAAAGAACGAGAGTACACAGCAGCAGGAAGCGTACGAACCTACATTTGAGGATTTTGTGAATTCCGAAGAAGTTCCTGAGGATGACGGAACTGTCGAGAATAATGATTATACAGATATGACGGATGTATCGGATACACCTGGGGCACCTGAGTTTGAGTCTGAACCTGATTTCGGGTTTGAAGCTGAGGGAGAGCCTGAGGTGGATTCTGCGTTTTCTGCAGGATCTGAAGCAGAGCCTTTCTATGATGAGGAACCTGCGGAGCCCGCATACGAGGAACCGGCATATGAAGAGCCGGAGCCTTACGTGGAGCCTGCTTCCGAGCCCGAGCCTTATGCAGAGCCCGAGCCCGTATATGAAGAGCCTGCAGAGCCTGAGCCCATACCGGAGCCCGAACCTTACACAGAGCCTGCTCCCGAGCCCGAGCCTTATGTAGAGCCCGAGCCCTGCTCCCGAGCCCGAGCCTTATGTAGAGCCCGAGCCTGAACAGGAAGTTGACGCAGCACCTGCATTTGGCGCAGCTGCAGCAGCCGGATCGATGTTCGGGAAGTCATATGAATCCGAGAAGATTTTTGAGGACCTGCCCGTATCACCACAGGAGCTTTTCGGTGATGAGTACACCGATATTAAGAGCATAGGTCTCGGCGACGGTACAGGTTACAAGGCATACAGCAATAAATATAAAAAACAGGTTGTTATCAAGAAGATACACAGCCAGATCGAGAACCTCGCAAATATCACCGACACGGTAGACCGTATGAAACGCATAAAGCATGTGGCACTGCCCCAGGTTCTTGATTATATCCAGACAGGCGGAAATATCTATTCCGTTATGGAGTATGTGGAAGGAAAGTCCTTATACAGATATATCAGTGAAGGACAGCACTTCTCACAGAAGCAGTTAACAGACTGGGCAGAGCAGGTGAGCAAGGCACTTATCTACCTGCATTCGTTTGAGCCCAGAGTCATACATGCGGATATCAAGCCGTCAAATATTATTATCAAGCCGGACAATACCGTAGTACTTACGGATTACAATCCCGAGACTACCGATAAGTACGGTGCACACGTTATAGGTTATTCGGACGGTTACGCTCCGCCCGAGCAGTACGAGTTCAGATCTGCCAATACCTACGGTGCAACTAACTATGATGAGAAGTTTGCCAAGACAGTTACAGTAGGTGCCGACGGTATATATACCGCACAGGAAGGTACCACCTGCGAGGCTGCCACACGTGCATTCTCAGTAGTTGATGAGCGTTCCGATATTTACAACTTCGGTGCAAGTTTCTACTTTGCATGTACCGGAAAGAAGCCTGAGTCATCACAGGGAGACGTAACTCCCGTTAACAAGGCCGGCGGAAAGGTTAGTTCATCCTTTGCATCCATCATCAATAAGTGTATGGAGAAGGATCCGAAGAAAAGATATCAGACCGCATCCGAGCTTAATTCGGCGATAAAGAGCTGCAAGAGAAGACCGTTTATCATCATTGCGGCATTTGTACTGATACTTATACTGGCATTTGTACTTCTGGTACTTCCCGAGCTTAAAAAGAAGCCTAAGGGACAGATGAGCGCACCTACAGGTGTCAGCTCGATGCCTGCACCTACAGGGGATTCAACGGTTACCCCTACAGACGATCCTGCCGTAACTCTTACAGAGGCTGTTACACCCGAAGTTACAGATACTCCTGCAGTTACTGCAGATCCTACCGTGACAGAAGCAGGTGATCCTACTGCAGAGCCTACAGGAGAGGTTGATCCTACGGGAGAGGTTACTCCTACCGAAGAAGTAACTCCTACTGAAGAAGTAACACCTACTCTTGCTCCGAGTCCGACGCCGACGGCTACAGCTGCTCCTACGGCGACACCTACGCCCACACCCGTGGCCAGCCCGTCACCTACACCGAGCGGCGCTGTAAAGCCTACACCTACGCCGGCTCCTACAGCAACACCTGCACCTACTGCAACAGAAGCACCTACAGCTACTCCTAAGCCTACGGTTCCTCTGACACCTACCCCTTCACTGAGTAAGGTGACATATTATTCGAACCTTATCGGCTTTGAGCTTAACGACGGAACGCTTAAGAATTATAACCTGGCAGTAAGCACGGAATTTAACGGACTTAAACCGAAGGAAGTATCATATGTATACTTTGGCGGTTATCCTTCGGTACTGGTTACACGTGACAGTACACTTAAGGAATTAAAGAAGCTCACTTACGACAAGAAGGGCATCGCTGAATACGGCGGCACAAAGTATATGAAGGTTGATTACCTTCAGAGCGATACACAGACAGCTACACTGTATTACAGATATGCTCCTGTCAAGTGGCTGGTACTCAGTTCCTCGAAGACAGAGCTTGTACTTATATCCGATCAGGTCATCGATTTCTATGAGTACAACGGACTTAGCAGCTGGCTCACATCCACATTCAGCAGCTCCGCATTTAACAGCAAGGAGAAGGGTGTGATCAGCGGAAGTATTTCATTCCTTGCAACCAATGATGCATCAAAGTACACCAAGCTTAACCTTATGACATCTGTTACCGATTATGCCACCATGAGAAAGAACTTCGGCAGAAACAGGTACGACAGTTATGCGGTAGCTATGTGGTGGCTGAATGCCGGTAACGGTGTGGCAAGAGCACCTTACGTAGACGGCAGCGGCGGTATCATGACTGCAGGACTTGAGACAGATTCAAGACAGGGTGTAAGACCTGTTATAAAGCTTAAGATACAGTGATCGGTAACCCTTAAAACATGTGATATTTAAACTGGCCCTGCAGAAGACATAAGCTTTCTGCAGGGCATACTGATGATAATAACAGGGAGGAAAGGAAAGTGGAAAAGTATTTATTTACTTCGGAGTCGGTAACAGAAGGACATCCCGACAAAGTCTGCGATCAGATAAGCGACGCCATCTTAGATGCCATGCTTGAAAAGGATCCGTACAGCCGTGTAGCATGCGAGACCTGCTGTACTACAGGACTTGTACTTGTTATGGGTGAAGTTACCACCAACAGTTATGTTGACATACAGAAGACTGTAAGAGATACCATCCGTGAGATAGGCTACACCAGAGCAAAGTACGGATTTGATGCCGATACCTGCGGTGTTATGGTGGCTCTCGATGAGCAGTCGGCAGATATAGCAATGGGCGTTAATAAGGCATTGGAGTCCAAGTCCAGCTTCGGTAAGACCGTAGAGGAAGAGGAAAAGATCAATGTGAGCTATGCAGAGGCCGACCCCGATAATGTGGGTGCCGGAGATCAGGGTATGATGTTCGGTTATGCCACCAACGAGACACCCGAGTATATGCCCTATGCCATTTCTATGGCACACAAGCTTACAAGAAAGCTTGCAGAGGTAAGAAAGAACGGAACATTATCTTACTTAAGACCTGACGGCAAGAGCCAGGTAACTGTTGAGTACGGAGAGGACGGCAAGCCGTTAAGACTTGAGGCTATCGTAGTATCCACACAGCATGACCCCGATGTGACTCAGGAGAAGATCCATGAGGATGTAAGAAAGTATGTTATAGATGCGGTTATCCCCGCTGATATGATAGATGCCGAGACCAAGATATTCATCAATCCCACCGGACGTTTCGTTATAGGCGGACCTTCGGGTGATTCGGGACTTACCGGCAGAAAGATAATCGTAGACACCTACGGCGGTGCAGCACCTCACGGCGGCGGAGCTTTCTCAGGAAAGGATCCGACAAAGGTTGACAGATCCGCAAGCTATGCTGCACGTTATGTAGCTAAGAACATTGTAGCCGCAGGACTTGCCGACAGATGCCAGATACAGGTATCATATGCTATCGGTGTAGCCGAGCCTACATCCATAAATGTTGAAACCTTCGGTACAGGCAAGCTTTCAAATGAGAAGCTTCTTGAGATCGTAAGAGAGAATTTCGACCTTCGTCCCGCAGGCATCATCAAGATGCTTGACCTCAGACGTCCCATCTATAAGCAGACCGCAAGCTACGGCCACTTCGGAAGAAACGACCTTGATCTTCCATGGGAGAAGACCGATAAGGCGGAGATATTAAAAGGATATCTGAAGTAATACCACTAAAGGGGCCAGACCCCTTTAACGCATTAAAACACTAAAGGGGTCAGACCCCCACTAAGGAGTACGGAAAATGGCAGACGATAAAAAACAAGTTGAAGCGATAACCTCCATGAGCGAGGATTTCGCACAGTGGTATACGGATATAGTATTAAAGGCAGAGCTGGTTGATTATTCAAGCGTTAAAGGATGCCTGGTAATCAAGCCCGCAGGATATGCTATCTGGGAGCTCATCCAGAAGCAGCTTGACGAGAGATTTAAGGAGACAGGTGTAGAAAATGTATATATGCCTATGTTCATCCCTGAGTCCCTGCTTGAAAAGGAGAAGGACCACGTAGAGGGCTTTGCTCCCGAGGTTGCATGGGTTACACAGGGCGGATTGGAGCCTCTTCAGGAGAGACTGGTTGTACGTCCTACATCAGAGACTCTGTTCTGCGATCTTTATGCAAATATAGTACATTCCTACAGAGACCTTCCTAAGGTATACAATCAGTGGTGCAGCGTTGTACGCTGGGAGAAGACCACACGTCCTTTCCTTCGTTCCAGAGAGTTCTTATGGCAGGAGGGACATACCGCTCATGCTACAGCTGAGGAGGCACAGGCACGTACAGAGCAGATGCTGAACCTCTATGCTCAGTTTTGTGAGGAAGTACTTGCTATCCCTATGATAAAAGGAAGAAAGACCGATAAAGAGAAGTTTGCGGGAGCAGAGGCTACATATACCATTGAGGCTCTTATGCATGACGGCAAGGCTCTTCAATCAGGTACAAGCCATAACTTCGGTGACGGTTTTGCAAGAGCATTCAATATCCAGTACACCGATAAGGATAATAAGCTTTCCTATGTATATCAGACATCATGGGGTATGACTACACGTCTTATCGGAGCAGTTATCATGGTACACGGAGATGACAACGGACTTAAGCTTCCTCCCCGTGTGGCACCTGTACAGACTGTCATCATACCTATCATGCAGAATAAGCCCGGTGTGCTTGACAAGGCTAATGAGCTCGCTGCAGCTTTAAAGGCAAAGGGTATTCGTGTAAAGGTAGACGATACCGACAAGCGTCCCGGATTTAAGTTCTCCGAGCAGGAGATGAGAGGCTTCCCTACACGTATCGAGATAGGTCCCAAGGATATCGAAGCAGGCACCTGCATCGTAGTACGCAGGGATACCGGCGAAAAGATCACAGTAGCATTATCTGATATAGAGACTAAGCTTCCCGAGCTCCTTGATGATATCCAGAATAACATGCTTGAGACAGCAAGGAAGCATCGTGACGCACATACATACAGCGCTACAACATATGATGAGTTTGTTGATACCATCAACAACAAGCCCGGATTTGTTAAGGCTATGTGGTGCGGTGATGTTGAGTGCGAGAACAAGATCAAGGAAGATACCACAGCTACATCAAGATGTATGCCCTTCGCACAGGAGAAGATCTCAGACGTATGCGTATGCTGCGGCAGACCTGCCAAGGCACTTGTATACTGGGGCAAGGCTTATTAAAAAGCATGCCGTTCTGAGTTAAGTGTATGTAAAGAAGTAAGAGGTACTAAATGATAGATTTTGACGAGGAAGTTTCAAAATTCCAGCCATCAATGGAAATTGACCGTGTCGAGGACACGATAGCGGAAGAGAAGCTCAGGGATATTTCGGATATAGTCATAAGTCTGGCCCGGAATATGCAGGAGATGCAGGACGCGCAGATAGCGGAAAAGCTCAGAAGTTTTACAAACGGCTATGATGAATACGGCCGTTGACTGTAACAAAGATAGGAAAAAGTGAAAGTATGATTTGTCCATATTGCGGAAATACAGTCACTTCGAGCAGGCGCCGGTGCGAGGAATGCGGGTTTGACTTAGCTCCCGCCAGAAAGCTTGTGGAACGCTCAAATATCTTTTATAACAGGGGACTCCGTATGGCTCAGGTACGTAACCTGACAGCCGCGGTATCCGTGCTGGAGAAGAGTCTTGAGTTTGACAAGCATAACAGCGATGCCAGAAATCTGCTCGGATTGATATATTATGAAATGGGTGACATAGTAAATGCCCTGTCGGCATGGCTTGTCAGCCGTCACCTTGATCCTGAAGATAACGAAGCCGATTATTTTCTGGAGAGGGTTCAGAGAGATACGACAAAGCTTGATGATATGAATCAGGCGATAAAGAAATACAATCTTGCTTTAGAGGAGGCCAGACAGCATAATTTCGATCTGGCTGTGATACAGTTAAAGCGTTCGCTCACACTTAACAGAAAGCTGGTTAAAGCTTACCAGCTGCTGTCTCTTATATATATGGAGACGGGTGAGAACTCTAAGGCGTTCAGGCTTATAAATATGGGCCTTAAGGTTGATATGGGAAATACGGTCCTGCTCCAGTACCGTCAGGAACTGACCGGAAGCAGCATAGAGGGCGAAGGGGATGAAGATATCCTCGACAGTGCCGATACTAAGGATAAGCCCATCGAAGCAAAGTTCTCCTACAAGGAGGAAAAACCGAGCATACTGCCTTTTGTAAACCTGATCATAGGCGTGGTACTCGGTATCATATGTGCACAGTGGCTCATAGTTCCTACAGTTAAGAAGAACATGAAGGAAGAGTATGAGAGCTCGAAGATAGATTACAGCGCAGAGCTTTCAGCTAAATCGGCCACGATCTCGCAGCTTCAGAAAACGATAACGAATCTTGAAAAAGAGGTAGCAAAGCTTAACGGAAAAGCCGGCGCCTACGGTGACGGCACCAGCATAGACGTGGATAACGAAAGCTATGAGAAGTTTTTTGAGGCATGGGAAGAGTACAAGAAGTTTCTGGCTAAAAAGGAATACCCCGATGAAGATCTGGTATCCCTGGCTTATAAGCTCTGGAAGATAGACGAGAATGAGATAGCCCAGGAATACGCCATAAACATCTTAAAGAGCATGAGGGCAGAGATATATCCTGCCGCTTCCCAGAAGGTATATCTGAAAGCCAAGAACCTTTATGAGAAAGGTATATACGATGATGCCATAGACTGGTTCCGCGCGGCATCCGATATGGATCCTTCCTATGACAGTCCTCTGTATTATCTCGGAAAGACCTACCAGGCACTTGAAAGGTATGAAGAAGCTATGGACAGCTATCGGAAGATGCTTGAGGTCGCACCCAATTCCACTTTGAAGGAAATGGTATCTGAAAGAATAAAAGAATGTGAAAAACAAGAATCCGCTCCCGATTAACGGAAGCGGATTTTTTCTGTGTATAAGATTTATTTTTCGAGTTCCTTGCTCCAGAGCTTTACCTGGTTCCTGCCGCCGTGCTTGGCTGCGTACAGGGCTTTATCGGCATGCTCTATGAGCTCGACACGTTCCATTCTGGATTCCCAGATGGAAACACCTATGCTGACCGTGATGGATACGAGAGTGACCTTGCTGCCTTCGTTATACGGTACGGAGGTGGTTTCTATAGTCTGACGTATTTTCTCCGCTACGGAAAGAGCAAACTCGGCATTATTAGAATCGAGCAGGATAACAAATTCCTCACCGCCGTAACGGCAGGCTGTACCTTTGTTACCTGTTACCTTCTTCATGATGCTCGCTACCTGTTTTAATACCTCGTCACCGAACTGGTGGCCGTAGGTATCGTTACATTTCTTAAAGAAATCCACGTCGAGCATCAGGGCCGAAAGTCTGGTCCTGTCCGAATTGGAGGTCTTGTCTATGATCAGGTTGTCGAGATAGGAACGGCCGTACAGCTGTGTAAGACCGTCGGTGATAGCTCTGTGGTACAATCTCGCGTTCTCTATGGGCGCACCGGACTGGTTGGCGATGAAGCCGATGGTCTCCATATACTCGTTACTGAATATGCCTCGTACCAGACGGGAGTCAAGGTAGATGACTCCGTACAGCTTGCCTCGTACGAACATGGGCATGGCCATAACAGACTTTATACCGTAACGTACCATCTGTGAATAGTTCTTTCTGAACTCGTCGGACTGTACGTCGTTTATGACAAGGGGCTGGTTGGTAAGCTCTACGTCTTCAAGTATCCAGTCGTATGCGTAGCTGTCGAAGTTACCGGTATTGAAGATTGAAGCGACATACAGCTTCTTTTCGCCCATTTCGGGGTAGAGGAAGAGGATACCTCTTTCTGCACCGGCCAGTTCTACCGCATCCTGCAGGATCTTGTTCTGCAGCTCTTCAATCTCAAGGGTTGATGTAAGCTTTTCACCCATTCTGAGCAGGGTATTTACCTTACGGTCTACGTTCATACGGTTCTGTTTGGAGGTGATATCCGCCATCAGGGAGTTGGATACGAAGTTATCCGCATATCTTGATGTGATGATCTCCTCGCATTTCTTTATATATACCGATGCCGAAATGCTTGAGAAATTCATATATGCATCGAATATATTGTAACGTGATTCTTCGGTACGGTGCTTCTCCAAGAGGAACATTCCGTACTCGAAATGTATGAGAGCATTGTCAAATACGTTCTGTGTATCTGAAGAAAGAAGGATACCTTCCTTATACAGGTCATCGGCCTTTTTGACCTTATTTATCATTGAGTTAAACAGGGCTGCCGCACGGTAAGCCGGGATCCTGAAACAGGGGTACGCCTTTGAGTCGGCGAGTGCCTGGCTGCACAGGGTCTTTAAGTATGACTCCTGCTTTACGCGGATCTCCTGGAGCAGACTGTTACGCTCGTTCTTAAAGGTACTGATCTTTGATATGGCAAGGTTCGAGGTTACAAACAACAGAGGTGCATCCACGAAACGTACCGTATCTATAAAGTTTTGCGCGATATTTAAGTGCTTTTCGGCATTCTCGTACTTACCTTCTTCGAGTTTAAGCACACCCGTCATGGCACGGTAGAAGCACTGTGCGAACGGGATGGGAAGCTCATCGTTAAGCCTTGCTGCTGATTCTGCGGCAGCTTCGGCTAAGCTGTAATTACCCTTTAATGCCAGAACGCCTATCATGATGGAAGAGGAGATAAGGAGCGTGAACTTATCGTTCAGCTTCTGTGAAAGGGCTATCGATGCCTCACAGGTCTCCCTGCTTTCCTCAAAGTGGCCTGACATGTAGTAGGCGAGTCCCAGATAAATGTATATGTTGTTTATCTCCCACATATCGCCTATCTCGTTAAAGAGGTCTAAAGCTTCCTTTAAGTATTTTATGGCTTTATTATGCTCACTTTCGACTATGCAGAAGATACCGCTTATGAAAAGGCTTCGCGCATATCCGAATTTGTCGCCGATGGACTTACGGAGATTAAGTGTCATCGACTGTGCGAGCTTTGCTTTCTTTTTCTCATTGTTAAGACCGTAGTGAATTACCAGAGCGGAGGCTGCAAATCCGAGTTCCGGTGAGTTACCGAATTTCTTTGAGGCATATGTGTACAGCCTGAGCAATGTATAATTGAAGTTGGTCTTATTGGTGTATGCATATACCCAAATGAGGGTCTCCAAAATCGATACTATGACCTTGTCTTCCTCACTGATGTCGGAATCCCTTCGCATGGACTCGCCTGATGAGGATGCTTTTG
The DNA here is from genome assembly GCA_902774525.1 of uncultured Lachnospiraceae bacterium. Classification (GTDB taxonomy): domain Bacteria; phylum Bacillota; class Clostridia; order Lachnospirales; family Lachnospiraceae; genus RUG11977. Next base: position 22,056 of record CACYIR010000040.1, read on the forward strand.
TCTTGGTGATATCCGAGCCGGTAAACATCACGCTTGCTTTAAGCGAATGAAGCATGACGGCCATTTCGGCATCGGAAGCCGGGAATTTGAAATCGAGGGATTTTAAAGCTATCATGAGGTTTGATATACAATCCCTGAAGCTTCCCTGACGGAAATGTCCGACACCTATGCTCTTGTACAGCTTTGCCTTTTCCAGCCTGTCCTCGACCATGGGCAGAAGCTCTCCGGCGATAGCAAGTGCATCACTGAAATGCCCTGTGATAAGGTTGAGGTTTATAAGTGATTTCTTGATCGCGATCCATGACTCAAGGTTGTTGGCGGTACGGTTGCCCATAAGCTCCAAAGCCTTGCGGTAATAGCTGATGGCTTCCTCGTTTGCATTGGAAGATTCTGCTAAATGTGCCGCATCAAGACAGTAGCGCCTTACACCCCTGTCATCGTCTGCCATTAAGAAATGGTATACCAGTCTGTACAGATGCTGTGAGGTCTCTCCGGCATACTTGGCCTCGATACCTCTTGCTATCCAGTAATGGAGCTCCTTTTCACGCGCGGAATCGATCATGGAAAGGAATACTTCATATATCTGCTTATGTGCAAAGGAAACAAGAGTTTTCCTTGCAGCGGCATAGTTTAAGAACTGCAGGGATACCGCATGGTCGATCCAGGGCAGCATATCCGGCAGCTTAATATCCGTGATATATGAGAGAAGGTCAAGTGAGAATTCGTAGCCGATGACTGCGGCGATCTCGAGCAGGGTTACCGCATCTTCATCGAGAAGTGCAAGCCTTCTCTTTATGATATTTATAACATCGTGTTCGGAGTTGACATTGCGCAGCTTATCCCAGTCATGCTCTAAGGTACGGTTGGTCACGGTGATCACGCCGTCTTCCAGCATGGAACGGAGTACATTGATAGTAAAGTACGGATTACCGTCGGTCTTTTCTATCATGTATGTGGTAAGGACGCTGCATTCCTGGCGGGGGATATTGAGGATATCTGCCAGGTATTCACACATACGTGTTTCATTGAAAGGCTTTAACGGCAGGTCGAAGAAACCTGAGGTGGTTTTAAGCCTTGAAAGCACGGATGCCAACAGAGGATTTTCCTCGGGCGATTCAAAGTCACGCATGGTGACAACTATGCTTACCTTATGCGAAGAGATACGCTCTGCCATTTCGCATATAAGCGAAAGCGAAGAGGAGTCGGCATACTGCAGGTCATCAAATATGATACAGTAAGGCTTCTCGTCTCTTAAGAGCGAAAGCATAAATGTGGAAAGCAGCATAAATGAGCGCTGTTGTTCTTTATAGTCATCGAGAGCCGGTAATGATACGGCCTCGGTAAGTACCGAGTTCATGATGGGGCTGATACGGGTAACAGTACTCGTAAGGCCGCCGATGAGCTGGGAAAGACGGTTCTTCTCAGTGATCTGGTGCTTTCTCTCGTATGTTCCGTAGATGGCCGCAAATTCATTAAGGAGCTGCTGGAACGCTGAGTACGGAGTCATCCTGAACTGGGACTTAAATGAACTTCTTAAGGCGGTAATACCACGGTTAGAGAGGTCGGTATAGAGGTTGTTCATAAGGTCCGTCTTACCGCTTCCTAAACCGCCGTGTACGAATATAAAATGTCCGGAGTTCTCGAAGGAGTCGTCACATATTTCTTTGAGCTGCGTAAGCTCTCTGTGACGGCTGTACATTTTTGCCTTACGGTTGAAACCGTGCAGGATGTCGTTGTCCGATATCCTGTTTCCGAATTCGCTGTTGGACAGGAATCCGTCTATATCACTGATAAGCTCATTGGCTGTGGAGTACCGGAGATCTGGATCCTTGCTTATGAGCTTGGTTATAATATTTGATACGTCGACGGGGATAGCCGGATTGATATCTTCCGGAGGCTTTACGCGGACAGCTAAGTGCTTATATACCATGTTGTCCATGGTATCCGAATGGAACGGCAGACATCCCGTCATCATCTGGTACATGACGATACCTAAGGAGTAAAGGTCCGAACGCTGGTCTACCGGTCTGTCAAGCACACCTGTCATTTCCGGTGCCATAAAGCCGAAGCTGTAATCTATATCCGTATTTGCAAAACTGGAGTAATCAATGATGTACGTCAGGGCAAAGTTCGAGAGCTTTACCAGGAGATTGCCGTCCTGTTCCAATATAAGTACACTGGGGGTACGCAGAGCCCTGTGAAGGATATTGAAGCTCTGGGCATAACGAAGTCCGGTGGCTATCTGTTCTACGATGTTCAAAGCCACCTTCACGTCGAGCGATTTGTTCTGCTCGATATATTTGTTAAGCTGGATTCCGTCAAAATACTCGAATACTATACAGATGGTATCGTCATATTCACCGGCATCATAAACACGCAACAGAGAAGGATGCTCAAAGTTGCGTATGATCTTCATTTCGTTAAGGAACCTGGTACGCTCGCTTTCAAGCTTGGTGATGGCGTGCGGGTTCATGATATGAATCAGGACATATTCACTTGTATGTAAATGCTCTCCCAAGTATACAGTCACGTAGTTGGTCTTATCCAGCTGCTGTATGATCCTGTATTTATCGAAAAGCACGGTTTTTTCAAGTAATGCCATACCTGTCTCCGAATGGGTTTGTTCTACGGATATAATAATCCAAACTTAATTATAACACATTGTTTTAAAGAATGATAGTAAAATTTCGTTTTTCTGCTTGACTTTTTCTATTTATCAGTATATCATTGCATATGTGCTGTTTTCGAGGTGTGGCTCAGCTTGGTAGAGCGCTACGTTCGGGACGTAGAGGTCGCGTGTTCGAATCACGTCACCTCGATAAAAACAGGGATTCCCAGATAGGGAATCCCTGTTTTTTATTGTAATTATGAAATTGTATTTAACAGATTCCGGTGCGGACGAACGGAAGTGAAGTTATCTGACCTCCCGAGAGAAGACTTATGAGCCGGCATGCGGGTCCGGTCGGATGGGTTCTTCCGCATTCCCATGCTTCCACTGTTTTAACAGAGACGCCAAGATAATCAGCGAATACGTGTTGGGACATATTTGCCTTCATGCGTATATTACGGATCTGGGACCGGTCATATTCTTTGACAGGATCTATGGTGTATTTTACAAGAGTTGTTGCTTTACCGGGACCTTTACCTTTAGAGTATTCTATGGCTTGATCAAGTCCGGTGCAGAGATCTTCAAATAATTGGCTCATATGTTTTCCCTCCT